>NZ_BAAFQO010000010.1:0-106737 GCF_042849115.1 Lactococcus muris | reverse complement strand
GGAGAATGTCCAACCCGACCAAATCAACTTTAGCCTCATGGCACCGGGGACCATCTTTACTATGGCTGGGGAGCAGTACCGTTATCTGGAGAATCAAGGTGGTGGGAACCATTTGATTATTCGGAATCATGCGATTGTAAATGTTTCTTGGAATAATCAGAATACTCGTCTCAATCAGTGGTATGATACTCTTGACCCAGAAGTTCAAGCCATGGTACAGCCTGTGTCAGACAGCTTTGTGACAGGAGCAGTGCCAGATGCAGATGTTACATGGTCAGATCCTGCGCGTTGGGTGCCTAATAATCTAGATAACTTCCCAGAAATTGCTGCAGATGTGACTACAGTTGTTTCAACAGGTACGCCCCGTGCTTTTGCGCTTTCTTTAGCAGATGTAGCACGCCTATCAGGCCCTGGGACCGCTTTTACTGGACGTTTAGAGCGTCTAGCAGCTGATAATGCTTGGTGGTGGATTCGCACCCCTGGAGCTTCAGGTTATGCATGGCTTATAAATACACATGGCAGATTACTTGCGACGGAAGAAGTGGGACTTTCTCGCCTTAGTGGTGGTATTCGCCCTCCCCTGATTGTTCATTAGACAGTATAAGTTTTCTAAGTCAAAAATAAAGTCCCTTAGCCAAGTTATTCCTCTGTATCAAGGCTGAGTGATTTTTTGTTTTTCCCAATGCAAAGAGAAATATAGAAAATCGCTGCAGTCTCATTTTTCTCTATTTATGGTATAGGTCCAAATCCCTCAAAAAATCAGCCGTTTTTTTCTAAAAAATCCAGAATACAAGCGCATTCATCACTTATAACTAGAAAAACAGTTCACAAAATGCTATACTAAGACGGTAATAGAAAATATTCGGAGGAATTTGAAATGGGAATCGTTTCAGCAGAAAAATTCGTACAAGCCGCTCGTGACAATGGTTACGCGATTGGTGGTTTCAACACAAACAATCTTGAATGGACTCAAGCTATCTTGCGTGCAGCAGAAGCTAAAAAGACTCCAGTACTTATCCAAACTTCAATGGGTGCTGCAAAGTATATGGGAGGCTACAAACTCTGTAAGCTCCTCATTGAAACACTTGTGGAGTCAATGGGTATCACTGTACCAGTAGCTATTCACCTTGACCACGGTCACTTTGAAGATGCTTTGGAATGTATCGAAGTTGGTTACTCTTCATTGATGTTTGACGGTTCACACCTTCCAATTGAAGAAAACCTTAAACTCGCTGAAGAAGTTATCACAAAAGCACATGCTAAAGGCATCTCTGTTGAGTGTGAAGTTGGCTCTATCGGTGGTGAGGAAGATGGTATCATCGGTGAAGGTGAACTTGCTCCTATCGAAGATGCAGTAGCAATGGCTAAACTTGGCGTTGACTTCCTTGCAGCTGGTATCGGTAACATCCACGGCCCTTACCCAGAAAACTGGAAAGGTCTCCACATCGATCACTTGACTAAATTGAACGAAGCCCTTGTTGAAGCTATGGGTAAAAATGTTCCTATCGTATTGCACGGTGGTTCAGGTATCCCTGACGATCAAATCCGCGAAGCAATCGCTAACGGTGTAGCTAAAATCAACGTAAACACAGAGTGCCAACTTGCATTTGCAAAAGCAACTCGTGAATTTGCCGCTGAATTTGAAGCTAACGAAGCTGAATACATGAAGAAAAAACTCTTCGATCCACGTAAATTCTTGAAACCAGGTGTTGATGCAATCACTGCAGCAGTAGAAGAACGCATCGATGTTTTCGGTTCAGCAAACAAGGCTTAATTAGCTTTGTAAATATTATTAATTCAACGTTTGTCAGCAATGACAAGCGTTTTTATTTTTGTCACGTACATTTTTATCCATCAAAAAAGAAAAAGTCAATAGAACTCAAAATATCTAAAGAAAATGTTAAACTTAAGGAAGGAGCAAAAAGTTTCTTGATTGATATCTTAGAGAACACAGCAGGTGCGAGAAAAGAGAAGACACTTGAAATCAAACAAAATTAAGACAAATTTAAAAATCTATCTTAAATTTACTTTATTTTAAAGGAGAAAATATGGTAGGAATAACGAAATTTTCAACAAAGAAGAAAGGCTTGGGACTAACTCAAAAGCGGAATAGTGAAGAATTTTCAGAATTCTCAAATGTTCAAACAACCGACAGTGTCAAGAAAATAATAAGCCGTGATAAGCTCCAAAAGGTTCGTACAACGATTCACGGCGCTTCACTTACAGCTGCTGGGGTAGGTGCTTTGCCTCTGCCTATTGCAGATGCCTTAATCTTGGTTCCTATTCAGTTAAGAATGTTGCGAAAGATTTATAAAATATATGGTGAGAAATTTAATGATAAATTTGTGGTTAATTTTATAAGAGTAACCCTTATTCCGTATATTGGGAGATCGCTGTCTCGTTTAATCCCAGGAGTTGGAAATGTCATCAATGCTTCGATTGCTGCTGCGATTACAGAAGCTATAGGTTGGAGTGCGGCAGTATCACTAGAAAAAGGAATAGATATCACAAAGGACACTGAAAAATTTGAAGGTCTCGTGATGGTCATGCTAAAAAATATTACGAAGCGCACGAAATAAAATAAGTCATGTTAAAACTAAAAAATGTTTAAAGCAATGTTTGCCAGCGATGGCAGACATTTTTGTGTTAGAAAATAGGTCTTTAAAAACCTGTTTTTTAGAGAGTGAAAGTAACAAATTTGACATCTAATATCAATAAAAAATCAGAAAGCGCATACATATCGCTTGACAGTTTTTTTTGAATATTATATACTGAGTTTATCAATTAAGTCGTGACTATTAAATTAGGCGAAATCAAAAGTAAGCTTTTCATAGGGAAGTTCTTCTTTTGATTTCGTCTTTTTTTCTGTCAAAAATTTTTGGGTCTAAAAAAATGAAAATTAACAAAATACTTAACAATAATACGGTCTTAGTTATAGACGACCAAGGTCAAGAAAAAATTGCTATGGGGAAAGGAATTGCTTTTGGTAGAAAAGTTGGTGAGCTGTGTGAAAAAAGTCAGATTGAAAGGCTTTACACCTTAGAGAATAAAGGATCTGACCAACTGTTAGAAAGTATTCCTCAAGAAATCCTTTATGCAGCAGATTATATCGTTAGGATGGTGAAAGAAAAGCTTGAGACGGAAATCTCAGATGCACTTTTTGTCGCTATTGCAGACCATTTAAACGGGGCTGTGATTCGTTCTAAAGAAGGTGTATCCATGAAAAATTTCTTGCTATGGGATGTGAAAAATATCTTCAGGGAAGAATTTGAGATTTGTCGAGAGGCGATGACTAAAGTTTCCGAGGAGATGCACATTGATTTTACTGAAGATGAAGTAGGATTTATTGTTTTACATATTGTGAGTGCAAGTCTGTCTAACGAAAACTCTGCAGCAGAAGTTTTGCTTAAACTTATGGAAGAAATTTTAACGGTTATCAAGTACAGCTTGAAGACCAGCTTTGATGACGATGACATTTATTTTCAACGTTTCAAAACACACTTGAAGTTTTTCACAGAACGAATTTTAACGCACAAAAAGTTAGAAGGCGATTTGCATAATGGTCATGACAGCGAGATGTTTGAGATGATGAAAAACAAATATCCAGAAAGTTTTGAAACAGTCGAGAAAGTAAAGGATTTCATCAAAAAACAATACAATTACGAAATTTCACCAGATGAGCAATTTTACCTGATGGTTCATTTGAGCCGTATTATGAAAAAGAGTGAAGTAAATAAACGAGAAAAGGGAGTTTTATGAAGATTGTTGTTACCAAAGATTATGAGTCATTGAGTGAGATTGCTGCAGCTATGGTACTTGAAAAAATGATGTTGCCACAGCGTGTCAATTTATCTTTGACTGCAGGAGTAACCCCTTTAGGGATGTATAAAATTTTGATTGAACGCCGTAAAGCTTTGCGCATGGATCAATCAAACATTCATTATTACAATTTCGATGAGGTTCCTCTGCCTAAAGCTGAGTCTAACTTTACTATGGGGGATCTTAACCAAGCATTTTATAATCATACGGACATTGACAGAGCGAATATTCATCCACTGCCAGTGGATGGCATTCAAGATTATGAACGTGAATTGATGATGAATGGGGGCATTGATTTGATGGTGCTGGGTGTGGGTACCGATGGTCATTTTTGTGCCAACATGCCAGGCTTTACCAGCTTTGATAAAGGAATTTTTGAAATTCCTATCGCACCTGGGCATAAGTTGTATGAGCAACTTTTGACTTTGACACCGGAACTTCCAGGAGAAAAGATTGTTACATTTGGTCCACGTGCAGTATTGAAGAGCAAACAGTTGGTCGTCTTTGCATCAGGTGCAGGTAAGGCCGAAATCATGCAAAAAGTAATTTCTGGTCCAATCACCGAGGACATTCCTGCGAGCATCTTGCGTACACACCCAAATGTAACCTTTATTTTGGATGAGGCAGCAGCAGCTTTGATAGATGATGTCAATATTATTTAATAAACGCTATAAAAATATAACAAATAGGAGAAGATGATGGGTAAGTATGAAAAGCTTGCAAATGAAATTGTGAAGCAAGTTGGGGGCAAGGAAAATGTAGCCTCACTGACGAATTGTATCACGCGTTTGCGCTTTAAACTGAAAGATGAGAGCAAAGCGAATACAGATGTATTAAAAGAAACTGACGGCATTGTAACGGTTATTCAAGCAGGGGGGCAGTATCAAGTGGTTATCGGGAATCATGTCCCTGATGTACGTAGCGATGTAGATGCTGTACTTGGTGTGCTTGAAGAAACAGAAGAAGCACCAACAGGCAGTCTCTTTAACCGCTTTGTTGAGATGGTTTCAGGTATTTTTCAACCGATATTGCCAGCGCTTGCTGGTGCCGGTATGATTAAAGGTTTGGCAGCTATTTTCTCATTTGCTTTAGGGGCAAACTTCCAAGCTTCACCGACTTATGCCGTTTTGAATGCAATGGGTGATGGTTTGTTCATGTTCCTACCAATTTTTATTGGCTACACCGCCATGAAAAAATTTAGAGGCTCACCTTTCTTGGGGATGATGATTGCGACTGCTATTGTTTATCCTGGATTTTTAGACGGCAGTATTACGGCTAAGTTTGCAGAAGCAGGCGGCTTGAATTTCTTTGGAATTCCATTTTCTGTTCCAACAGCAGGCTATGCTTCATCTGTTATGCCGATTATTGCTATTGCTGCTTTCGCTGCCTTTTTGGAAAGACAGCTTAAGAAAATCATTCCTGATATGGTAAAACTCTTCTTGGTGCCATTTTTCACCGCTCTCATCGTTATCCCAATCGGCTTCTTGGTGGTTGGACCAGTGATGAATATTGCGGCGGACTTGCTGGGAGATGGCTTTATCGCACTTCAAGGCTTCAGTCCTTTGCTCTTTGGCTTACTCCTTGGCTTTTCTTGGCAGATTTTGGTTATGTTTGGCCTACATTGGGCGTTGATTCCATTTGCAATTATGGCGACAGCTCAAGGTGAACCTACAGCAATTTTGGCTGCTGCGGGTACAGCTTCATTTGCACAAACGGGAGCTGTTGGTGCGGTGATGTTGAAAACAAAAGATAAACGCTTGCGTGAGTTAGCTATCCCAGCCTTTATTTCAGGATGGTTTGGTGTAACGGAACCAGCTATTTATGGTATTTCCCTACCTAAAAAGCGTCCATTCTGGGTATCATGTGTCGTTGCCAGCTTGGGAGGGGGAATTAGTCTAGTATTAGGACAACAGGTTTATCAAATGGGTGGACTAGGTGTCTTTAGCTTCCCAGGTTACATTACTTATGAAGGCGATATTACTCCAGCAATTACTTTTGCATTGATTGCAGCTGCTACTGTAGTGGTGAGCTTTGTTGCCACTTGGCTTGTTGGTTTCGAAGACGGGAATGTTGAACAAGCCATGAGTCACGAAGAAGCCAAACAAGCAGCTCTTGGTAAGCAAGTGGTAAATACTCAAGACAGCTTAATTTCCGCGCCTTTGGAAGGAGAAGTAATTCCTTTAGTTGAGGCTGCAGATCCTGCCTTTTCTTCTGAAGCACTCGGAAAAGGAGCAGTGATTGATCCTTCTATAGGTGAAGTTTATGCACCATTTGATGGTGTGATTGAAACACTTTTCCCATCAAAGCATGCCATTGGTTTAAAGTCTAATCAAGGCGTAGAACTTTTAATTCATGTGGGTATTAACACGGTTGAATTAGAAGGCAAACATTTTGAAGCCTTTGTCTCCCAAGGACAAGAGGTTAAAAAGGGAGATTTGCTCCTTAAGTTTGACATAGATGCGATTAAAAATGTAGGCTATAATGTGCAGGTGCCAATAGTGGTAACCAATACTAAGAGCTATGGAAATGTACTGTCTACAGACACCAAGCGTGTAGGTAGGGAAGATGTACTGTTAACAGTTATAGCTGAGTAAGATATAAAACCGACTGCTTAGAAGTGATGAAAATTAGGAAAATTGCTGGTTCTGCTGTTAAGCAGGTTCGCATTTTTATCTATTTTCACTCACTTCATAGGAGGGTGAATTCAGTTAAAAGGAGTAGAGATGACATTTAAAGATAATTTTTTATGGGGCGGTGCGACAGCAGCCAATCAGTTAGAAGGTGCTTTTGATCTAGACGGTAAAGGGTTGAACGTAGCCGATATGAAAACAGTAGGTGGGCGTGGAAAGTCACGCGTTTTCACACCGACTTTGGATTTAGAAACCTATTATCCGTCTCACAAGGCGATTGATTTTTATCATCATTACAAAGAAGATATCGCCATGTTTGCAGAGATGGGCTTCAAAGTATTTCGTCTCAGTATCAACTGGTCCAGAATTTTCCCCCAAGGTGATGAACTGGAGCCTAATGAAGCCGGTTTAGCCTTCTATGACAAAGTGTTTGATGAATGTCTCAAATACGGGATTGAACCTCTAGTCACTTTGAGCCACTTTGAAATACCCTTAGGGCTTATGGAAAAATATAATGGTTTTCTTAGCCGTGAGACCATTGACCATTTTGTCCACTACGCAACCACTTGTTTTGAACGTTACAAAAACAAAGTCAAATATTGGATTACATTCAATGAATTAAACTTTGGAACAATGCCGCATGGTGAATTGACCGTTTTAGGCTTGCACCCTAAAGGAGCGTTTCCTTTAGATGAGATTCCCTCAAACGAACAGAATCGCTTCCAAGCATTGCATCATGCCATGGTGGCTAGCGCAAAGGCCATAATAAAAGCCAAAGAAATTAATCCAAACTTTGAAATAGGTTGTATGATGGCCCATATCACCATGTATCCTTTGACTTCAAGTCCTGAAGATGTCTTGCAGACAAAAGAATACGATTTGCTGGTTAACAAATTTGTTTCGGATGTTCAGGTGCGCGGGAAGTATCCTGCCTTGATTGAGGGCTATTTTAAAAATAAGAACATAGAACTTGATATACCTGAGGAAGACCTAGATATTTTGGCAAAAGGAACAGTTGACATGTATACCTTCAGTTACTACATGACAATATGTGTAACCCAACAACATGGGGCACCAGCTTCGATGGGCAACCTCGTTGGAGGAGCAGCCAATCCTTATCTTGAGTCAAGTGAGTACGGCTGGCAAATTGATCCGATCGGATTGGAGTATACCCTGATTGACCTTTATGATCGCTATGAGATTCCTCTCTTCATTGTTGAAAATGGTTTAGGAATGGAAGATGAAGTGGCAGCTGATGGTTCGATTAATGACGACTATCGTATCGCTTACTTTAAAGCTCATTTTGAAGCGATGAACCGTGCCATTGAAAAAGGAGTTGACCTTATAGGTTACACTTCATGGGGCTGCATTGACCTCATATCAGCAGGTACAGGAGAGATGCGTAAACGCTATGGCTTTATCTACGTTGATATGGATAATGACGGCAAAGGAACACTCAAGCGTTCTAAGAAAAAATCATTTGACTGGTATAAAGAAGTTATCGCTTCAAATGGTCAAAAGCTTTAAGTGAAGCTAGGATAAAAGTCCAAAATAAAGCAAAAACACTCGAGAAAGCATCGAATGCTCATCTTGAGTGTTTTTTCATTTTAAGAGATTAAGGTTGCTCCTAGAGTGTAATTTTTATCCCACTACCTCTGAAAAGGAATTATTCATAAACTCCTGCAAAAGCGGAAAATAACTAATCTACTGGATTGACTGCTCCCTCTAAAAAATCACAGACAAGTTTGCTGAAATTATTGGGGCGAAAATAAAAAGTCAGATGACTTCCCCAAGGAATGATAAGAAGCTGGCTGTGGGGAATATTTTTCGCAATCTCTCGTGCATGTGCGGTTTTGACCACATCAAATTGACTATTCAAGACAAGAGTAGGAGCTGTGATATTCTGGAGTTTGTGGATATTGGGGAGAGCATCATCTAAAAGAAGGTTGAAGGCTGGTGAATTTTTGTAGATAAGCTGTGAAAAAACAGGAAGTACTTTTATTGTGAGACGCACAGGGAGGTAAAGTCCTGAATAAGTGGTATTCCCTGAGTTGAGAATCAACTTATGGATACGTTGAGGATAACAGCTGGCCAGCAGCATTGCAATATTTGCACCATCACTAAAGCCGAGGAGATTGACCTGTTGAAGACTTTCGGCTTCCATAACCTCTAAAGCATCTTGCATTAGTCGGTCAAAACTGAGTTTCTTGCCATTAAAAATACTCTTACCGTGCCCACGTGTATCAATAGAAATACATCTATAATGCGTTTTTAACCTTTTAATGAGCCGTTTAAAGATACTGCTGCTTTGCGAATTACCATGCAGAAGAAGAAGGACAGGCCCCTCTCCCTCAATTTTATAGTAAATTTTCACACCATCACTTGTAGTCACATATTTTTCCATGATTTTATCCTTGATGTTAGTATAGCAGATTAAATTTAAAAAAGGACTTTGTAATGATAATGAAATAAAAGTAAAATGATTTCTCATATCGGTTGAGCAAAGAAGTATTTTTTGTTAGAATAAAGTGGAGAATTTATTTATTAAAAAAAGATGATAAAAATAGGTTTTCTATTTTTTGAGGAGAGAAAATTAACAATGGCTAGAACAAAATACAAACATATGAAGGTAAAGGAGCGTAAAGCCTTATCAAAAGTGACTCTAAGCGCAGCAGCAGTTTTAGGGATTACAGCTTTTGGTGCAAGCGCTCATGCAGATAGTTTAGTGTCTACTACAGATGTAAATTCTAATTTAGAGTTTGAAATTAAACCTTCTGACGATTTGGTGCTTGGAGAAGCAGACAGTGGTGATTTGAATCACGGCAATGGTTCTGGAGAAACAGTAGATCCAGAAACACCAGTGGACCCAGAAACTCCAGTAGATCCAACAGAACCAGTGGATCCGGAGAAACCAGTAGATCCGGAAAAGCCAGTAGACCCTGAGAAACCAGTGGATCCAGAAAAACCGGAGAAGCCAAAGCCTGAAAAACCGAAACCAGAGAAGCCAAAACCTTCTACACCAAAGCCTGAAAAACCTAAGCCTGTTCCGAGCACACCAGCGCCCGCTCCATCAGCACCTGTATACTATGCTCCTGCTTACACAGCTCAAGATGCAGTAACGACTTATAAGCAGGCAAATACAGATGGCGATATAAAGTTTAATAAAACGAATATTGCTGTACCACCTTTGACTAAGATAAATAACAAAACAGCCGAAGATTTTATTAAGAGTATTGCGCCACGTATTTCACAGCTTGCAGGGCAAAATAACCTTTATGCTTCACTCATCATTGCTCAAGCTATTTTAGAGTCTGGCTATGGACGTAGTAATGTTGCTTCAATCTATCATAACTTGTTCAACATTATCGGTGCTTTTAACGGGCAGTCGGTAACCATATCTTCAGGGACCTATCGTGCTTATAGTACTTATGATCAATCACTTGTAGATTATATTAATTTGATGCTACATGGGACAACATGGAACAGTAAAATTTATGCTGGGAGCTGGAAAACAAACAGTGATAATGTAGAAGACGCAGCCCGCTCTTTGCAAGGAATTTTCGCAACTGATCCGGAATATGCAGCGAAACTGATTCAAATTATTAAAGAATATAATTTGACACAATACGATGACATCGAGAATTTATCGGAAGACTTAAGAAATCTTGAAGCTCCTGCGAGCCCTTTACTTGAAGCTATGCCAAGTGGTCTGGAATTCCCAGAATATAATGGTGTTCAGTATTCAGGCGCGGCGAGTTACGCTTGGGGAAATTGTACACAATATGTATACAACCGTATCTTCCAACTGGGAGGTAAAATTGGGCAGTATATGGGCAATGGTGGCGATTGGGGAGCAAATGCTGTAGCTCAAGGCTACTATACAACAACTATCCCGCAGGTTGGTTATGCAGTGAGTTTCCCACCAGGAGTAGCAGGTGCTTCTGCGGAATATGGCCATGTTGCCTTTGTAGAAAAAGTAAACAAAGATGGCTCAATCCTTGTTTCAGAAATGAACGTTGAAGGCTTGAATGTGGTAAGCTATCGTACCATATCAGCTAGCGATGCTAGTCTATCCACATATATCCAACCTCAAAAATAAAACAACTGATTCGAGAGAATCAGTTTTTCTTATTGGAAAAGTAGAAATAAAAAATCAGTCCAAAGGCTGAGAGTATCTACAACGAAATATGAGATAATCTTAGTATAGAGGTTGACATGCCTCAGTTCTATAACAGGAGGAACAAAAAATGAATAAAAAAGATAGAATTATGGACTTGATGCGCCGAGGAATTATCTCGGAGGATGAGGCTTTAGAATTACTTGATAAATCCAGCCCCGTGACTGAAGAAGGGGCAGCAGAAAGTAAAGAAAAATTTAAATACACCGATAAAGATGGATTTGTTAACCATGAAGTTGACTTTATGGATTCTTTCAAAGGGATTATGGATCAAATCGTGTCCAAAGGAAAGGTCGTCTTCAAGGATGCTTCAAAAGCAATTGATGATAACATTGACTTTTCTAAAGGTTTTCCAAAAGTAAAATCTATAGTTAAGACTGTGGAAAAAGACATTGAAGGTGATTTTGACTCAATCAACTTAGCTATTAAGACAGGTAAGATTGCTGTTTATCCAGGGGAAAATGCTCATGTGAAAGCAGAGTATAAAATTTATGGAGCAGTTGCCCCAGAAAAAATTGATGAATATTTAGCAGAAAAAACTCAGCTAGAGGTAGTGGATGGAGTTTTAGAGATTACTGCATCAGACAGTTTACGTATTGCTCTTAATTTAGAACTTTATTTACCAGAAAAAACATATGAAACTTTTGATTTCAAGTTTGTACATGGCGACATTAAAGTCGAAAAGGTAGCTGCGGCTAAAGTAAAAATTGACCAAGTAAATGGAGATGTTGAACTTTCAGAAACACTGAATAAAGAGGTTGATGTTACACTTAAAAACGGTGAAATCAAGGTTCTGGATGGTTCAACAGATGTTCTCAAATTAAATTCAGCAAATGGTAATATTAGAGTGACTTCTGCCTTTGAAGATGGAAATGTGAACTTGGTAAATGGTAATATCTTGTTGACTCAGACTCAAGATAAAGCCCGCAAACTCATAGTGAAAAATGTAAATGGAGATGTTAAACTTTCCGTTCCTGAGTACCTTGGACTTGTTGGCCATGTCCGCACTGTTTTTGGTGGCTATAAAACACGTCTAAACTTGGACAACCCGTTTGAAGCAAGCCGTAATGGCGCTGCGGTTGTGCGCACTGGAGCAGAAACATTAACCTTTGAACTTGAGACAAAGTCAGGAACAATTTGGCTTAAAGATGCAGACTGAGTAAGCTTCATCTCAATTTTTTAGAAAGGAGAGAACATGACTCAGAAAAAATTAACAAAGTCATTAGACAATCGTATGCTGACGGGTACTATCGCTGGTTTAGGTGAGTATTTTGGTCTCGATCGTGATAAAATTACCCTGATGCGCATTTTATATGTGCTCTTCGCTCTAGGAAGTTTGGGAACGCTCGTCTTTGTCTACATCATAGCAAGCTGGATTATTCCCAGCTCTTATCAGTAATTTGAAAAACAGTTTCTAGAAAGGAGAAAACGTGTCTCAAAAACAATTAACAAAATCATCAAGTAACCGCATGCTAACAGGTACAATTGCAGGTATTTGCGAGTACTTTGGCTGGAGCCCTGATATCATTACCTTTGTACGTATCTTATATGTACTCTTAGCTTTTGGAAGCTGGGGAACTTTTATTCTTGTCTACTTTGTAGCCAGCTGGATTATCCCAAGTGCTGGGAGTAATACAAGAGGTCAAGATTATCGACAAGGCCGAGAAGAAAATTGGTCCAGCTACACGGAACGCTGGCAAAGTAAGTCTTCCTCTGGTCGTAAGATGAAAGAAGCAGAGCCCGTCGAAGATGATAAAAAAGACGATTGGTCAGACTTTTAAAAAAATAACAATTCCGAATATCATAAACTCCTAATAATATAAATAAAAAAATGGACGTCCATCACGTCCATTTTTTGAGTGAGATTTCTCCACTTGATAGGAGTTTATGTTGCCCATCTTCTAGCTGGACGATGAGCTTCCCATCAGGTGTTAAATCCATTGCTTTCCCTCTGTAGAGCGTTTTATTTTCTTCAAACTCTACTTTTTTTCCTAAGACGAGAGAACGAGATTTGTAAAAGCTGAAAAAGTCACGGTTAGACAGTCTGTAAAATTCGGACCATATTTCAGCGACCAGTTCAGAGCGTGTGATAGAAGGCTTTTCTGTAAATAATGAACCAGCCTTATGCGTGAGCTCTTCTGGGAATTTTTGAATATAAAAATTAATCCCGATACCTAAGGCAACCTGTAGGCTTCTATCTGCTTGAACCTGAGCTTCGGCTAAAATACCGACAATTTTTTTCCCATTCAAGTAGAGGTCATTTACCCATTTGATTTCTGGTTTTTTGCTTGTTAGGTTTTCGATGGCTGAGACAACGGCGGCCGCTGCGAGTAAAGTATAATTAGGCAAACTTTCTAGCGAGTCCATGGGTTTCAAGAGGAGGGTCATATAAATGCCACCTTCTGGACTAGCAAAATACTCCCGACCAAAGCGACCATAAATTCCTGTCTGCTTTTCAGACATATATAAAGTATTAGCCTGTCCATCACTTTTGGCATCAATCTGGGTTGAAACAGATTGCTCGAGAATTTTAACATCTTTCAGCCAAGGATTGGCTGCTAAAATAATTTTTTTATCTAAAGGATTTTTCATTTAGGCAAAGTATATCAAAAAATTCCAATTTGTGCTAAAATAAGGAAGTTACAATTTCCGATGGCGGGAGAGTAATCTCCAGGTGAGTAATCACTACCATTTAAGCCTGTAACCGAAAAATACTTAAGAAGTAGGGGAAATAAAAAATGTCAGAAAAACGTTTATTCACATCAGAGTCAGTTTCAGAGGGGCATCCAGATAAGGTGGCTGACCAAATTTCGGATGCTATTCTTGATGCTATTGTGGCACAAGATCCAGATGCACATGTGGCCTGCGAAACAGTAGTTTATACGGGCACAGTTAATGTATTTGGCGAAATATCAACCTCAGCTTATGTTGATATTGCTGGAGTGGTTCGTGAAACCATTAAAAATATAGGCTATACAGACAGTGAAAATGGCTTTGACTACAAGTCAGTAGGTGTCCATGTTTCACTTGTAGAGCAGTCACCTGATATTGCCCAAGGGGTAAATGAAGCAGAAGAAGTTCGAGGGAAAAAGGGAGAAAACATTGACCCACTTGACCTTATCGGTGCGGGTGATCAAGGGATGATGTTTGGCTATGCTACCAATGAAACGGAAGAATATATGCCACTGGCGATTTCACTCAGTCACAAATTAGTGAAAAAATTGGCAGATTTACGTAAATCTGGAGAGCTTACTTACCTGCGTCCAGATGCTAAATCACAAGTTACAGTGGAATACGATGAAACAGGGCAAGTAAAGCGTGTCGATACAGTCGTTATCTCAACCCAGCATGCAGCTGATGCGACAAATGAAGTGATTCATCAGGATGTACTTGAAAGAGTAATTAAGGAAGTTATCCCGGCAAACCTTCTTGATGAAGATACAAAATACTTTATCAATCCTACAGGTCGCTTTGTTATCGGGGGCCCACAAGGAGATTCGGGCTTAACAGGGCGTAAAATTATTGTGGACACTTATGGTGGCTATGCTCCACATGGTGGTGGTGCTTTCTCAGGTAAGGATGCAACAAAGGTTGACCGTTCAGCTTCCTATGCAGCACGTTATGTAGCTAAAAATATTGTGGCTGCTGGTTTAGCAGATAAGGCACAGGTACAACTGTCCTATGCGATTGGTGTCGCCACACCAACCTCTGTTAATATTGATACATTTGGTACAGGGAAGGTTTCAGATGATACTTTATTGGCAGCTATTCGTGAAAACTTTGATTTACGTCCAGCAGGAATCATAAAGATGCTTGACTTGCTTCGCCCGATTTATGGGCAAACTGCAGCTTATGGGCATTTTGGACGTACCGATGTCAATCTTCCATGGGAGCGCTTGGATAAGGTGGATGCCCTTAAAGAGTTACTCTAATGAGCAGAACTGTGTGTGAACACGGTTTTTTATTTTCCGCAAAAAGCACTGTTTTTACTGACATTGACATAATATTTTTAAAATCAAACTGTTAAAAATTTGAAAGCGGTAAAATACTTAATTGAAACATATCCCAAAAAATGATAAAATGTAAGGAGTGTTTCTATGGAAGCACATGTGAATTATAATCAAGCTATCTGTTCCATCGCACCGCGATAGAGCAGGTATGAATAAAAGGAGACAGATGAACGTCATATCACTCGTTCTGCTTGTCTTATTGATTGTATTGGTTATTGCCTTTATTTTTTACGCTCAAAATATTAAGAAAAACAAGCAGGATGCTGAAAGTCTTTTTATGCAAGCAGAAAGCAAGGCTAATGAGATAACGGCAACTGCACAGCGTGATGCTGCTCTTGTGAGAAAAGAAGCGGAAATCCTCAGGGATGAAGCAGAAGCTTTCAAGAAAGAAGCACGTTTTAATCTTCGTGAAGAAGAGCAAAAACAGCGCCGTGAAATCGAAGATGAATTTAAGCAAGAACGTAAGGAGTTAAGAGAAACAGAACAACGCCTAAAACAACGTGAAGAAGTTCTAGATCGTAAGGATGACAAACTTACGAATAAAGAACGTAGCTTAGACTCTAAAGAGGAAGCGCTCTCTAAAAAAACTGATACACTCAATAAGCGTGAGCAAGAGCTTTTAGAAATTGAAGAAAAGAAAGAAAAAGAATTAGAACGTATCGCTGCTTTGACTAAGGATGAGGCAAGAGAACTCATTCTTAGCGAGACACGTGATGGTCTAACTAAGGAGATGGCACAGCTTATTCGTGTGAGCGAGGAAAAAGCGCATGCTGAAGCGGATAAACGTGCGAAGAATATTGTTTCACTTGCTATCCAGCGTGTTTCTAGCGATTCGGTAGCCGAACAGACCGTGTCAGTAGTAACCTTACCTGATGATGGGATGAAAGGTCGAATTATCGGGCGTGAAGGTCGAAATATTCGGACCTTTGAAGCTTTAACGGGTATTGATGTTATTATTGACGATACGCCTGAAGCAGTTGTCTTGTCCGGCTTTGACCCGATTCGACGAGAAATTGCTCGCATGACATTGGAACAACTGGTCCAAGATGGTCGTATTCATCCTGCACGTATCGAGGAACTGGTTGAGAAAAACCGCAAGGCTCTAGACCATAAGATACGTGAGTATGGTGAGCAAGCGGCCTTTGAAGTTGGTGCGCATAACCTGCATCCAGATTTGATGAAGATTATGGGGCGATTACATTTCCGAACTTCTTATGGTCAAAATGTTCTTGACCATTCGATTGAAGTTGCTCATGTTGCAGGAAATCTTGCTGGTGAGATGGGGGAAAATGTGAGCCTTGCTAAACGTGCTGGCTTCTTACATGATATCGGTAAAGCACTGGATCATGAAGTTGAAGGAAGTCACGTTGAGATTGGGACAGAACTTGCACGTAAGTACAAGGAAAACCCGATTGTTATCAACGCAATTGCGAGTCACCATGGTGATACAGAGCCTAACAGTAACATTGCTACTTTGGTTGCTGCAGCTGATGCACTAAGCGCAGCACGTCCCGGAGCACGCCGAGAGTCGATTGAAAACTATATCAAACGTCTGCGTGACTTGGAAAACATCTCAACTAGCTTTGAAGGCGTTGAAAGTGCCTTCGCTTTACAGGCAGGACGTGAAGTTCGTGTCATGGTTAAACCAGAAAAACTTACAGATGACCAAATTGTCATTCTAGCACGGGATGTAAAAAATCGCATAGAAGACGAAATGGACTATCCGGGTAATATCAAAGTCACAGTCATTCGCGAAACACGTGCGATTGATTATGCAAAGTAGGAAAACAAAACATAAAACACACGCTATCACAAAGTCAAGAAGCTCCAACCGGGGCTTCTTTTCGCATGCCTAAAAGTCAAGCCCCCAGACAAACCACCCACCCTTTTCTCATCAAACACTCATTTCATTTGACCTTTTTTTTTTTTTTTATACTATAGACTCAGAAAGTAAACGTAACATTAGAAATACAAATGTAATGAAAATCTAAACCACAGGTTACGTCAAAGGAGGAGTTTATGACACCAGAAAAGAAAAACCAGCGGCGGCTGCGCAACCTCGCGCTCCTGTCCCTCTTATTGCTCTTGGTAGGCGGCACCTTTGCCTTCCAAGCCTTCAACCAGCGGGCCATCAATGACCGCATCCGAGAAAACATCCCCGGAGGCCGTGTCCACGACTACTACAACCGTGACACGGAAAACAAGGACGTCTTCGTGGAGAACTATGGCAATGTGCCCCTCATGGCCCGTATCCGCCTCTCCGAGTTCATGGAGAAACGCTCAGTAGGAGATACAGACTTCACCCCTATAGTGAACAATACCATCCGTGACCAAGTGGACACTTGGACGGTCATGCGTCCCTCAGAGAACAACTTGAACATCCGTGTAGATGACTCGGCAGCCTTCAACACCTACTCCAACCTGACCTTTGGTTGGAGCCGCTCCGGTCAAGATGCCCCATGGTTCATGCCTACCTTCAACCGGGACAACCAAGACCTGATGACAGCAGCGGCAGGACATGCCCGTGACTGGATCACAAGCACAGCCACAGACGGTGTCACAGACGGCGCCACGCATCCGGGAGTCGGTACAGATGCCTACTGGTCCTCTGGCGACAGCTTTGATAACAGCGGACCAGTTTGGCCGGGAGAAGAAGTCACCCATGATGCAGCTCAAAACCTGCAACAAGAGCGTGCCCCGATGACCATCAGCCAGTGGGCAGCCTTACCTAATAACCTGAAAGTCGGGAACTTCTGGGTCATCGACCACCAAACAGGCTGGGCTTACTGGGCCAATCAACTCCAAGCAGGAGAGACCACTTCTTACCTCTTGGATGCAGCACAGATGACCGCAGCAGCAAACAATATTCCGGGAGAATATTACTACGGTATCCATGTGGACGGGCAATTGATCAGTCCTGACCGTATCAATGACTTCTTAGCTGCAGATGGAAGCTTTACCCACCATGATGACTTGTCAGACTTCCTGACAGCCGTACAGAACGGTTCCATTGATAACAACTGGGGGAACCCGGGACCAGAGGAGAATGTCCAACCCGACCAAATCAACTTTAGCCTCATGGCACCGGGGACCATCTTTACTATGGCTAATGAGCGGTACCGTTATTTGGAGAATATGGGGAACAGTAACCATATGATTATCCGTGAAGATGCCATTCGTCATGCACGCTTTCATAATCAAGACACTTTCAATAACACATGGTATGGCAACCTTGATCCCGCAGTTCAAGCTATGGTTCAGCCTGTAGCAGATCACTTTGATACAGGAAGCGTTGCGCTTGAAGGCTTAACATGGTCAGACAACTCTGCTGTGAATATTCCAACTAACCTGCATGAGTTTCCAGCAGTTGATGAAGATATAACTCAGGTTGATCCGAGTGGAACGCCACGTGCATTTTCTCTGTCCATGGCAGATGTAATACGTATTTTTGCTGACAGAGGCTCCCGTACTATATCTGTGCCCAGAACAGCTTTTTGGATGCTTCGTACTCCTGCAGCACCAGGAAATGGTTGGCTTATTTCTATGGGAGGCTGGTTTACTGGGGATTTGGCTGATACATGGGGTGGTTCTGCTGGTGGCACACGCCCGGCCCTCATCGTCAGACAATAAAACTGATTAAATTCACCTAAAATTAAAAAATCACTAAACAGGACATATTTATATGCCAAGACAAGTGATTTTTTTGTTTCTCACATTTTAACATTTGTAAGGAAGAGGGACTATGGTGTAATGAGCTATGGTTTTCATAAATTCCATGTTAATTCTGCTTATGATATAATAAAAAACACAGTTTGACAATTGAAACAGCTGCTCTAAGATAGGGAGACGTAGACTTATCTGGAATTTATTTGAATTGGAAAGAGGGTTTCAAAATGAATGATTTAGAGGAAAAAAAGTTAATCAGAGAAGCAACGGTAGCGGATGCAAAGCATTTAAGAGATATTACTGCTGAGCAATTAGGTTATGAGGTTTCCGCTGAATTGCTAGCAAAACAGCTGGAAAAATTAACCGCAGATAAGGAAAACCACTTTATCAGGGTTTATGGAAGCGCAGTTCCAATGGGCTATATTCACGCTGAGTTGTACGAGAGTATTTATTCTGAACCCATGTTTAACATCTTAGGACTCGCAGTCGCTAAGGGACATGAAAATCAAGGCGTGGGCAAGGCCTTACTGTTGGAGCTGGAGAGAGAAGCTAAACGAAGAAACCTGTGGGGGATACGCTTAAATTCTTCAGATAAGCGTAGACAGGCACATGAATTTTATGCGCATCTGGGTTATCATTCAGATAAATCACAGAAAAGGTTTTTGAAGATGCTGTAGGATGTCTCGGGCCTTTTAGATACAGTGAAAAAGTTGGGCAGTGATAAAATAACTGCCAGAAGCTATTGATTTATCAATAGCTCGCAGTTTTATCGTGAGGTTAAGAGCTCTACTGAATGCTATGCAGTAAGTAAAAGTACAGCTAAACTAAAGATGAGTGCGCGAAAAGGGCGGACAAGTCGGACACCGCTCTATGAAACCAAAAAATTTTATTGCTGAGAGAAGTCGCAGACTTTGTCAATCAAGAGGAATGATCGCTGGGGATTCTTCGATAGAAAAATTTCAATCAAGAATTTAACTGCAGTTTAAAGCTGTACCTCTATACCTATAAAGCAGGAAAAGAAATGAAAAAAATATTAATCGTATTAACAAATGTAAATAAATTTCCTACAACTCATGAAGCTACAGGCTTATGGCTAGCTGAAGCAACGGAGTTTGTAAGTGAAGTACAAAAAGCAGGCTATCAAGTAGATTATGTTAGTCCACTAGGCGGATACGTGCCAATTGACCCAAGAAGTTTGAAATCCTTTTATGCGGATAGTGAAACATTTGAAGTCTACAGCTCAGTTGATTTTCAGAGGCGTGCCTTATCCCATTCACTTCATCCAGATCAGATTAAACCTGAGCAATATGCTGCGATCTATTATACTGGTGGACATGGTGTAATTTTTGACTTCCCAGATAATCAAGAACTCCAAAACATAGCAGAAAAAATTTATCAGAGCGGCGGTTATGTCACTTCAGTATGCCATGGTGTTTGCGGCTTGCTTAATTTGAAAACATCTAATGATGAATTTTTAATTGCACATAGAACACTTACAGGGTTTACGCAACTTGAAGAACTGTTGAGTGGAAAAAATAAGCGCGTACCATTTGGAACGGAGAGAGAAAGTAAAAAAAGAGGTGCTCATTTTGTTAAAAAGCGCCCATTTGCATCATTTGCAGTACAAG
This sequence comes from Lactococcus muris, assembly GCF_042849115.1. Classification (NCBI taxonomy): domain Bacteria; kingdom Bacillati; phylum Bacillota; class Bacilli; order Lactobacillales; family Streptococcaceae; genus Lactococcus; species Lactococcus muris. The sequence goes on along the minus strand of NZ_BAAFQO010000010.1, from coordinate 86,807 downwards.
ATGGACAGCTGATTACAGGTCAAAATCCGATGTCAGGTAGAGCGGTGGCTAAACTACTGCTGAAAAATCTAGAGTAGCTGTATTTTGATGGATGAATGTTGTATTTGACGTGTGCTGACTTTGAGTTAAACTGTAATCATAAGTTCTGCTGTGGTGTAACGAGTGAATCTAAAATTCTAACCCTATGGAGCGAGGCGACTGTGTAAGACTTACACAATCGCTTTTTTCTTTTATAATTTGAAAGTCCTATTGTGCTGTTTAAGGAATGGTGCTAGTGCTAACCCATGCAGCTTTTATAATTCAAAGTGATATGTTACAATTGAATTAATAAAAATTACATTTTGTTACACAAAGTGGATGTGGCGTCTAGACTTTGCTAGAATAGATTGTAAACAATAAGTGAGGTTAAAGAGATGCCTGAACGTGGTTTATTAATTGTCTTTTCTGGTCCTTCAGGAGTTGGAAAAGGTACTGTCCGTGCGAAAATTTTTGAAAATGAAAATAACTTTGATTACTCTGTCTCAATGACAACGCGTCCACAGCGACCTGGTGAAGTGGATGGAAAAGATTATTATTTCCGTACGCGCGAGGAGTTTGAAGAAATGATTCGTAAAGGGGAAATGCTAGAATATGCTGAATATGTAGGAAATTATTATGGCACACCCTTGACCTATGTCAATCAAACTTTAGACGAAGGCAAAGATGTTTTCCTTGAAATTGAGGTTCAAGGTGCGCTTCAAGTGAAGGAGAAGGTTCCAGATGGTGTATTTATTTTCTTGACTCCTCCAGACTTGGAAGAATTACGCGGCCGACTTGTTGGGCGTGGCACAGATAGCGCTGAAGTTATTAATAATCGGATGAAAAAAGCTAAAGAAGAAATTCGTTTAATGAGTGAGTATGATTATGCTGTAGTTAATGACAAAGTTGAACTTGCTGCTGAACGTGTCATTAAGATTATCGAGGCCGAACACTACCGTGTGGATCGTGTAATGGAGCGTTATGCGCATATGATTGATAAATTGGATGAAAACGTTTAGATAACCAATATAAGGGGTGTCAACTCACAGGAGTGCTTACTGGCATAATCTAAATAACCTATAAAAAGAGGAAAGAGGAAACTGATATGATGTTAGAACCTTCAATTGATAAATTGCTACAAAATGTAGATTCAAAATATTCACTTGTCGTTTTGGAAGCAAAACGTGCGCATGAGTTGCGTGACGGTGAACGTCCTACGATGGAATTCAAATCTGTTAAACGTACGTTACAGGCTTTGGAAGAAATTGCTGAAGGTAGAGTAACCATCCACCCTTCGCTAGATGCAAAGCGTGAAACATTGAAAGAAAAGCGTGAACTTGAACGTCTTCAACAAAAGATGGCTGAAAAGCTTATTCGCGAACAGATCGCTAAGGAAGAGGCTGAGGAAGAAGCAAAACAAAAAGGAAATCGTGCAGCCAAAGCTGCAGCTGCGGCAGCAGAATAACAGGTATAGAAAAAGCTTTCAAAGGTTTGGATTTAAAACTTTTGAAAGCTTTTTTCAACAATCTAAAGTTTACACGTGTTCTTATCTTTTTGTTATAATTTATATATTAGATTCGCGTAGAAAAGACAAAAGCAGAGGAGAAAAATGTTGAAAAAAACGGCTAAAATTATTGTAGATGTTCCTCTGATGCAGACAGATAAGCCATTTTCTTATGCAATTCCTAGAAACTTAGAAAATCTGATTGAAACAGGGATGCGTGTTCATGTTCCTTTTGGTACAGCGAACCGTTTGGTTCAAGGGATTGTTATTGATTTTTCAGAGGAAGAAGATTCAGAGCTTAAGGAAATTGCAGAGCTTTTAGATGTAGAACCGGTTTTGACAGCAGAACAACTGAGATTAGCGGATGAAATGCGACATACTGTTTTCTCATATAAAATCTCTTGTCTAAAAGCGATGCTGCCTAATCTCCTTAATTCAAGTTACGATAAAATCCTAACAGATTCAGAGGGAATTCAAAGGAAATGGAGCTTACTGAACGAAAGTCAAAAAATAGAGGCTTTGAAAGAAGTCAAGTCAGGACATTTGAAAGTAAGTTACTCTGCAAGGTCTAAAGAAAATAAAAAAATAGAAAAATACGTGAAAGCCAGTGCAAAATTGGCTGACTTTAAAATCGGTAAGGCAGCAAAAAAGCGCGCCGAATTGAAAAGCTATCTTTTGAATCAAGAAGAGATGATTCGTCAGAAAGACCTTCCTTTCTCCTCTGCTGTCATCAAGTATTTTGTGGATAATGAGCTTGTAGAGGTAACGCAAAAGGAAGTCTCTAGAACAGCAGCCATGTTTGAGGCTGTAACCCCTGATAAGTCCAAAGTTCTAAATGAAGAACAAGCGCTTGCCTTTAATGCCATCATTGAGTCTGCAGACAAACCATTTTTGCTTGAGGGTGTGACAGGCTCAGGGAAAACGGAGATTTATTTGCAGGTGATTGAGCATACACTAAGAGAGGGAAAGACAGCGATTATGCTGGTTCCGGAGATTGCGCTAACACCACAAATGTCCAACCGCTTCATTGCCCGTTTTGGGGAAAAAGTTGCCATCATGCATTCTGGCTTATCAGATGGGGAAAAATATGACGAGTGGCGCAAGATAAAGGAAGGCCATGCACAAGTTGTTGTGGGGGCACGTTCCGCAATTTTTGTTCCTTTGGAAAATATTGGAGTAATCATCATTGATGAGGAACATGAAACGAGTTATAAACAGGATTCTAACCCACGTTATCATGCAAGAGATGTTGCGCTGTTGCGTGCGAAATATCATCAAGCGCGTGTGATTCTGGGTTCTGCCACACCAAGCTTAGAAAGCCGAGCGCGTGCACAAAAAGGGGTTTATCACTTGTTAACGCTTAAACACCGTGCAAACGAACAAGCACTCTTGCCTGAGGTACAAATCGTAGATATGCGGAGCCACCTTAGCGATCAGTCAGCCAATTTTTCGGATATTCTTTTGGAAAAAATTCGGGAGAAGGTTGAGCGAAAAGAACAAGTTATTTTAATGCTCAATCGCCGAGGCTACAGTTCTTTTGTAATGTGTAGAGATTGTGGTTTTGTGGTTGGGTGCCCTAACTGTGACATTTCTTTAACTCTACATATGGATACAAAGACGTTAAATTGTCATTACTGTGGTCATCAAGAGGCGATTCCACAAGTTTGTCCCAACTGTAACGGTCGCAAAATTCGCTATTATGGTTCAGGGACTCAGAAGGTTCAGGAAGAACTAGAAAAGCTGCTTCCAGAACTACGTATTTTACGAATGGATGTGGACACAACAAAGACAAAGAATGCGCATGAAAAGATTTTAAGAAAGTTTGGAGAACATGCTGCTGATGTACTTCTAGGAACGCAGATGATTGCTAAAGGTTTGGACTTTCCTAATGTGACCTTGGTCGGAGTGATTAATGCGGATACAGGATTAAATTTGCCCGACTTTCGCGCCAGCGAACGAAGCTTTCAGCTGCTGATGCAAGTTGCGGGACGTGCAGGTCGTGCAAATAAAAAAGGAGAGGTTATCATTCAGACCTTTAATCCGGGACATTATGCGGTTAAATTAGTCGCAGCTCAGGATTACGAAGCTTTTTACCGTCAAGAAATGTATTACCGTCAACAGTTAGCTTATCCTCCCTATTATTTTACTGTACAGATTTTGGTGAGTCACAAGGATGAAGATATCGTAGCCAAAAAAGCTTATGAAATTGCAAGTTTGGTGAAAGGGAAGCTATCAGATAAGGCTAAGGTTTTAGGACCGACTCCCAAACCTATTGCGCGTACTCATAATCTGTATCATTATCAGATACTGGTGAAATATCGCTTTGAGGCTCAACTAGAAGAAGTCTTGAATCAGGTTCTTGATTTAACACAAAAACGAGAAAATAAAAATTTACGTGTTTTAATTGACAGTGAGCCTCAAAGCTTTGTGTAAAAAGGATAAATTATCTTAGCTGCACACTACAAAGTGAGGAGAAGAATCTATTTCAGTCAGTTTTCACAGCTGCCTTTCTAAATGAGGGAGGGTATCTGTTAGTGTGTTATAATAAAAACGCCTTAAAGCATGATATGGAGCATTTGTGCTTTGGGGCGTTTTTCAGATATTAATGCAAGAAAAAATTCGTTTGCTGGGTGGAGGTTGCATTTTTTCGATATGAATATTTTGATACAAAGGGGGAAATACAGGAAGGCAAAATGACAGTGATAGTATTAGCTGGAACGATTGGAGCTGGCAAAAGTTCACTTACCAAGATGCTGGCAGAAGAGTTGGGGACAGAAGCTTTTTATGAAAGTGTAGAGGACAATGAGGTTCTGCCTCTGTTCTATCGAGAGCCACAAAAGTATGCTTTTCTACTGCAAATTTATTTTTTGAACAAGAGATTTGAGTCAATAAAAAGCGCACTTCTGCATGACAATAATGTTTTGGATCGCTCTATTTATGAAGACAGTTTACTTTTTCATCTGAATGCAGATTTAGGTCGGGCTACAGCAATCGAAGTAGAGGTTTATGACTCTTTATTAAAACACATGTTAAAAGAAATCGAGAACCTAACTTTTAAGAAAGGTCCAGATCTTTTGGTTCATGTCAGTGTATCTTTTGAGAAGATGTTGGAACGGATACAAAAACGTGGGCGGGAATTTGAACAGTTAGACTATGATTCCTCACTGTATGAGTACTACAAAGAGCTGAATGTAAGATATGAAAAATGGTTTGCCTCCTTCAATAGTTGTCCTAAAATGCAAATTGATGGAGATAAATATGATTTTGTAGAAGATGAAGCTGCTAGAGCCTTTGTTATACAAGAAATTAAGAAGAAATTAGCAGAAATTGAGGATGAAAAGCACAAATGATTTTAGGCGAGGAATAGGAGCCCACTCTTTCTGTTCGATCTAGCTTGTTTATATTTTTATTCCCTATACTTTTTTGTGAATTAGGCATGTGAAAAGAAATAGAAGTTAAGAAAGTGTTATAATTAATGACAGACACTTTACTTAAAAAGTTATATGAGACGTAAAACAGGAGGATGAAAAGTACAGAAGCTCTATTTTTTCTTAGACGTCAGTTCAGGAGATTTAAAAGAAGACTGACAAGAAAGGATAGAGTTGCTGTGTAAAATGACACGATGAAAAAAACAAAAATAATTTTTATGGGAACTCCCCAGTTTTCACAAACCGTTTTGAAAGGTTTAATTGATAGCCAAAAGTATGAGATTTTAGCCGTTGTCACACAACCTGATCGTAAGGTGGGACGTAAGCAAGAATTGCGTCAAACTCCAGTGAAAGAGTTGGCGCTTCAAGCAGGCTTGAAAATTTTACAACCAGAAAAATTATCGGGCTCTCCCGAGATGGAAGAACTTATGGCCTTTGGCTCACAGGGCGCAGGGATTGTAACGGCAGCTTTTGGTCAATTTTTGCCTGGGAAATTGCTCGATGCCATGTCTTTTGCAGTCAATGTTCACGCCTCCCTGCTGCCTAAATACCGTGGTGGAGCTCCTATCCATTATGCAATTATGAACGGTGAGAAAGAAGCAGGTGTAACCATTATGGAAATGGTTAGAAAAATGGATGCAGGGGATATGGTCGCTAAAGCTTCTATTCCTATTTTAGAAGAAGATAACGTGGGCACAATGTTTGAAAAATTAGCCCTTGTAGGCCGTGACCTTCTCCTCGAAACGCTTCCCCTGTATGTTGCTGGCGAAATCAAACCGCAAGCGCAAGATGAAAGTCAAGCGACATTTTCGCCCAATATAAGTCCAGAAGAAGAAAAAATTGATTGGACAAAAAGCAACCGTCAAATCTTTAATCAAATTCGGGGGATGAATCCTTTCCCAGTAGCACACACAACATGGAACGAAGGACGTTTTAAAATTTACGATAGCCGGCCAGTCAACACGGACAAGCACGGACATCCTGGTGAAATCATTGATAAAACAAAAAAAACACTTTTGGTAGCAACAGGTTCAGGAGCTTTAGAGCTTCTTGAAGTACAGCCTGCCGGAAAACCGAAGATGGATATCGTAAGTTTTCTCAATGGTTTGGGACAGAAAGTAAGTATAGGTGATCAGTTTGGCAAATAATGCAAGACAAGTCGCACTTGATGTGCTCAATGACATTTTTGGAAATGATGCCTATGCCAATATTGCCTTAGATAGAACTTTACGTGAGGCAGATCTTTCGGACTTGGATCGTCATTTTGTAACAGCTTTGGTCTATGGTGTGGTTTCTAAAAAAGGACTGTTGGAATGGTATTTAGAGCCCTTCTTAAAAAAAGCACCAAAGCCTTGGGCTAAGATGCTTTTGATCATGACGATATACCAAATCCTTTTTATGGATAAGGTGCCGACCTCAGCAGCTGTTGATGAGGCGGTAAAAATTGCTAAACGTAAAGACGGACAGCAAGCAGGGAACTTTGTCAACGCTGTTCTGCGCCATTTTATGCGTTCAGAACGAAAAAATGAAGAACCCAAAACTTGGGAAATTAAATATTCAATGCCTAAACTTTTATTAGATAAAATGGTTAGACAGTTTGGAGGGAAACGCACAGGCCAGATTCTCGAAAGTTTAGAAAAGCCAAGCAAGGCAAGTCTCCGTATGATTGATCCAAATGTCATCCTTCCTGGTACCAGTGCTTCAAAGCTTTCTCCTGTTGGACGTGTTGCGGAGCATGGACATTTTTCACATACACCAGAATTCATGGAGGGGAAATTCACGATTCAGGATGAAACAAGTCAATTAGTAGCGCCCCAACTTGAACTAAGGGGGAGTGAGCGTGTGCTTGATGCTTGTGCTGCTCCTGGTGGAAAAACGACGCATATTGCACAATATCTGGATACGGGTCATGTTGTGGCCTGTGATTTGTATGACCATAAACTGAAACTTATCGAAGACAATGCAGAACGTCAAGGGGTTTGGGAGAAAATTACAACCGTTAAAGCAGATGCTACTCAAATCGCAGAACGTTTTGCAGATGATGCGGACTTTGACCGTATCTTGGTTGATGCACCCTGTTCTGGTATTGGCTTAATTCGCCGTAAACCTGACATTCGCTATCGTAAAGAAAGTTCGGATTTTCTTAATTTGCAGGAAATTCAATTAAAAATATTGGACAGTGCTTCGAAAAAGCTAAAGAAAAATGGTATAATGGTCTACAGTACCTGCACAATTTTTGATGAAGAGAACTTTGAGGTCGTTAAGAAATTCCTCGAAGCTCATCCAGAATTTGAACAGGTTGAGATCTCGCATGAAAAAGAAGACATCATCAAAGAAGGCTGTATTTTTATCACACCGGAGATGTACCATACAGATGGTTTCTTTATTGCGAAATTCAGAAAACTTTAATTCTTTTATAAGGAGCAAAAGTGGAATATAGTATTTTATCAGACATTGGTATGAAACGTACTGCCAATCAAGATTTTGCTGGTACTTATGTCAATCGTGCAGGTTATCGTCTGTTTCTTTTAGCAGACGGTATGGGCGGACATAAGGCAGGAAATGTCGCCAGTAAACTAACAGTTGAAGATTTAGGGAAACTGTGGGAAGAATCATTTTTTGATGATGGCACACCAGTGTCAACGCTGGAGACTTGGTTGCGCAACCAAATTCGCAATGAAAGCGAGAATATTGCAAACTTAGGAAAACTCGATGAGTATCAAGGGATGGGAACAACTCTTGAAGCTTTGGCAGTGCAAGAGGAAAAAATTATTTCAGCTCACGTTGGTGACAGCCGCACCTATTTGATTCGCGATGGCGAATTACAGAAAATAACGACAGATCACTCTTTGGTACAAGAGTTAGTAGATGCGGGTCAGATTACTGAGGAGGAGGCTGAAATGCATCCCAACAAAAATATCATTACGCGTTCTCTTGGTCAATCAGCAGAGGTTCAAGCAGATTTACAAGCTGTAGATGTTCAAGCTGGTGATTATCTTTTGATGAATTCTGACGGGCTGACAAACATGATTTCTCCAGAAGAGATTTTAGAGGTTGTTTACTCTGATGTCAGCATAGAAGAAAAGACAAGAACACTCGTTAACCTTGCAAATGAGGCAGGGGGCCACGACAATATCACAGTAATTTTGGTGAAAATTGATGCTCAACCAGCAATGGTGAATGAAGATGTGGAGGCCGGCTGATGATACAAATCGGAAAAATCTTCGCAGAACGCTATAAAATTATCAAAGAAGTTGGTCGCGGAGGAATGGCGAACGTTTATCAAGGGGAGGATATGTACCTTGATAATCGTCAAGTAGCCATTAAAGTTTTACGTTCAAACTTTGAGAATGATAACATTGCCATTGCACGTTTTCAAAGAGAAGCATTTGCAATGGCTGAGTTATCGCATCCTAATATTGTCAGTATATCTGATGTCGGAGAGTCGGAAAATCAACAATATATCGTTATGGAATATGTTGATGGCATGACACTGAAACAATACATCAATGAGCATGCACCATTATCAAATGCTGAAGCGATTAATATTACGTCAGAAATCCTTTCAGCTATGGAATGTGCGCACAATCATGGGATTATTCACCGCGATTTAAAACCACAAAATGTGTTGCTTTCACAGAGTGGTAATGTCAAAGTGACTGATTTTGGTATTGCTAAGGCTTTGACTGAAACAAGCCTAACTCAAACAAATACCATGTTTGGAAGTGTCCATTATCTATCTCCTGAGCAGGCGCGTGGGGCTAATGCTACATTACAATCAGACATCTATGCTATCGGTATCATCCTATTTGAACTTTTGACGGGACAGATTCCATTTGATGGAGATTCAGCTGTGGCTATTGCTTTGAAACATTTTCAAGAAAATGTGCCAAGTATTATCAACATCAACAAAAATGTACCGCAAGCATTAGAAAATGTGGTGATTAAAGCAACTGCTAAAGATATTCACAATCGCTATGCAAATGTTGAAGAAATGATGACTGATTTGGCTACTGCAACTAGTCTTGATCGAAAAGGAGAACCTAAACTCACTTTTGATCAAGACCTTGATGCAACAAAGGCCTTACCTAGTAAACTCATCAATCCGTATGATACGAAACCTTTAATTGATAACACTCAAGAAGAAAAAATCAATAAAGAGACTGAAAAAGAAAGAAAAACGGATCCTGAGGTACCAAAGAAGAAGAAATCACGAAAGGCTCTATTTGGCTGGCTTATCCTCGCTCTTGTACTTATCGGGGGAGGAATCGCAGCTTGGATGATCACAAGTCCGCAAAATGTATCTGTGCCTGATGTGACGAACATGACTCAAGCAGAGGCGGAAAGTAAGCTTAGAGAGAATCATCTTGAAGTTGGAAATGTCATTCAAGAGCTCAGTTCTACTGTTGAAAAAGATAAGGTTACACGTACAAATCCCACTGCTGGATCGAATGTTCGAAGAAGCAGTAGAGTAGATATTTACGTTTCTCAAGGTGCGACTGGTTTCAAGATGGACGACTATGTTGGTCAGAAATACGAGGATGTTGTTGATGATTTGGTGCTGAATAAAAATGTTAGCAAAAGTCAAATTAACATAAACTATGTCACAAGTTCGCAGCCATCGGGAACTATAGTGAAGCAAACACCGGCGAAGGGCAATTTCTTTGATCCAACAGGTGATGATCAAATTAGTTTTGACGTATCTGAGGGAGATACAGTGACAATGCCTGCAATTGATTATACCTCAGGAGGTTTAAGTTCAACCTCAGCAATCAGTTACCTTAACCAGTTGCAAAGTCTTGGTGTACCTACTTCTAACATTACTTTTGTGGATGCTAGTACAGCAAGCGCAGTTTCAAGTTCTAACTTGAATGGTTATTATGTCACACAAACAGCTCCTGCACCAGGCAGCAAGTTTAATCCTAAAAACACAAGGGTTACATTGACAATTGCTAAAGCAAGTACCAGCAACAATAACAATGATAATCAAACTTCAGAAACAACTAAAGAAACAACGGAATCTTCACCAGAACAAGAAAATGGTGGAGGCAAATCAGAAGCCTCTTCATCAGAGGACGGTAAAAATACAACCACTCAGTCGCCTTAAGATGGAAAAACGTTCAATGTTTGTAAGGCTATAGAAAAAGACAAAAGGAAAAAACGCTTAACCACAGCAATCTTAGGCATAGGTTAAGCGTTTTTTCATCTTAGAGATTTTGACATCTTCCCAAATAAAAAACTGCCCGAAGACAGTTTTAAAATCTTAACGACGAAGACCGAGTGAAGCGATGAGTTCACGGTAACGTTGAACATCTTTCTTACGAAGGTAAGCAAGAAGGTTACGACGATGACCGATTTTTTTCATCAATCCGCGATAAGTTGCGTGGTCTTTTTTGTGTGCTTTAATATGATCGTTAAGGTGGTTGATTTCCCAAGTCAAAACAGCGATTTGGACTTCTGGTGAACCAGTGTCGCCCTCAGTACGTGCATACTGCTTGATGATTTCTTGTTTCTTTTCTTTTGAAATTGCCATGAGTTTTTCTCCTTTTTATTTGTTGCTCATTCCGAGTAGAACGTAGGCAAAACGCAAAACCAAGAATGAGTTGTAAAAAACTACTCTTCTATCTTACACTATTTTTATAATTTTTACAAGTTTAGTTCGTGCAAAGACAAGACAAATGTATGGGAAAAATTAGGAAAAGCTCTCGTATCATTTTACCATAAAAAGCTGAGCACAAGTTCTGTTAAAATGGCCAACTTTCATCAAAAAGTGCGTTCGTGTACATGCCGGTATACAAAGATAGGGTTCAGTTTAAAGTATTCTCTTTTTCGACTGTTGCAGTTATTGCATCAATTACTGTAGCTACAAAACGATTTTGTTCCAAGGAAACAACACCTGCAACGGTTGTTCCTCCGGGGCTTGAGACCTTGTCGACCAACGTCCATGGTCCTTCAGCGGATTCAAGAATCATTTGAGCTGAAGCAGAAACAGTTTCCGCAACAATCTTTGTAGCTTGGTCCTTAGGGATGCCATGAAGCACTCCTGCACGGCTCAAAGCATCAACAAACATGTAAATATAAGCTGGGCTAGAACCAGCAATGGCCGTAAAGGCCGGGAAATCTTTTTCAGCGATTTCATGCACCGTACCAATCGAAGAGAAAATGTCTTGGGTTAATTGATAGATTTCTGAACTTACATATTCATTACGTACAATGGCGGTAGTTGACTTCTGAATCTGTGCATTGATATTAGGCATAACACGAATAATTGGAAAATCATACGTTTTAGACATATCTGAAAGTGCTTCTAGATCAACGCCGGCTGCGATAGAAATAAGTGTTTTATCTTTGGTAAAATGAGGGGAAATCTCTTCCATAACGTCAGGTAAAATTTGAGGTTTAACCGCCATAACGATGAGGTCAGATTGCTCTACAAGTTCACTGTGTGAGGGGCTAGCAAAGACACCTAATTTATCCGCTTGTTCTTGAGTTTTTCTCAAATCACGACCCGAAATAAGCACACGAACATTTGACTTATCAAGTCCAGCAATGATAGCAGATGCCATCTTACCGGCACCTATAAAACCAATTGTTTTCATCTTATCTCCATTTTCTTTATCGTAAAACTTCTCTTATTTTAGCATATTCAGAGGTGTAAAGACAATAATTAGAAATATTCTTAGAATATGATATAATTTATTGTGTATTAAATCAGAAATTTTACAGGTTTTGGAGGCCACATAAAATGGAAAAATTTGCAATTGTACTAGCAGCGGGCAAAGGCACGCGGATGAAATCATCTTTACCGAAAGTTCTTCACAATGTGGCTGGGAAAACAATGCTTGGTCATGTATTAAAAAATGTAAGCAAAGTTGATATGGAGAAACGTATCGTTATCGTTGGTCACGAAGCAGATAAAGTGATTGAAACTCTTCCTAAAGGCACAAGTTTTGTGAAACAAGATGAACAGTTAGGAACGGGTCATGCTGTACGTATTGCATCAGATTTACTTGAAAATGAAGAAGGAGCAACCTTGGTTATCGCGGGTGATACACCCCTCATCACAGGTGAAACTTTGGAGAAGTTGTTTGAGTATCATGTGACTCAAAAAGCAACAGCAACGATTTTAACGGCCATTGCCCCTGACCCAACAGGTTATGGGCGTATCGTCCGTAGTTCAGATGGCTCTGTTGAAAAGATTGTAGAGCAAAAAGATGCTTCGACAGTAGAACAAGCTATTCAAGAAATCAACACGGGAACCTACATTTTTGACAATAGAGCACTTTTCTCGGCTTTGAAAAATCTGACGACAGACAATGCCCAAGGTGAATACTATCTTACAGATGTCATTGAAATTTTCAAAAATCAAGGCAAGACAATTGCGGCCTATACACTAAAAGATTTTGATGAAAGTCTGGGAGTAAATGATCGTGTTGCTCTAGCCCAAGCTGAAAAAATTATGCGTCGCCGTATCAATCATCAGCACATGCTAAATGGTGTAACACTCATCGACCCAGAAACAACTTACATTGATGCGGATATCGAAATTGGTGAAGAGACCATCATTGAGCCTAATGTGCAAATCTTGGGTAATACGGTGATTGGTAAGAAGACCTTAATTACAAGTGGCAGTCGTATTGAAGACTCAGAAATTCATTCGCATTGCGAAGTGCGGTCATCATGGATAGAAAGCAGCAAGATGAATATTATGAGCAATGTTGGACCTTATGCTCATCTGCGTCCAGGTACTGTGTTGAGTGAGAATGTGCATGTGGGTAACTTTGTGGAGATCAAAGGATCAACGCTTGGCAAAGGAACAAAAGCGGGTCATCTTACGTACATTGGCAATGCAACGGTTGGGGAAAAAGTCAACTTTGGTGCAGGGACAATCACAGTAAATTATGATGGTCAAAATAAATACACTACAGAGATTGATGATTTTGCATTTATTGGTTCGAACTCAACATTGGTTGCTCCACTACGTGTTGGTAAAAACGCTTTGACTGCGGCAGGTTCAACAATTACCAAAGATGTTGCCCCTGAGAGTATTGCTCTTGGACGTTCACGTCAAGTTGAGAAGAGTGGAGCAGCACGACGCTTGCCGCATTTTCGTGGGGAGTAATTTAAGAAAAAATAAAGATAACGGAGATAAAAATGCGAGAGTTTGACGAGAAGAAGTTTGAAGAACCTACTTTGTCTCGTGAGCAAATTTTTCACGGACAAATCTTTCAAGTTGTGAAGGACTTAGTCAGTTTGCCCGATGATACGATGGGAACAAGGGAACTGGTTTTTCACAACGGTGGCGTTGCAGTCGCACCGATAATTGATGATAAATTGATATTGGTGGGACAGTACCGTAAAGCTTTTGAAAAATTTATTTTTGAAGTTCCTGCAGGAAAATTAGAAGATAATGAGTTGGATAATCCGAAAGCTGCAGCTTTACGTGAGCTAGAAGAGGAAACGGGATATACGGCAGAACAACTCGTAGAGATTAGCAGCTTTTATGGGACACCAGGATTTTCATCTGAAAAAACATATCTTTATTTTCCAAGTGGACTTACTAAGCTTGAAAATCCCCGTCCTAAAGATGAAGGGGAGTTTCTTGAAGTGGTTGAAGTCACATTAGATGAGGCAAAAATAATGATTGAAGAAGGGCAAATTTGTGATGTCAAAACAATCATGTCTGTGTGGTATTGGGAGCTTCAAAATCTGAAAACGCAAGGAGATTTAGATGCCTAAACCACTTTTGACAGATGATATCATTAAAGAGGCAGAGAGGAAAAGAAGACGTTTAGAGAGAAGTCTAAAGGAAGAATTAGAAAATGACAGAGAGCTTGCAGAAAAATATGACAAGCTTGAACGTGATTTATCTAAGAATTCTGTCTATAAAAGTCGTCGTATTGAAAATGCAAAGCAGAAAAAAAGAAGTAGCCGTGTAAATAAATGGCTTCTTATCACCTTACTTGTCGTCATTGGAATAGGTGTGCTATTTTTCTGGTACTACTTTTAAAATAAAACTTAAAACCTCACATTATATTGTGAGGTTTATTTTAAAATTTTGTACTATAATAGAAGTGTAGCTATACTTGATACTCAAGAAAATAAAAGGAGGGGTTTAGGATGAAATTAGGAATCATTTGTGCGATGGAAGAAGAACTACGTACACTTGTAGAAAGTTTGGACAAAGACAGCAAAATAACACGTCATGGCTATGTTTTTCATACAGGTTCGATTGGACGTCATGAGCTTGTTTTAATACAATCAGGCATTGGTAAGGTCATGTCAGCTATAGCAGTTACCTTACTTGTTGAGATTTTTGACGTAGATGCTATTGTCAACACTGGTTCCGCGGGGGCTGTGAATCACAGTTTGAAAATTGGTGATATTGTTGTCGCTGATAGATTGGCTTATCATGATGTAGATGTCACAGCTTTTGGCTATGCCTATGGTCAAATGGCTCAGCAACCCCTATATTTTGAAAGCAGTAAATACTTTGTATCAGAGTTAAGGAAAGTTATAGATTCTCCAATCGTGGGATTGATTACAAGTTCAGACAGCTTTATTGCTAGCGAAAGTCGTATTGCTGAAATCAAAAAACATTTTCCTGATGTTCTTGCCGTTGAAATGGAAGGGGCCTCAGTTGCGCAGGCAGCAACTGCTATGAAGAAGCCTTTCGTAATTATTCGCGCCATCTCAGATACGGCGAGTCATGATGCCAGTGTTAAATTTGATGAATTTATCATTGAAGCGGGGCGGAAGTCTGCTCAGACATTAATAAATTTTCTGAACAATCTAGAATAAGTTGCAATTAGCTGACTTTTTTGCTATAAAAAAGTTACAATAATAAAATTAATATGTAGAAATGGAGAGAAATTAAATGACACTTACGCAAGATTTTACACAAAAACTCTATGACAACTTTGCAGAAAATCCTAAATTTCGCGCTGTTGAAAATGCGATGACTAAGAACGGACTTCTAAATGCACTTGAGGTGCGCAGTTCACACGCAAATAATATTCCTGAGTTCTCAATTGACCTGACACAAGACAAGGTAACCGATCAGAAACAATCAGGTCGTTGCTGGATGTTTGCTGCCTTGAACACCTTCCGTCACAAAATGATTGGGCAGTACAAACTGGAAAATTTCGAACTGTCACAGGCCTACACTTTCTTTTGGGATAAATACGAAAAGTCAAATTGGTTTATGGAGCAAATTATCGATAATGTAGATATGGATGATCGCCGTTTGAAATTCTTGCTTCAAACACCTCAACAAGATGGGGGACAATGGGATATGGTTGTTGCTCTCTTTGAAAAATACGGTGTTGTTCCGAAAGAAATTTATCCTGAGTCAGTGGCTTCATCAAACTCACGTGCGTTGAATCAATACTTGGATAAGTTGCTGCGTCAAGATGCTCAACTATTGAGAGAAGCTTTGAAAAAAGGGCAAGATGTTCAGGCACTTAAAGAGGGAATGCTGCAAGAAATATTTAACTTTTTGGCTGCGACTCTTGGATTGCCGCCTCAAAACTTTGAGTATGCTTTCCGTGATAAAGAAAAGACATTGGAGAAATTTTCTGGCACTGCGCAAGAATTTTATGCCAAGTATGTAGACATTAAGCTTGACGATTATGTTTCTGTTATCAATGCTCCAACTGCTGATAAACCATACAATAAATCCTATACAGTGGAATTTCTGGGTAATGTGGTAGGCGCTCGGTCTGTTAGACATTTAAACCTCGACATGAAACGCTTTAAAAAATTAGCCATTGAACAAATGCAAGCAGGAGAAACGGTTTGGTTTGGCTGTGATGTAGGTCAGATGTCTAACACTAAAGATGGCTTGTTGACACTTGATGCTTATGATTTTGACACAGCACTTGACATTCAGTTTACACAGGATAAAGCTTCACGTCTAGATTATGCAGAATCTTTGATGACACATGCCATGGTCTTGACTGGAGTAGACTTGGATGAAAATGGTGAGCCTACAAAGTGGAAGGTAGAAAACTCTTGGGGCAAAGATGTGGGTAAGAAAGGTTACTTTATCGCTTCTGATGCCTGGATGGATGAGTACACTTATCAAATCGTTGTCCGTAAAGATTTACTCACTGCTGAGGAACTTGCAGCTTACAATGCAGAACCACAGGTATTGTTGCCATGGGACCCAATGGGAGCTTTGGCTTAAAAAATAAAAAATCCTGAAAATAAAAATAGAATCGTCTTAAGTGCGGTTCTATTTTTATTAATTTTGGATAAATCGGACTTTTACAGAAGAGACAGTCCCGAATAGGCAGTTTTTTGTTGCAGTGTTAGAAAGCATCAATTCTCTGTTTGAGATTATACTTTTATTTACAATTATAAATAGGCGGACTTTAAAAGAGTTTGATATTAGTAATGACTGTGTGGTACAAAGTGTGGAATAATGTCAGTATAGGATACCAAACGAGTTATAAATGCTTAATACAGAGATATTTTCCAGTGATTTCAGTTAATATCATAATAAATCTGTACGATTATGATATAATAATCAGCAAGATTATTTAGGAGTTATTAAATTTTATGGAGAAAACCATTATTCCAAAAGGCTATAAATCCATACTGGATGTCTATGATACACAGACAGCTATTGGATTTATTAAACGTTGTTTTGAAGAAGCGCTCACAGGAAGTTTAAAATTAAAAAGAGTATCTGCACCGCTTTTTGTTGATGAGCAGTCAGGATTAAATGATAATCTAAGCGGAAGCGAACGACCTGTAAAGTTTGATGTTCCAGCTCTAAATAATAATGGAGAAATTGTACACTCTTTAGCTAAATGGAAAAGAGTTGCCTTAAAACAATATGACTTTCATGTAGGAAACGGTCTTTACGCAGATATGAATGCGATTAGACGTGATGAAGAATTAGATAATCTTCACTCTATTTATGTGGATCAATGGGACTGGGAACGCGTGATTTCAAAAGAGCAACGAACCATTGACTACTTAAAGGAAACAGTTCAAGATTTAGTTAATGCTATCGCTGAAACATCGAGTCGTTTGCATACAAAATATCCTAAAGTAGAAACAGTAATAGATACAAAGATTTCTTTCATTACAAGTCAAGAATTAGCAGATCTTTATCCTGATTTAACATCAAAAGAAAGAGAAAATGCTTATGTTAAAGAACATCCGACGACCTTTATCTTACAAATTGGTGACTTATTAAATTATGGGGAACCACATGACAAGCGAGCACCAGACTATGATGATTGGACTTTAAATGGAGATTTGCTCTTCTGGCATGAGCCTTTAGGGTGTGCCATAGAATTATCGAGTATGGGAATTCGTGTGGATGACAAAGCGCTGATTACTCAATTAGAGAAAGCTAACGCGAAGAGTCGTCTAGAGTATCCTTTTCACCAGCAAGTGCTTAATAATGAGTTGCCATTAACAATTGGTGGTGGTATTGGACAAAGTCGTATGTGTATGTTACTACTTGGTAAAGCACATATTGGCGAAGTTCAAGTTTCTTTATGGGATGAAGAAACAATTGATGCTTGTAAAGATAAAATTTTCTTACTTTGAAAAACTAAGGATTAAGATATTAGGATAATGTCAATAAATTACATATTCCGTGGTGTTTAGAATGCCACGTTTTAGTATGTTTTAATAAAAATCTGATTAGCAAAAACAGACTTATTTTATGTCAAGTGTTTCTAATAAGATGAATTTTCTCTTTGCTATCTTTAGGGAGTCTTTCTGCTTGTCTATTTCTAAGATTTATGACAATTCCAAAGCCCTCAACTATTGCAAGTAGTTGAGGACTTTTTTGTTGTTCTGACTAAGTTGGGTGACGAAGAAGAGAACGAAAGTAATAGAAAATCATCGCTGCTCACAAACTTTATTGTGTATGGAAAGGGGACTATTGAAGAGAATGTTACAGATTTATATAGCCCATGGATGGCAAACATTTTTGAGTGCAAGCTAAAGACAGTACAAACCTAGATTGGCCAGATGAGAAGAAATTCAGAATATAATAAATATGGCGCTGGACCGAGAAGGCATATCATGGTAAGTTATGCAGGATTTTATGATTATTGGGTAAGCAGAGGAGAAAAGTGGTAAGAAATGTTATAATAAGGTTTGTAACATTTCTCCTGCTTGTTAAACGAGAGGACGATGTTTTATAAAAAATTAGACAATGGAAAGAATCGCTGTTTTGAAAAATTTGGGAGGGGGAAAATCTCAGAGAGTGAGGGAAAGGCAATTCAACAATTCATATCAGTCTTGGGTTTAGCTCTAACAACCTGAGTGTTAAGACGGATTTATTATAATCTTCTGTTCACCTACACTCAAAAAGTTGGCTAGATAAAACATAATCCTGCGTCACAGGTGGTTTTGCCCGAGGGGGAATGTGGCTCATTTTTGGTTACATCTATCGCCTTCCCGAATGTTACAGGAAAACAGAAATTTTAGAATTTATGTTTTTGACGGGTTTACGTATACATATGTTAAGGCATTTCCATATCTCCTTATTGGTTGAGATGAATAGACTGATTAAGGCGATTACGGAGGGTGTAGGGCATTCGGATGAAAAAATGATTGTGCAGGTATGCAGTCCCGTAACCCCAAATATGCAACATGATTTGAACTCCAAACTGAATGAACTTAACTTTTGAGGGTAACCACTGCTCAGCAAAAGCATTGGAAAAAGGAGGAAAAGTAGGGGAAATAGAAACGTGAAACCTTCTGTCAAATAGCTGTCATAGTGCTTGTTTACAGAGGGGATCATGATATTTTTTCTAAAATATTATTATGGAAAATACAGATGTCGTCTATGGCTTACATGCTGTGACAGAATCGCTCAATGCAGGAGTGGTAAATAAACTCTATGTCGAGGAAAAATTACGTGGAAAGAACGTTGAAAAAATCAAGGAACTGGCACGTGAAAAAAAAGTGAACATTTCTTGGACCCCAAAAACTGAATTAAATAAAATTTCAGAAAATGGAGTGCATCAAGGTTTTGTCGCACGTGTCGCCGAATTTTCTTATGCCGATTTGGAAACGCTTTTAGCAGAAGTTGCAGACAAAGAAGAAGTGACATTTTTAGTTTTAGATGAATTGACAGATCCTCATAATCTTGGCTCAATTGCTCGAACGGCTGATGCTACGGGAGTAGATGCGATTATCATTCCTAAGCACCGATCGGTTGGTATCACTCCTACTGCTGTTAAGGCGAGTACAGGAGCGCTTCAGCATATACCTGTCGTGCGTGTAACTAATCTTTCGCGTACCTTAAACAAATTGAAGGAAGTGGGTTTCTGGACTTTTGGTACAGATATGGATGGCACAATTTATTCTCAATGGAATACTTCTGGAAAAATTGCTTTAGTTATTGGAAATGAAGGAAAAGGTATAGGGCAAAACCTCAAAAAACAGGTGGACGAAATGATTACTATTCCAATGGTTGGGCATGTACAAAGTTTGAATGCAAGTGTTGCAGCCAGTGTATTGATGTACGAAATTTTTAGAAACAGAATGTAAGGGGAGAAAGATGACTTTTCGAATTATTACAGATTCAACAGCAGATTTGAGTGAAGACTATTTGCAAAAAAATGATATAGCAGTTCTGGGGATGACAGTTACTATTGGAGATGAAAACTATCCAACAGTAGGTGAAAATGCCTTGGATAACGACCATCTCTTAAGTGAAATTAAGTTAGGGAAAGCTGTTCAAACATCCCAAATCAATTCTGGGCAATTTACAGAACTGTTTAAAAATTATGTAAAGAAAAATCCAGAACAGGAAATTGTTTATCTGGCCTTTTCATCTGGCCTCTCAGGGACATATCAGTCGGCAGTTATTGCTCGCGATATGGTATTAGAAGAATATCCTGAGGCGAAAATCACTGTAGTGGATACCTTAGCCGCAGCTTCAGGCGAAGGTTTCCTAGTCCAAGAAATGGTGAAACTGCGTGATTCTGGAAAAAGTTTGCCAGAAGCACTGGATGTTTTGGGAGACCTTATCTTACGTTTGAACAGTCTATTTATGGTGGATGATTTAAACCATCTGGCGCGTGGTGGTCGAATTCCTAAAGCAGTAGCTATGGTGGGAACTATGGCAAATATCAAGCCCTTACTCACTGTTGACACTCAAGGAAAGTTGACACAGTTGTCCAAAGTACGTGGGAAAAAGAAGGCTATAAAAGCCTTAGTTGATATGACTCTTGAAGAAATTGATTTGTCTTATCCACGTATAACAGTTGCTTACTCTGGAAGTGATGCAACAGCTCAAGAAGTTAAAAATATGGTTCTGGCGCGTGATCTTGTTGACACTGTTGACATTCGCCCTTTGAGCCCAACAATTGTCACCCATACAGGGGCTGGAACTCTGGCGATTTTTTCAATTGCGAAAAAAAATAGGAAATAATGTAAAAAAATCACAGTTGAACTCTTGTTTTACTGTGATTTTGTGTTAAAATATAAGATGAGTGTAAACTCAATAAATTGAAAATATGAATTGTGATATGTGAGGAAAGGGGTCGCTTTTATGCTAAAAAGTGGACTTTATACAGGCGTTGACATTGGTACAAATACTATAAAAGTGCTGGTTGCAGAATACGTCTCAGATGAAATGAATATAATTGGTGTCGGAAATGCGAAATCTGACGGTCTGAAAAATGGAATCATTGTAGATATTGAAAAGGTCGCGACAGCGTTACGTAAAGCTGTCAACGCTGCAGAAGAACGTGCGGGAATTACGATTGACAGGATTAATGTTAGTATTCCTGCAAATCAACTCGAAATGGAAAACTGCCAAGGCATGGTTCCTATTATCGGAAACTCAAAAGAAATTACAGAGGACGACGTTATGCAAACCGTGCAAAATGCATTGATGCGTGGTGTCGTTCCAGAACGTGAAATCATTTCGGTGGAAACAACAGAGTTTACAGTTGATGATTTTACAGGGATTTCTGATCCTCGTGGAATGTTTGGTGTACGTCTGGGCATGCGTGGTATTATTTACACAGGTCCAAAAACATTAGTGCATAACATTCGTAAAGTTGTTGAGCGTGCAGGGTTGATTGTAGACAATCTTGTTATTGCTCCCCTTGCTATGGCACATTATGTTCTTTCGGAAGGAGAGCGTGAGTTTGGCACGGTTATGATTGATCTTGGTGCTGGACAAACCACAGTTTCAGCAGTTCGTGATCAACAGCTGAAATTTGCACATACAAGTCCAGAAGGTGGCGACTATGTAACACGTGATATTTCAACTGTCTTGAACACTTCCTTGAGTGAAGCAGAAGACTTAAAACTTAACTATGGGGAGGCCAGTACGGAACGGGCGAGTCAAGAAGAATATTTCCCAGTTGACGTGGTCGGTCAAACAGATCCAGAAGAAATTACAGAATACTATCTTTCACAAATTATTGAAGCACGTTTGACACAAATTTTTAGCCGTGTTAAATCAGATTTGGAAAACACGCGTTCCTTGGATTATCCCGGTGGAATTGTGCTGCTTGGTGGCGCTGCAGCCATGCCTGGAACAGTTAATCTGGCGACAAAAGTTATTGGTATGAATGCACGTCTGTTTGTTCCAAGCGAAATGGGTTTGCGTAATCCAGCGTTTGCGCAAGTGATTAGTGTTGTGAACTATGTTGGTGAACGTACAGATATTGATCGACTTGTGTTACAAGCCATTACTTCTGACGGTACATATGTTGCACCTGCTGCTCAATACGAAGAATCTGTTCTTCAACCCGCAGATTCGATGAACTATGAAGAAGCGAATGACTTCTATCAAACAGAAGTTCTAACGCGTCCAGCTACACAAGCAGCAGCTGAACCTGAGGAAGAAAAAGAAGGTGTTGTAGATCGTATGCGCAACATGTTCTCAAACCTTTTTGACTAAAATGACTTAATAACGGAGAAATAAAACATGGAATTTTCATTTGATACAGAAATTGCTCAAGGCGCTGTAATTAAAGTTATCGGTGTTGGTGGCGGTGGCGGAAACGCGGTTAACCGCATGATTGAAGAAGGCGTGTCTGGCGTTGACTTTATCGTAGCTAATACAGATGTACAAGCCTTGCGCAGTTCAAAAGCTGATACAGTAATCCAGCTCGGACCTAAATTGACACGCGGACTTGGAGCAGGTGCCCAACCTGAGGTTGGACGTCGCGCAGCTGAGGAGTCAGCAGAGACAATCGCACAAGCTTTTGAAGGTGCAGATATGGTCTTCATTACGGCTGGTATGGGTGGAGGTACTGGTACAGGTGCTGCACCAGTAATAGCTCAGATTGCTAAAGAAATTGGAGCCCTGACAGTAGCAGTTGTTACACGTCCATTTGGTTTTGAAGGCTCAAAACGTAGTTATTTTGCAACTGAAGGTATTGAAGACCTTCGTACAAATGTGGATACGCTGCTTATTATTTCAAACAACAACTTGTTAGAAATTGTTGACAAGAAAACACCATTGACAGAAGCTTTACGTGAAGCGGACAATGTTTTACGTCAGGGCGTGCAAGGGGTAACAGACTTAATCACAAATCCAGGAATGATTAACCTTGACTTTGCCGATGTGAAAACAGTTATGGCAAATAAGGGAGATGCCCTTATGGGTATCGGTGTTGCGACAGGTGAAGATCGTGTCATTGAGGCAACACGTAAAGCTATCTACTCTCCTTTACTTGAAACAACAATTGAAGGTGCTGAAAATGTTCTCCTGAACGTTACAGGTGGTATGGACATGAGCCTTATCGAAGCACAAGATGCTTCTGAAATTGTTATTCAAGCAGCTGGCAATGATGTGAATATTTTATTGGGGACATCTATTGACGATTCACTCAGCGATGAAATTCGTGTTACTGTTGTGGCAACAGGAGTTTCACGAGATGCTTCTGATGAGTATCTAGGTGCATCATCAGCTCCAGCGGCAGAAGAACCACGTCGTCAACCTAGCTTCCAACATAATTCGATGAATCAAGCAGCAAGCTCAACGTCACGTCAAGCTCAAACTTCACAGTTTACACATGGACAACAAGCGTCAGCTCAAAGTTCAGGTTCAGCTTTTGGTGATTGGGATCTTCGACGTGATGTATCACAGCGTCAGAATGGAAACCAAAATCGTGAAAGCGCATCAAGTGTAACAAGTTTCTCAGGTATCCCATCCGCAGATGAAGATATTGATACACCACCATTTTTCCGTAAATAATGAGTATAGCAGAAAATGTTAAAGATATTTTGAATAAGGTAGATGTGGCAAAAGCTACATCTGCTTATTCAAATCAAGAAGTTCAGGTAATTGCTGTTACCAAGTATGTTGATGTTGTAAAAGCAGCTCAAGTTGTTGAGGCAGGAATTCATCACTTAGCAGAAAATCGTACAGATTTATTTCTTGAAAAATATGAGGCCTTAGAAGATAAAAATATTACATGGCATTTCATCGGTAACTTACAACGTCGTAAAGTAAAAGATGTCATTAATAGAGTAGATTATTTTCATGCTTTAGATTCTATAAAGCTTGCTAAAGAAATTGAAAAACGAGCAACACACATCATAAAATGTTTCTTAGAGGTCAATATTTCTGGTGAAACAACCAAACATGGCTTTTCGCCCAAAGATATAGATGACGTTTTAGCAGAAATTTCACAGCTAAATAATGTGGAAATTGTTGGCTTAATGACTATGGCACCGATAAGTGCTGATGATGAACAGTTGGATAACATCTTCGCTTCGATGAGGCAATTGCAAACTGAAATTGCGGCTAAGGGGATTCCTAATATTCCATGTACGGAGTTGAGTATGGGAATGAGCCGTGATTATACAAGAGCCATTCAGCAGGGAGCAACCTTTGTTCGAATCGGTACGGCATTTTTTGAATGAAACTTGTGTGAAATCTAAGCGTTGATAACGGAGGGAAGTATGGCCTTAAAAGACCAATTTGATAAATTAAAGAAATTTTTCGAAGAGGACGATGATGAGTATGATGAGCCTGCTGTAGCAGCTCAAAAACCGCAAGCACAACCGCAAAAGTCTTCGGCAGTAAATACAGAAAAGAAAATGACAGGAACGAATCGTCCGGTTCAATCACAGGAAAGAACTCAAGCTAAACCACTTTCTAAGCGTCCTGTATCTTTTTCTTCAGCAACAAATAACAATAAAACAACAGAGAAAAAAGTTCAAAAACCTATGATGAATCAAGCCACAACAAGTGCAGGACAAGTTATTGCAATCAAAGAACCACGTGCCTATTCTGATATTATGGAAGCAGCGCGTATCGTCAAAAATGGAGAGTCTGTTTTGGTTAACTTCAAGTTTATGCCAGACAATCAGGCACGCCGTTCAATTGACTTCTTGACTGGAGTAGTTTTCACACTTGATGGTGATATTCAAAATGTTGGCGGACAGATTTTCTTATTAACACCGGCGAATATCACAGTTGATGCTTCCCGAGAACTCAGTATCTTGGCAGGACAAAACTTTGAAAACTTCGATATTTGATAAACTATGATTATATATATTTTAATTCGACTGATTGGTCTCTATACATGGGTTTTGGTAGCTTATGCTTTAATGAGTTGGGTACCAAGCCTTTATGATACAGCTATAGGACGCTTTATCATCAAAATTTCAAGACCTTACTTAAGCCTGTTTGAAGGCATTCCATTACGTTTCGCAGGATTGGATTTCACCATTGTACTTGGTGTAATTGCCTTGCAGGTCATTCAACAAATACTCTTGCGCTTATTATGAGTCAAGAAAGTATATATCAGCATTTTCATCCTGATGAAAAACAATTTATTGATCGTGTCTTAGACTGGATTGATCGTGCGGAAAACAATTATTCTGTAGTTACAACTTATTTCCTAAATCCAAGAGAGGTCAAAATCCTTGAATCTTTAGCAAATAAGCGGGAACTTCAGATTTTTTCTACTCAAGAAATTGCAAAAACAGAACTTACAAAAATAATTTTAGCTCCAGAATTTTACAATTTAAATCTGGAGGACTTTGATTTAGCCTTATTAGAAATTTCTTACGCAAATAAGTTCCATCAGCTGAAGCATTCACAAATTTTAGGGAGTTTTTTAGGACAAACAGGTGTACGTCGGTCAGAACTTGGAGATATTATCCTAAATGATGAACGCGCTCAAATCTTTGTTTCTAAACATCTTCTTGAAATCTTTCAGAAGAATATTGCTAAAATAGGATCAGTTCCGGTTCAGTTTGTTGAAAA
Source organism: Lactococcus muris (assembly GCF_042849115.1). Taxonomy (NCBI): domain Bacteria; kingdom Bacillati; phylum Bacillota; class Bacilli; order Lactobacillales; family Streptococcaceae; genus Lactococcus; species Lactococcus muris. The sequence continues at coordinate 61,636 of NZ_BAAFQO010000010.1, read as the reverse complement.
GCCTTTTGCAGAGCTTATTCAAACAGAATCTTCTTCGATTATAAAAACTGTCTTGGTTTCAAGTTTACGTATTGATAAAATCATTGCAAGCACTTTCGAAATTTCTCGCAATCTTGCCGTAAATATGTTACAATCAAGAAAGGTAAAGTTAAATTACCTTGAAATTGAAAAAAAAGATTTTCCCGTTGGGCAAGGTGATTTAATCAGTGTCCGCGGCCTTGGGCGCATTAAAATTTTGAGATTTTTAGGCGAAACCAAAAAAGGCAAACAGAAAGTCGAATGTGAAATTACTAAGAATCATAAGAAAAAATAGAGTCTCTTAAGAGGTTGGAGGTACTTATGGCATTAAATAGTTTAGATGTTCAAAATAAAACATTTAATACACAAATGCGTGGTTATAACAAACAGGAAATTGAAGAATTTTTAGATATCATCGTACGTGATTATGATGAGTTTGCACAAAAAATTAAAGAGCAAGATCGGGAACTTAAGGCTTTGCGCGAACGTGTAAAATACTTTGATGACATGAAGGATTCTTTGAATAAGTCAATTGTCGTTGCACAAGATGCGGCGGATAATTTGCGGGTTCAAGCTCAAAGTGAGGCAAATAGTATTATTGCTGAGGCAAGCCAAAAAGGTCAGCTCATCATCGAGTCAGCTAAGAAAGAAGCGGGAACAATTCTTAACCAAGCATCGGACGATGCCCGCCGTTTGGTACGCGATACAGATGATTTAAAACGGAAAATGCGCCTTTATCATCAACGTATGACCTCCATTATTGAGGCACAGTTAGCAAGTATTCATTCTGAAGACTGGCAAGATACTCTGGAAACTACCTCTTCACATGTCACAAATCCAGAAGAAAAACTTCAAGAAATTGTGGATACACACTTGAGCAATACTTCATTGCAGGGGAATACAGTTCGCCAAGAAATTGCAGATGCAGAGAAACCTGCAGGAAGCGAAAACCTTGAGATGCCTAAAGTGGAGGAAGTTGAAACCGCACAAACTGTTGAAGAAATTGTAGCTCCAGTTCATGAAACAGGGCCTCTTTCTATGCCTCCAGTGGGCGAAATGCTGGACACGATTGGTGAAACAAAGCCTTATCCAGTTTTTCCAGAATTACAGACAGATGCTCCTAAAGTCGAGTCATCTGAAATTAAATAAAAAATTTAGGACAAGAAAAGAAAAACATATTTACAGCAAGTGAGCGTTGATGAGAGGCTCATATTCCCTGTTTTTCGGCTCATCACCTAAATTATTCTAAACCCAATTAAAGTAAGTTTAGACGCTGTACACGTTACGTACATAAAGAGTTTTCACGAGTTTCTAGTGAAAAAAATTAAGGTGGTACCACGGTCTTTCGTCCTTTTTCGAAAGACCGTTTTTTATTTTCATTCTCACTTGTTTGCTAAAGCAAAAGGAATGGAAATAAAAATGATTCACAGTACATTGTGAGTCTCCCCATTTAGCTGTAAGTAAAATTATTAAAAGAAAGGTGTAAAATATGAAAATCAAAGACACATTGAACTTAGGAAAAACTGCTTTCCCGATGCGTGCAGGATTACCGAATAAGGAGTCAGGCTGGCAAAAGGGATGGGCAGAGGCCAAACTTTATGAAGCACGTCAAGAACTTAATGAAGGAAAGCCCTCTTTTATGCTCCATGACGGCCCTCCTTATGCAAATGGTAATATTCATGTTGGGCATGCCTTGAATAAAATCTCAAAAGATATTATTGTGCGCTATAAGTCAATGTCTGGTTTCCGTGCACCTTATGTCCCTGGTTGGGATACACACGGACTGCCAATTGAGCAACAACTTTCAAAAGCTGGCGTAAATCGGAAAGAGATGGATGTGCTGGATTATCTTGAAGAATGTCGCAAATATGCTCTTAAACAAGTAGATATGCAGAGAGAAGACTTTAAGTCTTTGGGCGTTTTGGCAGAGTGGGAGAATCCATATCTGACACTTTCACCAGAATATGAAGCTGCTCAAATTCGTGTCTTTGGTAAAATGGCTGAAAAAGGCTATATTTATAAAGGACAAAAACCAATCTACTGGTCTCCTTCATCCGAAAGTTCATTGGCTGAAGCAGAAATTGAGTATCAAGATGTACGCTCACCTTCTATCTTCGTTGCTTTCAAGGCTAAAGATGTTAAAGGATTACTGCCAGAAGATGCAGAGTTTGTTATTTGGACAACAACTCCTTGGACACTTCCTGCAAATATGGGAATTTTTGTTCATCCTGACTATGAATATTCAGTAGTTGAAGTTGGGGCACGAAAGTTTGTTGTTGCTTCAGAAATGCTCAAACAGGTCTCAGAAACATTGGAATGGGAAAATCCAAAGCTTCTTCAAACACTCAAAGGCTTAGAAATGGATAGAATGACTGCTCAGCATCCGTTTTATGATCGTGAATCATTGGTGATGAATGGAGATTATGTCACTCTTACCTCTGGTACAGGCCTCGTCCATAGTGCACCAGGTCATGGTGAAGATGACTATTTCTACAGCCGCAAGTACAAACTTGACGTACTTTCACCTGTAGACAACCGTGGCTATTATACAGATGAAGCTCCAGGTCTGGAAGGAGTTTTCTATGATGATGGAAATAAAATCGTATGCAAATGGTTGGAAGAAAAAGATGCTTTACTTAAACTAGATTTCTTCACCCACAGTTATCCTCATGACTGGCGGACAAAAAAACCAGTTATTTTCCGGGCTACACCACAGTGGTTTGCTTCTATCGAAGATTTCCGTGAAAATATCCTCAGTGAGATTGAAAAAGTAAAATGGATTATTCCTTGGGGGAAAACACGTCTCTACAATATGGTACGTGATCGTGGGGATTGGGTTATTTCTCGTCAACGTGCATGGGGAGTACCACTTCCTATCTTTTATGCAGAAAATGGGGAAGCCATCATTACACCAGAAACTACGGAACATGTTGCTCGCCTTTTTGCTGAGTATGGCTCAAAAATTTGGTTTGAACGTGAGGCCAAAGAACTCTTACCAGAAGGATTCACACATCCTGGTTCACCAAATGGTGAGTTTACAAAAGAAAAGGATATCATGGATGTCTGGTTTGACTCTGGTTCATCATGGAATGGAGTTCTCAATGTGCGTGATGATCTGTCTTACCCAGCGGATTTGTATCTTGAAGGTTCAGATCAGTATCGTGGCTGGTTTAATTCCTCAATCACGACATCTGTCGCTGTCAATGGTGTATCTCCATACAAGTCGGTACTTTCACAGGGCTTTGTACTTGATGGAAAAGGGCGCAAGATGTCCAAATCTCTCGGCAATACCATCCTACCTTCAGATGTGACCAAAAAACTTGGGGCGGATATCCTTCGCCTATGGGTAGCATCTGTTGATACAGAAGCAGACGTACGTGTTTCTATGGAGATTCTTAATCAAGTTTCTGAGGTTTATCGGAAAATTCGTAATACCATGCGCTTTTTGATTGCGAATACCTATGACTTTGACAGGAATACAAACGGTCTTTCTTATGAAAACTTGCGCAGTGTTGATAAATATATGCTTGTGAAGTTCAATGAATTGGTGAAATCAATTCGTGCAGCCTATGACTCTTATGACTTTATGAGTGTCTACAAACAGGTAATTAATTTCTTGACCAATGATTTGTCAGCTTTCTATCTTGATTTTGCTAAAGATGTTGTTTACATTGAAGCAGCAGATGCAGCAGATCGTCGTTCAATGCAAACCGTCATGTACACAATGCTTGCAGATTTGACAAAACTTTTGGTTCCAATTCTTCCACATACGGCGGAAGAAATCTGGTCATATCTTGAAGCTGAAAAAGAGGATTTTGCATATCTCGCAGAAATGCCTGAGTATAAAGAATTTACTGATTCAGAAGAACTTCTGGGAGAGTGGGAAGCATTCCTTGCCTTCCGGGCGAAAGTTCTCAAAGCGCTCGAGGAGGCACGTGAAGCAAAACTGATTGGTAAGTCACTCGAAGCTAAGGTTACAATCTATCCTAACGAGGTCGTTTCAAGTCTTCTTGTAAGTCTTGATGAAAATATCGCGCAACTGCTTATTGTTTCTGATTTCTCAGTATCAAATGAAGAAGCGCCAGAAGCAGCCCTCAAATTTGATGATGTTGCTATCCTTGTAGAGAAAGCGGCAGGAGAAGTGTGTGAACGTTGTCGTCGAACAGATGAAACAGTAGGAAAAGATGAAAATGAGCACCTTCAATCGCTTTGCTCAAATTGTGCTCAGATTGTGAAAAGTGAATTTCCTCAAGTATTGACTGTTGGATTTGAATAAAACAAAAAAGGCTTGGTTTTGTCTAAACCACGCCTTTTGTTTCATAAAAAACTGCTTCAAGCAGCTTTTAAAAAGCAGACAGTGCCATAGCTAAAGAGCTAAAGATAATAAGTACAAGCATTGCAACAACAACGACCATTGTTACTTTTTGAAAAGTAGATTTTTGTTTCTTTTTGTAAGCCATAGTTTCCTCTATAAATATTATTTCTTTATTCTATACTATTCTAGCAATAAATAAGTAAAATGTCACACTATTTGCCAGTATCCACTTTTTTTGACTTTGAAGTGTCTTTAGTTTCTAAAAATTTTGCGAATGGATCTTCTTGTTTATCAGAGCTTACAGAAGTTTTACTTGCGTCCGAGTTTTCAGTAGAAACCCCCAAATCATCCATCAATTTACCGAAATCATCACGTTTTCTGAAAGTTAATCCCATATTGACATTTCTCCTTACTATTTTCTATATATTTTACTATGAAAAGCTAAAAAAAGCCAGATAAATTGCAATAAAGTTTGCAATTACAAGGAAAATCCAGTATAATGTTAAGGAACGGTAGTTTGTGCAATAGCATAACTGCCTATAAAAAATATATTTTTTCTCAAAGGAGACATTTTAAAATGGCTAAAGAAGTTTACGATCGTAGCAAACCGCACGTAAATATTGGTACTATCGGACACGTTGACCATGGTAAAACTACATTGTCAGCTGCTATTTCTAAAGTATTGGCAGATAAAGGTTTGGCTGCTCAAACTGACTTCGCATCAATCGATGCTGCGCCAGAAGAACGCGAACGTGGTATCACAATCAACACAGCTCACATCGAGTACTCTACCGACAAACGCCACTACGCCCACATTGATGCCCCAGGTCACGCGGACTACGTTAAAAACATGATCACTGGTGCTGCTCAAATGGACGGTGCGATTCTCGTTGTTGCTGCAACTGACGGACCTATGCCACAAACACGTGAGCACATCTTGCTTTCACGTCAAGTTGGTGTTAAATACCTTATCGTATTCCTTAACAAAGCTGACCTTGTTGACGATGAAGAACTTATGGAACTCGTTGAAATGGAAGTACGTGATCTCTTGTCAGAATACGACTTCCCAGGCGATGACACTCCAGTAATTGCTGGTTCAGCTCTTGGTGCTTTGAACGGTGAACCTCAATGGGTTGCTAAAGTTGAAGAACTTATGGATGTTGTTGACGAGTACATCCCAACTCCAGAACGTGATACTGACAAACCATTGTTGCTTCCAGTCGAAGACGTATTCTCAATCACTGGTCGTGGTACAGTTGCTTCAGGTCGTATCGAACGTGGTACTGTTAAAGTCAACGACGAAATTGAAATTGTTGGTATTAAAGAAGACACTAAGAAAGCTGTTGTTACTGGTATCGAAATGTTCCGTAAAACACTTGAAGAAGGTCTTGCTGGAGATAACGTTGGTGTACTCCTCCGTGGTGTTCAACGTGATGAAATCGAACGTGGTCAAGTTATCGCTAAACCAGGTTCAATCACTCCACACACTAAATTTGAAGGTGAAGTTTACGTATTGAGCAAAGAAGAAGGCGGACGTCACACTCCATTCTTTGATAACTACCGCCCTCAATTCTACTTCCACACAACTGACGTTACTGGTTCAGTTAAACTTCCAGAAGGTACTGAAATGGTAATGCCTGGTGATAACGTTCATATCGACGTTGAACTTATCCACCCAGTTGCCATCGAAAAAGGAACTACTTTCTCTATCCGTGAAGGTGGACGTACTGTTGGTTCAGGTATCGTAGCTGAAATCAAAGAATAATTCTTAATGAATTATAGAAGTAATATTATTTCTTAGAAAAACTCGCTTTTGGGCGAGTTTTTTTGTTCTGTTAATTCTGCGGTGCTAGCTGAAAATATACTGCTATTTTTTGTAGAAAAGCTATAGAAATTCAGGAGCTATAATATTTTTCGGGGGAAGCAACTCCACTGAATGTCATAGTACTCAAATAAAACTAAAAAAGCTGCCTAACGACAACTTTTTACTGTTTACTGTAACTCTATTTTAGTGCTGGCCACTACAGAATTGATAGATGTAGCAAAATGAATTTTTTTGTTTTTTTCAATAGCTCCCAAAACTCAGGCGTTTTTTATACTTCAGTCTTTATGAAAATATCACGATCAACGAAAACATCCATTTGGAAGTAAAATTTGTCTTGGATGATTTTATTAGCATTTTTGAAAATATTAACATTGCGTAAGCCTGATTTATCAGTGACTGACATTTTAAATCCAGTCAAATCGGGATTGATGATGATTTTTAGGAGGAAACCTTGTCCTGAATTTGGAACTTCCTCAAGTATACGTTTGAATTCAAAATTTCCAACATTGTTTTGAACGAAGGTTGTATCTTTGAGGGTGAATTTTTTAACGTTGGGTGACAACTTGTAGCTGTATTTGCAGTCTTCAAGAAGTTTTTCAGTAATAAAAGCCATAATTATAATGCCCTTTCTTTTAATAGTTTAACAAAAGCGTGAACTTCATCTTCGGTATTGAGTTCTGAAAAGGAAACACGGATATTTTCCTTCAGCAGAGGTGATTGACTTCCATACACCGCTTCAAGAACATGTGAGGGCTCTACTGTTCCCGCAGTACATGCTGACCCCGTTGAAATGGCTACTCCTGATAAATCAAGTTTTGTCAAAAGCAAATCATGGTTTTGTTCTGGAAAGCCAAGATTGACAACATGAGGCATGGAGGGACCGAACTCATGGGTATAATAATCTACATTTGCGAGGTCTTGAAGCAGCAGAGATTTTAGTTTTTCGACATGTAAATAGTTACTGTTCATGTTCTCGGTAGCGATTTGTAAAGCTTTAGCCATGCCTATGAGAGAATGAAGATTTTCTGTACCTGCACGACGTTTTTCTTCCTGCTCACCACCATGAATGATACTGTCAAACTTTAGTTTAGGGCGGTGATAGAGAAAGCCGACACCTTTAGGTCCATGAAATTTGTGACCACTGGCTGAGAGAAAATCTATTTTCAAATCTTCAGGATATACGGGGATTTTCCCCATAGCTTGCACTGCATCAACATGAAAGACTGCTTGATGATTTTCTAAAAGTTGCCCGACTTCCTTAATGGGAAGCAGTTGCCCGGTTTCATTGTTGGCCATCATCATAGATACCAGAAGAGTATCTTCACGAAGTAGATCTTTAATTAAATGTGCAGGAAAAGAACCGTCATTTTGTGGGCGGACGAAGGTAACATCAAAGCCGTGACGGCTTTTTAAGTAGTTAAGTGCATTAAGTACAGAAGGATGTTCTATCGCTGTAGTAATGATATGGTTCCCTTTTTGGCGATTAGCTAAAGCGTAACCGATCAAGGCAGTCGAATTTGATTCGCTTCCACCAGAGGTGAATGTGATAGTGCCAGGTGATACGTGTAGTGCCTGGGCTATCGTTTCACGTACTTGCCGCACGATTTGACTTGCTTGCCGCCCAAAACTATGTGTACTAGAAGGGTTGCCAAAGTTATGTAGGAGAACATCGGTCATGGCTTCAACAACTTCAGGCAGTAGAGGAGTTGTTGCCGCATTATCTAGGTATATGATTGAGATTTCCTCTCTTTCCGTCTTATTCTAAACCGTTATTAAAAAAAGTTTTTAGAGATTTTGAATTTCTTCTAAAATCTGGAGTTTTGGCAAAATCTGCCCTTTTTTTAATTTAAACTTCGCAATAACCTGTTGAAAGTAGAATACCAATTGGACTTCTTGCTCTACCACGAAGCCATGGATGTGGGAGCTATTTTTAGTTCAATCCAGTCTAATGTTTTTTTACATCAGTACTGAATGATTTCAGAAGTTCCTTCTAATGCTACTTAGGGGTTATTTTCCTTGTTTATGGAAATCATAAGTTTCCATTACTTCTATCTTACCATGTTTTACGTTTTTTTTCTGTAATTCAAACACTTTACATGAAAACTTCATAGAAAATGAATAAAATTTCATTGGATGTGAAAATTTCGTTCAGAAATCATTAGTTCTTTCAAAAGGCAAATGTTATTATAGAACAAAGGGGGGAATTTATGTCAGTTATTGGTGTGAAGATAGATAAACAGTTTATCAAGGATTTGATTGTTCTTATTATTGGAGTAGGGTTTTATATTTTATCGGTGAGGCTTTTTGTAATACCTAACTATTTAGCCAGCAATGGTATTGCCGGTTTTTCGGTATTTGTCGACTTTGTTTTTGGAATAAACCCTGCGTTGACTTTTTTTGTTGTTAATATCCCCTTGTTTCTCTTTGGTTGGAAACTTCTAAGTCGGCGGGAATTGCTTCTTAGTATCCCAGGCGCTGCGGCTATGAGTTTATGGATGCTGATTTATGAAGCCATGGGAATTGATGGTTTCCAATTCAGTCAAATTATCTTTGCTGGAATATCGGATGGTATTTTGTCAGGCATAGGAGCAGGGCTGGTCGTTGTCTCCGAAGGAACTTTTGGAGGGTCTATACTTCTGAGTCGTATCATGGAAGACCGCTGGGAATTCACCATTGATCGTGTGCTCTTCGGTATTGATGTAGTCGTTATGGGTCTCTCTTTGATAACTTACTTGGCCTTTCCTAATTTTGCAGTTACTCTACTTTCTTGTTATATCTTTAGTAAGGTGACACGTTTTATTGGGAGAAAAGACTATCGTGACAAAGTTTTAGATAAACTGTATTTTAATATGTTTAGACGTGAGAGAAGTAAAGAAGAAAGAGATTCATAAACACATTGAGTAATGGAGGAGCTGATTCTGCTGAAAAGAGCTGGGGATGAAAATATTGATTTTCAGGCAAAATCAAAAATAAAAACGCTTAATCTGCTCAGCATGTGATTAAACGTTTTTATTTTTGAAACTTTTGTCCCAGCTTCTCTTAAAGCGCAACCTTTTTACTTCTTTTTGCGGCGAAAAAGGCTAAAGAATTTATCGAATAATCCTTTCTGACGAACTACTTTTTCATTTCCGATATACTGACGAATGTATTTAAGGATAGTACCAGAATCTTTTGAGGCAAAGCGCACACGTTGTTCATTACGGAAGACGATGATAAACTGACGTCCAATTTTAACTTTTCCCTTTCGGGAAACGGAAACATCGCCTTCTACACGTGCGATAGAAGCCCAGGGGAATTGCATGTTTTTTTCGACATTTGAATCATTGAAAAATTCAAAAGCTCTATCTCCAATCATAATTTTACCGTATTCAGCAAAACCTAAGTAAGCGATAGCTGATGTGGTAAAGTCTACCTTGGTATTAAGTGATTGTGCCAATTTTTAGTGCTCCTAACGATAGTAATATCTTTATTATAACAAAAATAATCTCATTAAAAAATCGCCGTTAAAACACGACGATTTTGTTCTTGTTTTACAATCTTATTAAGCAAGACCTGCAACGTGAAGGATGATACCAAGAACGAACATACCCATGATAATGAACAATGGAGCATTTTTGTTTTTCCATTTACGCAAGATCCAAAGAACAAGGAAAGTCAAGAGTAATGCGATAAATCCAGGAATTAATGAATTGAACACGTCTTGAAGTGATTGTGTTTGTTCTGGGCTCAAGCCAAGGCCAGATGATACTTGATTTAAGATATGGCTCAATGTAGAACCATCAATCGCGTTAAGTTGATCCACAGTTACATAATGTGCAAAACCGTCTTGACCTGCAACACCGTTACCTACAACGTTACCTGCTTGATCAAGCCAATCGAATTTAGCAACTCCCTCAGGTGTGGTACCAGTTTGAGCACCTTGAACCACAACTTTGCCTGCCTTATCTAGCCATTCACCAACATATGCACCGTCTGCTAAAGGTTTAGAAGGAAGCATTGCGTTAGGACCAGTAAAGCTGATGTTAACCCAACGTTGGATCAATACACCAAGGATGAACATACCAAGGATAGATGCACCTTTAGTAATTTGTTGGAGCATTCCTCCACCGAGGTCGCTTGTAATTGCAGTACCTTGTTTGTAACCAAACTCTTGTGTATACCACAAGAAAGCGATACGGATTGCATTCCAAACAACGAAGAAGAAGATTGGAGCGATAATAGAACCACCAGTTGCAAGTGATGCAGCGATGGCACCAACGATAGGACGTACTGTGAACCAGAAGACAGGGTCACCGATACCAGCAAGAGGTCCCATCATACCGACTTTCACCCCTTGAATAGCAGCTTCGTCGATTTCGACACCGTTTGCGATTTCTTCTTCAAGGGCCAATGTAACACCGACGATAGGTGCGGCTACATATGGGTGAGTATTGAAGAACTCCATGTGGCGTTTCAAAGCTTCTTTAGCTTCTTCAGAACCTGGTTTGTAGAACTGCTTCAATGCTGGAATGATTGAGTAGAGGAAACCAAGGTTTTGCATACGTTCGTAGTTCCAAGAACCTTGAAGGAACATTGAACGGAACATAACGCTCAAGCGTGTGTTTTTAGAAAGGCTAAACTTTTTATTTGTATTTTCCATTTTTATAAAATCTCCTTCCTAATTAGTAATCATTGAGAATATCGCCGATTGGGTCACCACTTGAAGCAGCAGTTCCACCGTTACCAGCGTTATTAGAAAGATTGAGGTAGATAAGAGCGATAACAACACCAAGGATACCCATACCAATCAAAGTAATTGCAGAAAGTGGTGCGAGTACAAATCCGAGGAAGAAGAATGGCCAAAGCTCTTTAGTTGCCATGAGGTTGATAACCATCGCATAACCGACAACAACAACCATACCACCACCAACAGCAAGACCTTTAGATACCCAATCAGGAATTGAGTTCAAGGCAGCAGTTACTGTTTCAGCAGGGATAGCAAGGATGATTGCAGCAGGGATAGCAATACGCAAACCTTGAAGAAGGAGTGCGAACATGTGCCAACCAGCGACACCTGAGTAAGAACCTTTTTCAGCAGCAGCATCCGCTAAGTGAACGATACCAACTGAGAGGAAACGAACCAAAGTAGTAAGTACGAGACCAGCAGTTGCCAAGAGGATAGCGGCAGGTACGATAACACCAGTGATGTGTGTCAAGTCAAAGTTACCACCTTGAACCATCAAGATAGCAGAAGCGACAGAAGCAAGTGCAGCGTCAGGTGCGACAGCGGCACCAACGTTAGCCCAACCAAGGGCGATCATTTGCAATGAACCACCCAAGATAATCCCTGCAGCCATGTGACCAGTAGCGATACCGATCAATGAGCAGGCGATGATTGGTTGGTGAAATTGCCATTGGTCCAAGATACCTTCGAGTCCAGCTAAGAACGCGAAGATAAGAACTAAAATGATTGAAATAATACTCATTTTATAAATTTCTCCTAATAATATTTAATTTTACTTAACATCTGCTTTGTTAATCAAAGCAAACAAGTCAGATTTAGAATCGTTAGGGACTTTACGAACGTCAAACTGAACGCCGAGATCACGTAACTTTTCAAAAGCAGCAACATCATCTTTGTTGACAGATAATACTGAGTTAAGCATTGTTTTACCTGTGCTGTGTGCCATAGAACCCACGTTAAGTGTAGTTATAGGAACTCCACCTTCGATAGCAGCAAGTGCATCTTGAGGAGTTTCAAACAAGAGAAGAGCTTTAGTTTCACCAAAACGTGGATCTTTAGCAACCTCAATCATTTTCTTGATAGGGACAACGTTGGCTTTAACACCTGGAGGTGCAGCTTGTGTGATGAGTGTTTTACGCATCTCATCTTTGGCTACAGCATCAGAAACAACGATGATACGGTTTGCTTTTGAGTCTGGAGTCCAAGCGGTTGCAACTTGACCGTGGAGAAGGCGTGAGTCGATGCGGGCAAGGTTAATTTTAATCTTACCGTCACCAATAACAGTACCTTCTGGGATAGCGGCAGCAGATACACCAGCTTCAGCTGGAGCAGTGCTTTCTTCAGCAGGATTAAGCTCTTCTGGCAATGCTTTGATGCCAGCTTTCGCTTCCTTAATAATGTTTGCTGCAACTTGTTCAACACCTGCAGAAGCATCCATCATACGTTCTGTATAGGCCTGAATAAGCATTGGCAAGTTGAGGCCTGTGATGATAGCTACCTTACGCTCTGGGTTTGCACCCATCACTGCACTTGCTTGGTTGAATGGAGAACCGCTCCACAAGTCAGCAAGGACAAGGACTTCATCTTCAGCATCAAATGTTGCGATAGCGGCTTCGATCTTGGCACGCAAGTCGTCTGGTCCTTCGTTAGGCATGAAAGTGACAGCTTGTACTTTCTCTTGCTCACCGAAGATCATTGAACCAGATTGCTTGATGCCTGCGGCGAATTCACCGTGGCTCGCAATAACAATTCCGATACTCAATTGAGTAACCTCCTTTAAGTTTTTATATAATATAATTATTACTGTCTTAGTGTACTATAAACTGAAAACATTTGCAAGGATTTATGAAACTGGTTTCATAAATCTGTCATTTTAATTTAAAAAAATAAAAATAAAAAAACTTATGCAACAAACATAAGCCATATATACATGAAGAAGACATGTTTGACATCACAAAATAGTTAGAAAAAGGAGTAATTTTATGATAAAATAAGTATCAGAGTTTAATATTTTAAGATTTGGTAATCTTTATCGCAGCCGTTGGACAAGCCTTAGCTGCATTTATTATTTTATCATCAAAAATATATTTTTCTTCAAGTTTGTCTGAATTATTTAATTTAACGATACCATTGTCATGGTAGTCAAAGACATCTGGAGCGTGTAAATAGCAAAGACCGCATGCAATGCAGTTTTCTGGTATTATGTTTACTTTCATAAATTGATGATAATATAAAAAGACTAAAAAGGAAAGGAAAAAGATGTGGCAGAAAAAGAACCATGGGACAAAGAAATCTATAAAGCCATGCGTGAGGACTCTGAGAGGAGACGTTCAGGTGGGAAGGGGAAGAAACAAGGCAGTAATAAGTCGTTAACTTCGCGTGCTTTGACCTTTACCGTGGTTACAATGTTCTTATTGGTTGGCTTTATGATTGCCTTTATTCTTTGGAATAATCAAACGCAACAAAGTGGAGGCTTTGCTCAGGAAACGTCAGAAAATAAAGTGGAGCAAAATGGCGAACAGCAAGCAGAGCAAAACACTGGAGAAGTTAAGCCAGAAGAAAGTACAACTGTTCCATCAGAAACGACAGAAGATTCTTCAGCTGAAGAAGGAGCAACCTATACGATTGTAGCTGGAGATGATCCAAGTAAGATAGCTGCTAAAACTGGGGTGGATTGGTCCGTTATCGCGCGTCTCAACAATATTTCGGCAACAGGCTATAATGCAGATGGTTCGGCAATATCACCTGGGCAAGTATTGAAACTGAGAGAATGATGAAGTATTGAAAGTAAGAATAGGAAAGAAACATGATAAAGTTACAAATTGCTGTTGATGGTCCCGCATCAAGTGGGAAATCAACCGTTGCAAAAATCGTTGCCCAGAATCTAGGGATTATCTATCTGGATACAGGAGCCATGTATCGTGCTGCGACATTAGTTGCCCTCCAAAATAAAACAGAGGATCCACAAAAAATTATTGATATCATTAAGAAAAAGCCAATTTTTTTCAAAAATACAGCAGACGGTCAGCTTGTGTTTTTGGGGACGGAGGATATCACTAAAATTATTCGCACAAATGAAGTAACCCAAAATGTTTCGAAAATTTCCGCTCTAAGTGCTGTGCGAGAGTTTTTGGTTGCAGAGCAGCAGCGTATTGCGAGCGAGGGAGGAATCATTATGGATGGCCGTGACATCGGTACAGTTGTTCTCCCGCATGCGGATTTGAAAATTTTCCTTGTGGCTTCAGTGGAAGAGCGAGCAGCGCGGCGCTACAAGGAAAACTTGGAGAAAAATATTCCTACGGATTTGGAAGAACTCAAACGGGAGATTGAAGCGCGTGATTACAAGGACAGTACGCGTGCTGTGTCACCTTTAAAACAAGCAGATGATGCGATTTTGTTGGACAGTACCGGTAAAACAATCGCTCAAGTTGCAGATTTTATTGAAGAAAAAGCCCGTGAGCTTTTGTAATCTGCTGCATTTGAAAAATTTGTCTAAAAGATAAAAGCTGTAAAATCGTTCAAGAAGTGGTTCCTCTTTTCCCGCTTGGTCGATTTTACAGCTTTAGTTTTTTGTTCTAGACTAATTTTTCTAGGAAAAATAATATCAGAGAGAGTGATGCTGAAGCTTTTGGAAAATTGCTTTTAGTCTTATAAGTATCTACATGTTTTAAAGTCTGCTGTGGCCTTTCATCCAGTAAAAGTTGTGAGTCGTAAGCTTTAGACTTCCAGACCTTACGTCATGTACATTGACAGAGTATTGAAGTTTTGATTTGTGTTTTTTGATGATATAATGAGGTTAAAATGAATTAAAAAAGGATTCTTATGCTGTCTTATCTCCATGCCATCCAAATTGGTGTACTGCTTTTCTTTATTTTCTTCCTGATCAGCCTCATCCCTTATATGATTGTTCAATATCGGAAGTACGGCCGAGTTAACCCTTGGCGTTTTTTCGTTAATTTTTCATTCATACTTTATCTGGTTTGTGCCTATGCGATGACGATTTTTCCACTGCCAAATGTAGAACAAGTGGCGCAGATGACGGGACCAAAGCAAAATCTTGTTCCTCTTGAGTTTGTGCGTCAGTTTATAGCTTACAATCCTCTAGAATTAAGTGACAAGAGTACATGGATCTTGGCGTTGAAAGCTCCAACATTTATTCAGCCCTTTTTCAACTTATTATTAACGCTGCCTTTTGGGATATATTTGCGCTATCTGTTTAAGAGAAGTTTTTCTCAATCCTTTGTTTTGAGCTTTCTCTTGACCTTGTCCTTTGAGTTTTTGCAACGCTCTGCCCTTTTTGGACTGTATCCTCGCCCTTATCGGCTTTTCGATGTGGATGATCTCCTGCTTAATACAGCTGGGAGCTTGATAGGGTTTGGGATAGCCTGCTTACTTGTGAAAGTTTTACCAGACTTAGATATACAGCAGCCACTTCCTGTTCAAGTCGGTATGATACGGCGTAGTATTGCTTTCGGTGTGGATATTATCTTGATGGAAATTATAGCAGCTTTTGTTCCCCATTTTTATATGGCGTTGCTCATAGTTTTTGTAGCAGTTCCTCTGCTTTTTAGAGGAACTTTTGGTCAAAAACTGCTCAAAATAAAAATAGAAGCTGGTCGTATAAATATTTTTATCCGACAACTCTTATTTCTGGTCAATTTTGGGATTTTAGGACTTTTAGGCTATTACCTTCAACGCTCGGGCTATGTAGCAGAAAATGAACTGGGACAAAACTTTTTGCTGATTATTCTTTGCTTGATACTTTTAATGCTACCAACGATAGACCTGCTTTTTTCTGCTCTGTCACGTAGGCAAAAGCTGTGGTATGAGCGCCTAAGCCGAACAGAACTTCGTGCAAAATGATGGCACTCCTGTAGCTTGGTAAAAAGCATAACTGGCAACTGCTTATTTTGTCCTTCTTTTGTGTTAAGCTAGGCGGTTTTGTGGCTTCTTTCATACCCATGTTTCCTGTTCCATTGTCAGGTAAGGCAAAGTGAAGAGATTACGATATCTATTATCACGGTTATTGCAGTCACTTCTCTTTGACATTGGTACAAGCGTACAGATAAGTAACATGGACAGGATGAACCACAGGACGTGCTTTTAATAAGTGTAAACAATCCCCAAGTTGCGGCGAAGAAATTGGGAATTTATGTATCATTCGATATTGAGTAGCTTACATTATAAATGTCTTGGTCGTCAAGGCATGTGATGACAGAAAAAAGTGAACCTGGCTAGAGCTGACTATTGATAGATTTCAATGGTCTTTTTGATTTCTTCCTTAGCAGCAATAAGTTTCTCATTAGGATTAGCGAAGTTTTTTATAGGACATTCTTTCAAAATATCAAGGTATTTCAACTCAGAAGCTGAGGAAGTGATTTTATCGATGTCAACATTCACTTTTTGAAATTTACACTCTCAGCGCCTTCAGCTGTATATTTTTACTCTGTTTGGGTTGAAACTCATTGAAGGTTGTTTAATAGGCATTCTCACAGATAACTCTATAGGGGGCTTTGCGGTAGGCAGTTGACATTATTTGTGGAGTATGGTGTAATAGACAGGTAATGAAAGATAATAGACAAAAACGCTTTGAATATCTAAAAGCAAACAAGGCTTATTTAAGCGAACGTGAAAAACAAGAATACTATGAGTTGCTTCAAGAGCTTAAGGGTTTCCAAGCTTTTGAGGAAGAATATCTTGCAGATATGGAGGAGGAACGAGCTGTTTCTGAATCTCCGTCTTTTGAAAGTCGGAGTAGAGCGAGGCGCTCAACAGGAGCTAAGGCTCCTTTAACTTCTGGGCGTCAAGGCAGGAAGAAAACAGAAACGCCAAACGTAGCTGACTCTGAAACAGAAGAAGTGCCCAGAAAGCCGAAAAAAAAGAAAAGCTGGTTGAAGCGTATTTTCTTTGTTTTACTTGCTCTCCTCTTAGTTATGGTAGGCTTCTTCATTTATGGCTATCAGCGAGGCATTAGTCGTGAAGGAGGTGCGATTAAGGCGGAACAGTTTCATGGTGCGGGGAATTCAGACGGTTCTGTGAACATTCTTCTCCTAGGTGCAGACCAACGCCCAGGACAAAGCTCTGACGTGGCGCATTCAGACAGTATCATGGTCTTAAACATCGGTAGAAGTGGCAAGATGCAGTTGGTAAGTTTCATGCGCGACACTCTGGTGAATATTCCTGGCGTTGGTGATGCCAGTCAAGGACCAAATATGAAACTCAATGCAGCCTTTACTATAGGGGAGCAAAATGAGAATCAAGGTGTAGAGTTAGTGCGTCAAACATTGCAGCAAAACTTTGGTATCAATGCTAAATATTATGCTGTGGTCGATTTTTCAAGCTTTGCAACAGTGATTGATTCTTTATTCCCGGGTGGTGTACAGATTGATGCCAAGTTCTCTACTATCAATGGGCAGAAATTTGATGAGGTTCCCGTGCCTGATGATTTGGCAGAAACTGAAGGGATGGCGCCTAATGATAGGGAGCTTAGTGCTGAAGAGGCAGCAGCCTTGGGCTATCCTGACGGTGGTGGTATTTTTATGATGATTAAGCAAGGTCCACAACGCATGAATGGTCGTACACTTTTGAACTATGCACGTTTTCGTCATGATGATCAGGGCGACTTTGGGCGTGTCCAACGCCAGCAGCAAGTGCTGGAGACTCTAACGTCGAAAGTGAAAAATCCATTGACCCTATTCACCGGGGCGAGTGCTTTAGGAACAGCGCGTGCCGTAACCATGACCAACTTGCCTAATACTTTTCTCTTAACGAAAGTTTTACCTGCGATGTTTGGAGGAGTAGAAACTACAACAATTCCAGATGACAATGACTGGCAGGCAGCTTATGATATGTATGGTGGTTCTGGTCTTTTAATCGATATGAACAAATATAGTGCTAAGGCAAAAGACATACTGGGACAATAGTTGGAGAAGACAGAAAAAGCATTCAGCTTCAAAGTTGAACGCTTTTTTTTGAGCTTGAAATAGTTGTGCTAAGGGCTAGGACACGTAGAGTTTATTTTTTTATCCGGTTGTTTTCTCATCAAACACTCATTTCATTTGACTATTTTTTTTTTTTTTTATACTATAGGCTCAGAAAGTAAATGTAACATTAGAAATTAATTCGTAATAAAAAACAATCTGCACGTTACGTTAAAGGAGGAGTTTATGACACCAGAAAAGAAAAAACGGCGGCAACTGCGCAATTTTGTGCTTCTGTCACTCTTATTGCTCTTGGTAGGCGGGACCTTCGCCTTCCAAGCTTTTAATCAGCGGGCCATCAATGACCGGATAAATGAGAATTTCTTTGGAGGACGAGTTCACGATTATTTTGATCGGGACACTGAAAACAAGGATGTTTTCGTTGAAAACTTTGGTGAGGGTGGAATCATGGCTCGTGTGCGTCTCTCGGAGTTTATGGATATCCAAAGGGCCGGAGAAGCGAGTGCCACTCCTGTAGTCGCTGGTAGCACACGGGACAATGTAGAAAGTTGGACCAACTTACGACTCAATGCTAACAATATAGCTGAGCGTGTCGGAGACTCAGCTGCTTTTAACCAGTACTCTACGTTGACATTTGGCTGGACACGTCAAGGGGAAACTGCGCCTTGGTACATGCCGACCTTTAATCGAGACAATACAGATTTGAGGACAGCGGCCGCTGGTCATGCGCGTGACTGGATTGCGGGAGCTGGAGCGACCGATGGTGTTACCGATGGCGCGACACATCCTGGCGACGGTACGGACGCTTACTGGTCCTCTGGCGACAGCTTTAACAACAGTGGTCCAATCTGGCCGGGAGAAGAAGCCACACATGATGCAGCTCAAAATCTGCAACAAGACCGTGCCCCTATAACCATGATCCAATGGGCTACTCTGCCGCTTGAAGACAGGGTAGGAAACTTTTGGGTTATTGACCATCAGACAGGCTGGGCTTATTGGGCCAATGTCTTGCAGTCAGGAGAAGCAACATCTTACTTGTTAGATGCGGCTGAGATGACGCCAGCAGCAAAGGATATCTCTGGGCAATATTACTATGGGATTCACGTAGACAGTCAGCTGGTGAGTCCGGATCACAGAAGTGAGTTTATGAGCATGGATGATGAACCGCTTTGGCATAGTCCCCACTTGCTTGACTTTCTGGAATCGGTTGCCAATGGCGTTGATCTAGGTTCCATTGAAGACTTGCCTGCTCACGAAGTTGACTTTACGACGATGCGTCCGGGTCAGATCTTTACCATGGAAGGCGAACAATACCGTTATTTGGAGAACATGGGGTCAGGAAATCACATGATTATCCGAAATCAAGTGTTTCGTAATACACTCCTTACTCAAGAAGATGTTGTCTTTAGTTCATGGTTTGACGGTTTAGACCCAGCGGTGCAGGCTATGGTCCAACCTGTGCCGAATACCTTTACTACGGGAGCTGTTTCCCCGAATTCGCTTGACTGGGGAGATCTTGACAGGTGGGTACCTACTAATCTAGTAGACTATCCTGAAGTTGAAGCTGATGTAACTCAAGTGGATACCTCAGGAACTCCTCGAGCATTTACACTTTCCTTAGCAGATGTGGCGCGTTTATCGGGACCTGGTCGTGGTTTTTCTAATCCAGCTGGTCGTGTGGGGCCTGACGATACTTGGTGGCTAATTCGTACCCGTGGAAGTGGTGCAAATCACGTTTGGAGGGTATATAGAAACCCGCTTTTATTTGGTAGATTTATAGGAGGTGAATTGAACAGCTCTGAAAACGCTGGTGGACTCCGTCCGGCCCTTATCGTCAACCCCTCCAACTAAAAAAACGTCAATTGACGTTTTTTATTCTGCAATCTTTAGCCTTTATCTGCCCCAGCAGTAATGCCGTTCACATAGAATTTCTGCATAGCGATAAAGAGGATGGTGATAGGGATAGCAATGATGACACATCCTGCAACAAACTGGGTAAAGTTTGTTGCTGAGGAGCCTCTGGAGTTGGTCATCATGTTTTGCAGACCATAAGCAATAGTCCGTGACTTAGGATCTCCTCCACCTAAGATAACACTGGCAAAGAGGAAGTCTAGCCAAGGTGCGATGAAGGCGGTAAGAGAGGTGTAAACAATCATAGGTTTTGAGAGTGGCAAGGTAATCTTAGTGAAAATTTGCCACTTTGTTGCACCATCAATAACAGCGGCCTCATCAATAGATGCCGGAATTGTGTCAAGGAAGCCTTTGAAAATGTAAAAGCCTAGACCAGAACCGCCGATATAAACTAAGGTTAATCCTGCCAAGTTGGTCATGTCGAAAGACTTGAGGATGTAATAGAGGGCAATCATGGCCATGATACCTGGGAACATCCCAAGGATGAGAGCCAGCTGGAGGAAGGGCTTACGTAGCTTGAAGCGTAAGCGAGAGAGTGCGTAGGACATGGCAGTGGTGATTAATGTATTTACCACTGCACAGATAACAGCGATGACAAAGGTGTTGATAAGCCAGTTGCCGTAAGGATAAACAGGGTTGTTAAAGATACCTATAAAGTTATCGAGTGTCCATTGTTGTGGGATGAAGGTTGAAACAAATCCTGTGTTATTTTTTGAGAAGCTGGTTAAGATAATCCAAATAATCGGGAAAATCCAGATAATTGCCAGCAAGGTTAGGATAACATATCTTAAGGCCAAAGAAGCCTGACGTTGGCGTTTATATGATTTCATTTTAGCCCTCCTTAAAAGCATTTGTACGACGGTAAGCGATCAGAGAAACTGTAGCGGAGATGATAAAGATGATGATACCGATAGCAGAGGCGATGTTGTAACTTGGGATAGACTTCATGGTTAAGTTATAAAGCCAAGTAATCAACAAGTCTGTTGACCCTGCTTGGAAGTATTCCGC
Source organism: Lactococcus muris (assembly GCF_042849115.1). Taxonomy (NCBI): domain Bacteria; kingdom Bacillati; phylum Bacillota; class Bacilli; order Lactobacillales; family Streptococcaceae; genus Lactococcus; species Lactococcus muris. Next base: position 40,895 of record NZ_BAAFQO010000010.1, on the reverse strand, counting down.
ATTCAGTGGCCCCCCCCCCGTTAGGAGGAAAATGACGTTGAAATTGTTAATGTTCCCGATAAACTGTTGAATCAAAGCGGGTGTCATAACAAATAAAATTTGTGGGAATGTAATCGAACGGAAGATATGGAAGCTGTTAGCCCCATCAATCTTGGCTGCTTCAATCTGATCCTGCGGTAAATTTTGAATAATCGCTGTTGAAATTAACATGGATACAGGGATACCGACCCACATGTTGACGCCGATAACGGAAATCTTAGCCAGCAAAGAGTCCATCAAAAATGGAATAGGATGATCGATGAGCCCGATACTTTGGAGCCAGCTGTTCAATGGTCCGTTATTGTCCAAGAACATATTCATCATCAAGAGAGAGACGAAAGAAGGAACGGCCATGACAATCACAAAAATCGTGCGCCAGAAAGCTTTGAATTTAATACCTGAGGACTCAATGAGCAAGGCAAGTAAAACACCGAAGAAGAAAGTTGTAGCTGTAGCTGCAACTGCCCAGAAGAGTGTCCAGCCTAAAACAGGGAAGAAAGTTCCAGCGATATTACCGGTAATGATTTGACCAAAGGAAGCAAAACCAGTCCAAGAAAAGCCAATAGGATGCTCTTGGTTGAAGTTAGTAAAGGCGATGGTGATCATGAAGAGCAGAGGTGCAATCGTGAAGACTAAGATACCAAGTACAGGTATAGCCATCAACGTATACTGGAGACGGCTATCCAAAAGTGTTGCCAGGTCTTCACGAGTCGTTGGGATATGCTCTCCGTCACGGTTTAAGGCATAAAGATGACGTGTTGAACGTAGGCTTGTGACGTAGATGGCAGCGAACATCGCGATGAAAACCAGTGCCATTACGCCGAAAAGGAGAATGAGCATCGAGTTATCAGGTTGCTGTGTAACATAAATCTGGCGTGCTTCATCAAAAACGACTTGTTTTGTCTTAACGTGTCCTAGACTACTCAAAAGACTAATTGCGCTTATACCATTGAAAATAAGCCAGAAGAGAAAGACAAATTCAATAATAAGAAAGATAAGGCCTTTAAGCCATTGCTTATTTTTCAGTTGAGCCAAACCCATAATGAAGAAACTAAGCTTGGTGAAAATATCACCTTCACGCCATACTTCTTTATATGTTGCCTCAGGAGATGGTTTAATTTTCTTTTTAAACATAAATTTTACCCCTTTTTATATAAAAAATAAGAGGATTAGGATGAGCCCAATCCCCTTAGAGTTAATTAAATTATTCAGTAGCTGATGAGATTGATTTCACGAAGTTATCAAGTTGTGCTTGGTATTGTGCAGCTGGAGTTTTGCCTTTATAGGCATTTTCAATCAATGGAGCTGCTAAGTTCCAGAATGTTGCCATTTGTGGCATCTTAGGCATCAAGGTATCATTTTCTACCTGCTTGATTACTGCAAGTGCAACAGGATCTTTAGCAACCTCAGAATCTTTTTGGGCTTCTTTTGATACTGGAATTGCATTATTGGCTTTGTACAAAGCTAATTGTGATTCTGTGTTTGACAAGTATTGTGCCAAAGCAGAAGCAGCAACAGGGTCTTTAGATTGTGAGTTTACAGCCAATGTACCTACACTAGAGAAAGCTTGCATTTGTTTAGAACCAGAGCCGAAGTCTGCTGTTGGTAAGGCTGTGGCACCAAAGTTATCACCGAGGATTTCCTTGATTGTAGCGCCATCCCATGGTCCATCAAGAACAGCGGCTGTTTTACCAGATTTGAGGTCAGAAAGAAGTGCTGTACCCGATTGTTTTACGCCTGGGTTGGATTTTTGTTGAGCAAACCATGTCATTGCTTGAACGCCTGCTTCTGTGTTTGCATTTGTACCGTCAACTGTTTCACCATCTTTACCAAAGAGATATGTGCCATTAGAAAGGAAGACAGGATACCAGTTGTATGAGTTTGTAAAGTCTGTACCAATTGGTTTTTCAGCAGTGAAGTCTGACCAATCTTTTGGTGCTTCACTAAATTTTGCTTTGTTATAGTAAACAATATTTGATTGTTCATCTTGTGGATAAGCGTAGAGTTTGCCTTTCCAAAAAACAGCATCAATAGCGATTTGGATATCGTTAGATTTTACCCAGTCTGTAGCTGATGGAGAGAGAGGGTTGATGTAACCTGCCTCAGCCATAGCACCCAACTGGTCATTAGGGGCTTTGAAGACATCTGCTGCCTTAGCTGGGTCCTTGCTTACATCTTGTTTAGCGTTTGCAGAACCGTTTGGAGACTGGGTAACAGTAACTTTGATGTTTGGATATTCTTTGTTGAAGTCCTTAACCAATTCTTTATAAGAAGCGACATTTGCTGGATCAACCCAAAGTGTCACCGAACCCTTATGGTCTTTTGCATCTGAAGAAGCTGAAGTTGAGCTGCCACTGTCTTTACTGTTGCCACAAGCTGCTAGACTGGCCAGAGCAATGAGAGAGACACTACTCAGAGCAACTTTTTTCCATGTGTTCATAATATTTCCTCCTAAATTTCGAAAATAATTTTTCTTGCTTTATAATTCTATTTTATGCAAACGCTTCCGTTTTGTCAAGTTTTGTTGTATTACAATTTGGTTACTTTAAAAAGTTGGTATATACAATAAAGTAGTATATGCTGAATATACCATATAATATATTTTTTGCTTAAAAATAAAGGAACTTAAAATAAGATTTGCAAACGGTTGCGCAAAAGTTAAGCTTGTGCTAAAATGAAGAAAAACAAGAAAAGCGAGGTGTTTATTTATGAACAAAGCAGCTATTTACCATCGTCCAGAATCAGAATTTGCTTATCTCTATACGGAGGAGACAATTCATGTACGTTTACGAGTGGCGCGTGATGATGTTAAAAGTGTTGTATTAATCTATGGTGATCCCTATATGTTTTCAGAACGCGAGGGTCAGCCGGAGAAGTCCTGGGATTATCAAGAAGCAGAGATGCGATATGCTCTTTCTACAGAAGAAAGTGATTTCTATATAACAGAGGTTGGTGTACCGCACAAGCGGATGGATTATGTATTCCTAATCACAGGACATGATGGAGAAAAAATCGTTTACACAGATTCAGGTATCCTGCCCTATGAAGATAAATTACTCACAAAGAAATATGCAGCCTTTCGCATGCCTTTTTTCCATGAAGTGGATCGTTTCAAGGCACCAGATTGGGTAAAAAATACTGTCTGGTATCAGATTTTCCCCGAACGTTTTGCCAATGGAAATCCAGCAATTAATCCAGAAGGAGTAAAAGAGTGGGATCCAACAGAGTCACCAGAACGTCAAGATTTTTATGGTGGCGACCTTCAAGGTGTGATTGACCATCTGGATCATCTGAGTGACTTAGGGGTCAATGGTATCTACTTTACACCTGTTTTCCAAGCTCATTCCAATCATAAATATGACACAGAAGATTATCTGAAAATTGATAAGCATTTTGGTGACTTGGAAGTTTTCAAAAAACTGGTAAAAGAGGCACATCAACGCGGGATAAAGGTCATGCTAGATGCCGTATTTAACCACATTGGTGATACGAGTCCACAATGGCAAGACGTTCTGAAAAATCAAAAAAATTCCAAATACGCAGAATGGTTCCACATCAATGAATGGCCGGCAAGCTATGTTGCAACAGATGATTTTGAAGTTGCAGAGGCAGCAACATATGATACCTTTGCTTTCACACCACACATGCCCAAGTTAAACACTGCCAATAAAGAGGTTCAAGAATACCTATTAAACATTGCAGAATACTGGATTAAAGAGTGTGATATTGACGCTTGGCGCTTGGATGTTGCGGACGAGGTCGACCATGCTTTCTGGAAAAAATTCCGTACAACTTGCGATGCGGCTAAGAAAGATTTTTACATCTTGGGAGAAGTTTGGCATTCTGCACAGCCTTGGCTTGTCGGCGATGAGTTTTCAGCAGTGATGAATTACGCCTATACAAACGCCATTATTGACACTTTTGTAAAAAAAGAATTGAACTTAGAGCAAATGGTGTCAGCCATTAACGCTCAGCTTATGCTTTACCGCAAGCAAACTAACCAAGTCATGTTTAACATTTTGGATTCGCACGACACACCACGTCTTTTGACTCAAGCAAAGGGAAATAAAGCCTTGGTCAAGCAAGTTCAAGCCTTTATGTACATGCAGCCTGGGGTACCTTGTATCTACTACGGTGATGAGTACGGCTTAGATGGTGGAGCTGATCCAGACTGTCGTAAATGTATGCCTTGGACGGAAGAACATCAAGATTTAGAGATGTTTGCTTTCTTTAAAGAGTTAGTAGCGTTCCGTCGTAAATATGCTGATATATTGAGTCAATCTGATGTGGAATGGCAAGTGATCGATGATGCGAATGGCCTTGTGAAACTCGTACGGGGTGAAATTAGTGCGGTCTTTAACATGGGCGAGCAACCTGTAGAATTTACAGGGGGTGAAATACTTCTAGCGCATCTGGCAGAGGAAAATAAAGTTCAAAAAGATGGGTTTGTAATTTATAAAAAATAATTAAAAGAAGCTTCTTAAACAATAGGTAGCTGATGACCACTTTCTAGTCAGAAGACACCCTTTTCTATATTGCTTCCTATATCGGAAAAATTTGTCATAATAGAGAAGAGGGAGATAAAGATGAGAGAGATATTATTGTTCATTCTGACGGTTTGGAATATTATCGTATTTGCTGTCTACGCTGTAGATAAGCGTCGAGCGCAGAGGCATGCTTGGCGAGTCCCTGAAAAGCTCTTGGTCATGCAAGCTATTCTTGGTGGTGGTTTCGGTGCATTTCTAGCTGGAAAAATTTGCCATCATAAAACGCGGAAATGGTATTTTTGGCTGGCTTGGTTAGTCGGGCTATTGATTGATTTAGGTTTGCTTGTTTTAATTCTAAGATAGACAGTCTAAGGTTAAAAGATGAAAAAAGAAAATTTCTCACATATGGTAGGATACCAAATTTATCCCAAGTCTTTTAAAGACAGTGACGGTGATGGCATTGGTGACTTGCAAGGAATCATTCAAAAATTGCCTTATTTGAAAGATTTGGGAGTAGATTTTATTTGGATAAATCCAATCTATAAAAGTCCACAAGTTGATGGTGGTTATGATATATCAGACTTTTACAGCATTGATGAACGTTTTGGAAGTTTGGAAGACCTGAAAGAGCTTTTAGAAAAAGCACATGCGAGTGGCTTAAAAGTTATCATGGATCTGGTTGTTAACCATACTTCGGACCAACATCCTTGGTTTATTGAATCTAAAAAATCAAAGAATAATCCCTATCGGGATTATTATCACTGGGCAGATGCTAAACCAGATGAAATGCCTAATAATTGGCAGTCTTTTTTTGGCGGTTCAGCTTGGACCTACGATGAAAAGACAGAGCAAGCGTATTTTCATGTCTTTGCGAAAGAGCAGCCAGACTTGAACTGGAAAAACCCACAAGTTCGTCAAGAAATCTATAAGATGATTAGAGGGTGGTTAGAGTTCGGTGTGGATGGTTTCCGTTTGGATGCCATTTCCCATATTCAAAAGGAAAATTGGGATTTTAAAATCAAGTCACTAAAGGGAAATGACCCTTGGCAGCCTTTTATGAATGTGTCAGGAATTGAGCAGTATATGTCTGACTTAAAGGAGATATTTGACCAGTATGATGCATTAACGGTAGGTGAAGCTTCGGGTGTAACTTCAACAGAGGCGCCGGATTGGACAGATGCAAGTTCGGGTTATCTCAATATGATTTTTGAGTTGGAGCATAATGTACGTCAGGAAGGAAACCCTGGCCATACTTGGATATATGCTTATAAAAAGATAATCATGCGTTGGCAGAAAGACATGCTGGCGCGTGGGTGGAATGCACTCTATCTTGAAAATCATGATCAGCCAAGAGCGATCAGTTGTTTTGGTGATGGCAGTATGGCCTCTGCCAAGTGTCTTGCAGTATCCTATATGCTTTTAAGAGGAACGCCATTCATTTATCAAGGGCAAGAGATAGGGATGAGTAATTTTCCCTTTACGGATATAGCGCAAACGGATGCAACTGAGATTAGGCGTGCTTATGAGGCGCTTTTAGCTCAAGGGCTCACTGAAAAGGAAGCTCTGGACAAGGTTATGGCGAACAGCAGAGATCACTCGCGCACTCCGATGCAATGGGATGACGGTCCTAATGCGGGCTTTACAAGCGGTAAGCCTTGGATGCCGATTCATCCAGACTATAAGGCAATCAATGTGAAAAATGCGCAAGAACTCTTGAATCTTTACAAAGATTTAATACGTCTGCGTCATGAGGAAGAAGATATCGCTCAAGGCAGCATTTGTTTTCTCTTTGAACATCATCGTACCGCTTTTGTTTATCAACGAGATGCGTTTTTGATTATTACTAATTTGGGGAAAACAAAGGCACATTTGGATTTTTCAGAACTTGAGACAAAGGATTATCAGCACATTCTCGGAAGCTGTAAGAGAAGTCTTGAAGAAAAAATGAGTCTCTTGCCTTGGGAATATCACGTGTTTACGAAAAATTAAGAGGGAGAAAGGGAGAAGGAAATATGAAAAAAATCAATAGAATCATGGAAGTTGACCCTTGGTTAATCCAGTCAAATACATTGGAAAAAGAAGAACGCCGTTTGCAGGAGTCCTTGACTTCGCTTGGTAATGGCTATATGGGAATGCGCGGAAATTTTTCTGAAAAATATTCAGGGGATCACCATCAAGGTACCTATATTGCAGGGGTTTGGTTCCCTGATAAAACGCGTGTTGGCTGGTGGAAAAATGGCTATCCTGAATATTTTGGCAAAGCCATTAATGCGATGAATTTCTCTGGTGTTTCTGTCTTCATCGACGGGGAAGAAGTGGATTTGTATACAGATACTATCAAAAACTTCCATATTGCTCTAGATATGCAAAAAGGAACACTCTCTTACCATTATGAAAAATCAGGTGTAGCTGTATCTGTTGAGCGCTTTTTATCTATTGTTCATCCTGAGTTGGCCGTCTTTTCTTTCCGTTTCAAGAGCTTGGATGGCAAGGCACATACGATTCGAACTGAGTCCTTTATCGATGCAGATGTGCACAATGAAGATTCGAATTATGAAGAAAAATTCTGGGCTGTTTTAGACAAAGGGGAAAACCATGCAGGTTCGTATATTGCCAGCCAAACGGTGCCTAATCCTTTTGGTGTGGAACAATTTACGGTGCTCGCAGGCCAAAGCTTCAAAGGCGATCTTCAAGCGACAGGGCAGGAACTTGAAGATGAAAAAGTTCTTGATTTTCATGAAGCTGTCTTAGAGCAGGAAAAACTGCATTTTGAAAAGCGTGTCCTTGTTTTGACTAGCCGTGACTATGCAGACCTCACAGAGATGAAAGCTGCCTTATTTGAGTTAGAACAAGTAATAAAAGAAAAGAGTTATGCGCAACTCTTACAGGAACACGTGCAAGCTTGGGCTAAACGCTGGGCGCTTGCTGATGTTGAAATCAAAGGTTCCGATCTCGCACAACAAGGGATTCGTTTTAACCTTTTCCAACTTTTTGCTACTTATTATGGGGAAGACGAACGTCTAAACATTGGTCCTAAAGGATTTACAGGGGAAAAATATGGAGGAGCAACTTATTGGGATACAGAGGCTTATGCTGTACCGCTCTACCTCGCTCTAGCGGATCAAAAGGTAACAGAAAATCTTCTGCGCTATCGTCATAAACAATTGCCCCAAGCACAGCACAACGCGAGACAGCAAGATTTGGCCGGTGCCCTCTACCCAATGGTAACTTTTACAGGAGTAGAATGTCATAACGAGTGGGAAATAACCTTTGAGGAAATTCATCGTAACGGTGCTATTGCCTATGCCATCTATAACTATACCAACTATACAGGAGATGAAACTTACCTGGCTCATGAAGGTTTAGAAGTTCTGGTTGAAATTGCTCGCTTTTGGGCGGATCGTGTCCACTATTCAGAACGCAAAAAAGCTTACATGATCCATGGTGTGACTGGCCCAAATGAATATGAAAACAACATCAATAATAATTGGTATACCAATACACTGGCCAGCTGGGTTTTGGCTTATACATTAGAAAGCTTGGAAAAGTATCCTCGTCCAGATTTAGCTGTGTCAGCAGATGAGTTGGCAAAATGGAAAGACATCATTGCTCACATGTACTACCCAGAAGATGAGGAGCTAGGAATTTTTGTCCAACATGATGGTTTCTTGGATAAGGACTTGACGCCAGTAGCTGAGCTGGAACCTGAACATTTGCCTTTGAATCAAAACTGGTCTTGGGATAGAATCTTGCGTTCCCCATATATCAAGCAAGCTGATGTTTTGCAAGGGATTTACTTCTTTGGGGATCGCTATAGTCTAGAAGAAAAGCGCCGTAATTTTGATTTCTACGAGCCCCTAACCGTTCATGAAAGCTCGCTTTCGCCTTCGATTCATGCTATTTTGGCTGCCGAGCTTGGCATGGAAGATAAGGCCGTAGAAATGTATGAGCGTACAGCACGCTTAGACTTGGACAACTATAACAATGACACAGAGGACGGCTTACACATTACTTCAATGACAGGCTCTTGGCTGGCTATTGTCCAAGGTTTTGCTCAAATGAAAACTTGGAATGGTCAATTGAGCTTTGCACCTTTCCTTCCGAAAGCTTGGGAATCTTACAGTTTCCACATCAATTACCGGGGACGTTTGCTCAAAGTTAGCGTGGGTGAAAAGTTAGTGCTTGAGTTGCTTAAAGGTGATGCGATAGAGCTTGAAGTTTACGGAGAAAAAGTGCATCTGAAAGATACATATGAAACAGAGGTGAAGCATGTTTAAAGCTGTATTATTTGACTTAGATGGTGTGATTACAGATACTGCCGAGTACCATTTTCAGGCTTGGAAAGCCTTGGCTGAGGAGTTGGGAATTTCAGGCGTCGACAGGACATTCAATGAGCAGTTGAAAGGGGTATCTCGAGAAGATTCACTCAGAAAAATATTGGAGCTTGGGGGGAAAGTAGAGGACTATGGGCCTGAAGCCTTTGCTCAGCTTGCTAAACAAAAAAATGACAATTATGTTCAAATGATTCAAAAAGTGGGACCAAACGATGTCTATCCGGGGATTCTTGCTTTATTAGAAAATTTGCGTGAAAAAGATATCAAGATTGCACTGGCTTCTGCCTCGAAAAACGGGCCCTTTCTTCTCGAAGCACTGGGTTTAAGCTCGTATTTTGATGCGATTGCTGATCCAGCAAAGGTTGCTTTTTCTAAACCAGCACCAGATATCTTCTTGGCTGCCGCTGCTGGAGTAGACGTGCCAATCAGTGCTTGTATCGGGATTGAGGATGCACAGGCCGGTATTTCAGCCATAAAGGCTGCTGGTGCTGTACCTGTCGGTGTAGGTTCTCCCGAAGAATTAGGAACAGATATCGCCCTCGTTCCAGATACAAGCGCTTTGTCTCTTGAATTATTGACAAAAGTTTGGGAGAATAGGTAGAAGAGAGTAGAGTCAGGAGATAAAAGATGGCCGTTACCATAAAAGACGTCGCAAAAAGAGCTGGGGTCAACGCTTCAACTGTTAGCCGCGTGCTCAAAGACAGTCCGGAAATTAGTGAAAAGACCAAAGTTAAAGTAAGAAAAGCCATGCAAGAGCTAGGCTACACGCGTAATGTAGCGGCCCAGATTTTAGCTTCAGGAAAATCAAATACTATTGGTGTTGTCTTTCCACCTGTTGAAGACAAGTCCAACCAGCCTTTCTACATGAAAGTCCTCACTTCTATTAATGAGACGGCACGCAAATACGATGTTTCAATCGCTGTTGTAACGGGATACAAGGAAAGCGAGCTCAAACAGCAAGTTGCCTTGATGTATTCTGAAAAACGCGTGGATGGCTTTATCGTACTTTACGCTGGACAAACGGACAGTGTACGAGACTATCTCTTGGATAAGAAAATTCCTTTCGTACTCCTCGGTACGCCAACTGAGAAACAAAATGAAATTACCCATGTGGATAATGATAATGTCTTAATGGGCCAAGAAGCAGCACGGTACTTGATAGACTTAGGACATGATGAGATTTCTTTTGTAACAGATACTAAAGATGGTGAAGTTTTTAAAGAGCGCTATCAAGGGTATCAAAATGAGATGTTAAAGAGTAAAAGGCAGCCCAAATTGCTTGTTTTTGACGAAAACATGTCCCTACAAACAGAGACAGGACTAGTGGTTATGGATGAGGTTGTAGCACTTAAGGTCATTGCCCGTTTAGCGGAGCAGGGACTCAAAGTTCCTGAAGATGTCAGTGTAATTACCTATAACAACTCTGCCTTTTCAACCATCGTTCATCCTTACCTGACAACTTTTGACATCAATATTGTTCGACTTGGTGCTGCGACTGTCGAGAAGTTTCTGGCTTTAACGCAGAATAAGGAAGGGTTTCACGATAAAACAATTATTCCGTTTGAGCTTATCTTGCGAGAAAGCACAGAGCGAAAAAAATAAGGTGAAGGATAAAATACTCAAAGCGATGGTGAACAGACCTTCCGTTTTGAGTATTTTTCTCACTCTAACGCTTGTATTATTTCCCTTGGCTTTTATATTTTAGGAGAAACAAGGGGGAACCGCCTTATGTCGTGTGCTGCAAGAGGGGAGAGGAAGAGATTAAATGAAACCAGAATAAGACGTTTGATGTTGGGGTACATAAGCTTGGCTTTTAGCGATTTTAATCGACAGCCGATAAGCATTGCTTAAGAGAAGCTTTATGTTAAGGTGCTTGTTTGCGCTTATGACTACTGCAACTGCGGCACCAACAACAAGAAGGTTTTTGTCAAAAAGAGTAGCGAAGACCCCACCATGACGTATTCGCTTTTTCGTTTTCATAAGGGTTTGAGCGGATGGGAAATGGCGTTCATTTTTGCGCGGAATCCTGATGAGGGGTGTTTCACTCCTATTTATTCGCTAGAAAAACAGTTGAAAAGACATTTTCTTTGGAGAGCAAGCTCAATCTCTGTCTCTTTTTTACTTGAACGACAATAAAAGGTGCCAACCTAGATACTTTTAGCTTTAAATAAGAAAAAAAGGTCATAATAGTGTAAAATAAAGGGAAGGGACGGAGAAACGTTGAATAAATGGTTCTCCCGTTAATATAAGAAAGATGGATACGATGATTAAGATATTATTAGTTGAAGATGACCTCTCTTTGTCAAAATCAGTTTATGATTTTTTGAAATCTTTTGCTGAAGTAAAGCAGGTCTTTGACGGTGAAGAGGGACTTTATGAGGCAGAAATGGGCATCTATGATTTAATTCTTTTGGATTTGATGTTGCCTGAAAAGGATGGTTTTGAAGTTCTGAAAGAACTCCGGGATCAAAAAATTGATACACCTGTGTTGATTATGACAGCAAAAGAGTCATTGGACGATAAGATGCATGGCTTTGATATTGGAGCAGATGACTACTTGACCAAGCCCTTCTATCTCGACGAGTTGAAGGCACGTATTCAGGCTCTTTTGAAGCGCACAGGAAAGCTTGAAGATGCTAACGGACTTTCCTATGGCAATGTGCGCTTAAATCTGACGAACAAGTCAGCTTTTGTTGATGATACACCTGTAGAGTTGATAGGCAAGGAGTTTGACCTTGTCGTTTATCTGATGCAGAACCAAAACGTTATTTTACCCAAGGAGCAAATTTTTGACCGGATTTGGGGATTTGACAGTGATACGACAGTGACTGTAGTTGAAGTATATATGAGTAAAATCCGTAAAAAACTGAAAGATACTGACTTTGCCCAAAATCTAGCTACCTTGCGTAATGTCGGCTATATTTTACGGTAATCCTTATGAAAAAGATAATAGAAAAAATAAAATCGATGCCAATTGTGAAAAATGATGGGAAAAATTTCCTTCATTTTTTTCTAGATTTCACCATTATTTTCTTTGCGCTGACAGTCATTATTCTTCAAGTCTTGACCAGTGGAGTATATAAGTCAACAGATCAAAATTTACGTGATTTAGCGGCCAATCCAGATATTCTTAGGGCCTTAGCGCTTAATCAAGCGGGAATAAGTCAGGGGACCTTTGAAATTAATCAAGGCAGCTACAGTCCTACAAACAGTATCGTGATGTATGATGCTGAGGGAAATATATTAGGCCCTGCTGGTGCAATAGATGTCAGCAAGACAACGGGGAAAAGCCAGCAGCAGATTATCACAGTTGATGTGGTTCGCTATCAGCTTGAAAAAGTAGCAAAGTTAGATAAGGATGCTGTTGGACAGATTAAGTCCATCTCGATTAGAAATCCTTATGGGGCGGATTGGCATTATCGCTATATCACGCTATCTCTGCCACAATCAACTGTATCAGAAGAAAATAGCGTGGCTTATATCCAAGTCTTTAGTAACGTCGATCAGCTCCAGGATAGCCTGAGCCGGAGTAATTTTATTATCATTACAACGATGGTGATGTTCTGGTTTATCTCTGTTATTATCAGCCTGTACTTGGCAAACTGGACCTTACGACCTGTGATGGTGGCCTATGAAAAGCAGAAAGCTTTTGTGGAAAATGCCAGCCACGAGTTGAGAACGCCTCTTGCCATTTTACAAAACCGACTGGAGTTACTTTTCCAAAATCCCAATGCGACAATCATCGAAGAATCAGAAAACATTTCGGAGAGTCTATCTGAAGTTCGAAACATGCGCTTGCTGACAAGTAATCTTCTTAACATGGCGCGTCAAGATAATAACATCAAAATAAGTCCAGAAGCCACGGATAAAGAATTTTTTGAAGCAATTTTTAGTAACTATCAGCTCTTGGCAGAAAGTTCTGATAAAACTCTGAAAACTTCTTTAAAATTTGACGGAAGTCTGAGCTTGGATCAGAGTCTTGTCAAACAGCTTTTGACGATTCTCTTTGATAATGCCATGAAATATACGGGCGAAGATGGTGAAATTCAAGTAGATGTCCAAAAAAATGGTTCGACCCTTATACTAAGTGTGGCAGATAATGGTGAAGGAATCAGTGCTGGAGATAAGAAGAAGATATTTGATCGTTTTTATCGTGTGGATAAGGCGAGAACACGTCAAAAAGGCGGACTGGGACTTGGTCTTTCCTTGGCACAGCAAATCGCTGAGGCCCATAATGGACGAATAACTGTTGAGGACAATCCTCCGAGGGGAACAAAATTTGTTGTTCGATTACGTACAAGCCCATCTCTAAAATCAGCAAAAGTGAGTAAAAAATAATAGAATAGAGTGAGAACTTATCCGCTATGGATAAGTAAAAATAAAAATAAGCAAGAAAGAAACAACAATGACTATTTTAGATAAAGTAAAAACACCAGCAGACATAAAAAAGTTTAGTCGATCAGAGCTGACAGAGCTTGCTGCTGATATTCGGGGAGCTGTGTTGAATAAAGTGAGTAAGATTGGTGGCCACACAGGACCTAATCTTGGTGTTGTTGAACTGACGATTGCCTTGCACAAGGTCTTTCATTCACCTGTGGATAAATTTGTTTGGGATGTTAGTCATCAAACTTATCCCCACAAAATTCTGACGGGGCGTAAACATGGCTTTGAGGATGGGCATTTCTATGACATTACAGGTTATACCAGTCAAGAGGAGTCTGAACACGACTTCTTTACTGTGGGGCATACTTCAACTTCTGTTGCTAATGCTCTTGGGCTTGCTAAAGCACGTGATTTGACCGATGGACAAGGAAACATTATTGCTATTTTAGGGGACGGCTCACTTTCTGGTGGTTTGGCCTTAGAAGCGATCAGTAACGCAGGAGCCTATAATCAAAACTTTATCCTTATCCTCAATGACAACCAAATGTCAATTGCAGAAAACCATGGAGGGCTTTATAAGGGGCTCGCTGAGTTGCGTGAGACGAATGGTCAATCTCCAAATAATATGTTCAAAGCTTTTGGACTAGATTATAAATATTTGGCGGAAGGGAATAATCTTGATGCTTTGATTTCCCTTTTTGAAGAAGTGAAGGATATCACACACCCGATTGTTTTACATATTAACACTGAAAAAGGTCATGGTTATCAGCCGGCCATTGATATGAAGGAAGCTTTTCACTGGCGTTCACCTTTCAACTTAGAAGACGGCTCATTGAAAAATAGTCGTGAGACGAAAAACTATACAAGAATTATTCTCGACTATATGGAGGAAAAAGTCTCCGAAGGCATGCCGCTTGTCGCTGTGAATGGTGGCATACCAATGATTAATAATCTTAAGGAATTTGCTGAAAAGCATCCAGAAAATTATGTTGATGCCGGCATAGCTGAGCAGTATGTCACAACATTTGGAGGTGCGGTTGCAGCTGGCGGCGCTCGTGCAATGATATTCCACAGTTCAACATTTATGCAGCGCGCTTACGATCAGTTTTTACACGATTTGGCTATCAATAAAGAGCCGGCTGTAGTTATTGTAAAGTCTGCTTCCATTTCGGGTTCTGATAAAACGCATCAGGGCAGCTTTGCGATAGGAATGCTTTCAAACATTCCAGATTTGGTCTATTTGGCGCCTACAAGCGAAGAAGAGCTGCTTGCGATGTTGGATTGGTCGCTCACTCAAAAAGAAAGTCCAGTGATTTTGCAAATTCCAGAACACGGGGTAGAGAACCGGCCTTCAAGTTTGGTTGACTTTAGCAAAGCACAGTATGAGATTGTTCGAAAAGGGACAGAAGTAGCAATTTTAGCACTTGGCGGACTCTTTAGTCATGGTCAGAAAGTGATGGATGCCCTCGAAAAGTTAGATATAAAAGCAACATTAATCAATCCTTTGTTTGTCGCTGATTTGGATAAGGAAACTTTGGAAAAATTAACGGCTGACCACAGTGTGTTTGTGACTATAGAAGATGGTGTAGTTGATGGTGGATTCGGTCAAAAAGTTGCCGGATATCTTGGAAAATTTGGTGTTAAAACACTGAACTATGGCGCGGCCAAAGAGTTTAATGACTCTGTTGCTATAAAAGAACTCTATGACCGCTACCATCTTACGCCAGAGCTTATGGTTGCAGATATTTTAGAAGCTTTAAAATAAAGGGGAAAATGAAAAAAATATTAGTTAAGACTGTCCATGGTTACCAGAGATTCGTTTCTCCCCTTCTGCCCCCAGCTTGTCGCTATTATCCGACATGTTCGAACTATATGATTCAAGCTATCGAAAAGCATGGGGCAGCAAAGGGGATTGCGATGGGCTCAGCGCGTCTTTTACGTTGCCATCCTTTTTGCAAGCCGGGCTATGATTTAGTCCCTGACAAGTTTTCTTTAAGAAGAAATTACGAGATTCCGGAAGAAGGAACAAAGGAGTCTTAGAACATTTGATCTCACCAGAGTTGAAAGAGTAACCAGTAACCTTCAGGCTATAGAACCTGAGGGTTTTTCTTTTCCTCTTAATTTTAAAATAATCGAGAAATTACTTGTTAACTTTTGTAAAGTATGTTTTAATGGGGTATGTAAAAAGTATTTGACATTATTAGCGTTATAGAGTGACTAGAGCTAAAAGGAAAAAAACTCATGTATTTTGGGGTAAAAAACTTAAATGTATATTATGGGAAAAAGCAGGTTTTAAAAGACGTATCCTTAGAAATTGAGCAGGGGAAGACCACTGCGATTATCGGAGTAAATGGTTCAGGAAAATCAACCTTGCTGAAAGCCTTGGGTCGTTTAATAAAGTACGAGGGAGAAGTTATTTATAAGGATGAGCGTCTAACAAACTGGAATAATTTAGAAATTGCTAAGATATTAACCTTGCTGCCACAAGCGCTGCAGGTGCCGAGTGACATCACGGTGTATGAATTGGTAAGTCTGGGTCGCTTTCCTCACCAAAAGCTCACACAGCAGAGTTTATCTGAAACAGATAGGACATTTATCAAGCAGGTCATGCAGGAAACAGAAGTTTGGGGCTTACGGAATCAACACGTTGAACAGCTTTCTGGCGGACAACGTCAAAGGGTCTTTATTACGATGATTTTGGCCCAGGACAGTGAAATCATTCTGCTGGATGAGCCAACAACATATCTTGATCTCCTGCACCAACTGGATATACTGAAATTATTAAAACGCTTTGCTGCGAAGAGGGAAAAGACAGTTGTTTATGTGATTCATGACTTGAACCATGCTGCACGTTTTGCAGATAATATGGTTATTGTCAAAGAAGGGAAGATTTTTGCTTCGGGGCCTGTAGAAGAGCTATTCACAGAAGAAGTCATTCACGAGAGTTTTGGTTTACAGGTTCGGCTGGGGCGAGATCTTTTTTGTCAATCTTTGATGATTACAGGGGTAAAAAATGAAGATTAGGAAGTTTTCTCATCAGATTGTTTTTATCCTTATTTTGCTGATTGTTCTGTCTGTGCTTTACCTTATGCTGGGCGAGCAAAACTATAGTTTGAGCCAATTTTGGCGAGAAAGTATTGTTTTACAGTTGCGTGTGCCTCGTCTACTTGCTCTATTTTTTGTGGGAATCCTTTTATCAAGTAGTGGGCTCTTAGTTCAAACTATGACGGGTAATCCCATTGCTGAGATATCCACATTGGGGATATCGGGAGGTGCGAGTTTTGCGCTTGCCTTGCTTTTGGTATTTAAACTTTCAACTGGTGGCTAGCTGGGTACAGCGATAGCCAGTCTCGGCGCACTTATAGCACTGGTCGTAGTTGCTTTCTTAACTGTAAAAAGTAAATTTCAGCCGATGAAAGTTGTACTTGTAGGAACCTCTGTAGGACTGTTTGCTACAAGTCTTGCGAGTATCTTGACTTTTTATAGTAAAAATATGCAGTCGTATTTTTTGTGGATTGTTGGTTCATTCTCAGGGATTACACTTTTAAAGTTAGAAATTTTGATGGTGGTGACGGCTGTCTTTATCTGCTTAATTTTGCTTTTTGCTAATCAAATAAGACTGCTGGCACTTGGTGAAGAGATGGCAACGAGCCTTGGCGTATCAGTAAATAGATTGAGATTGTTGATTATGGGGATGGTGGCTTTAGCGAGTGGTGTGACCGTTTCAAGTGTAGGGGTGATTAGTTTTGTTGGATTGGTGGCGCCGCATTTAGCAGGACGACTTGTGGGAAGCCATTTTTTGAAGAAACTCCTTATGTCTAATTTACTAGGGATTTTACTTCTGCTTATTTCCGATACGTTGGCCCGGAATTTATTTAAACCCTATGAGTTTCCAGCCGGGAGTTTGACATTGGTCGTTGGAGCAATCTTCTTTATCTACACAATGAGTCAGGAGGAAAAATGAAAAAGAAATTTTTACTTTTGATTCTTACTTTACTTGCATTGATTATTATCGATTTGACATATTTTTCTACAGATTGGCCATTGCTTTCTATACTTGTTCCGCAATTTAGGCTGCCACGTATGTTGGCTGTCCTCATTGCGGCGGTCGCTTTGTCGATGGCTGGTCTCATCATTCAAACCACAGTGGACAATCCTCTGGCTGATGCTGGAACTTTAGGGATTACTAGTGGCGCAAGCGCAGGGGCTGTTTCTTTTCTCCTCATCAGTCAGTGGTTGAAACTCTCCGGAATTTGGCTTTTTATGTATCCTCTCTTTGCTTCACTAGGAGCTCTGTTTGCGTTTGTCTTACTTCACCAGCTTGCTTTAAAGAGAAATGCGAGTAATGTTCGCGTACTGCTCATTGGACTTGGGATTACAGCTCTTTTTCAAGCCTTGATTACCTTGATGCAACTGACCATTAACCGCTTTGATTTTCAGCAAGTTGCAATCTGGCTGTCTGGGGACGTTTGGCAAACTAGTCAGGCCTTTCTTGCTTTTACATGTTTTTTATTGCTTATTGGTCTTACTATCCTATATTTTTACAGAAAAAAATTGGAGGTACTAAGTCTTGGTGAAGAAATGGCGACAAGTCTTGGTTTGGACGTCAAGAAAAGTAAAATGCAATTTTATATACTGGCTTTACTTTTTGCCTCAATTGGTGTCTTGCTGGTCGGAGGACTGGCCTTCATTGGCCTGATTGCCCCACATATAGCGCGTGAGCTTGTTGGTTTTGAAAGCAAGAAACGTTCTTTGGCAACAGCAGTTGTAGCCATGATTATTTTACTCTTAGCGGATAGCCTATCACAGACGATCATTGCACCGTCAAGTTTACCTCTTGGTTTTATGGTCGCGCTCATCGGTGCGCCCTACTACATATACTTAATACAAAAAATTTGAAAGAGGAGTTGTATGAAACATCTTAAATTATTTTCTTTAACTTTAGCAGCATTAGGACTTTTAGGGCTTTCTGCCTGTTCGAGCTTAGATATATCACAGTCAAAAGAAGAGGAAAAAGTAACTTTTGCAGCTTCGAATGGAGAAGTAGAAGTACCTGCTCACCCTGAACGTATCGCTGTACAAAACTATCCTGATGATATCGTAACATTAGGAGGAAATGTAGTGGGAACAGATTCATGGGCCTTTCCAAACCCTTACCTCTCAAAGAAACAAAAAGAGAATATGGTAGATTTAGGCTCCCCAAGTTTTAATCTGGAAAAACTCATTGCTCAGAAACCAGACTTGATTGTGACTGTGGATAAAAGTCAAGTTTCAGATTATGAAAAGATAGCTCCCACCGTTCTGGTTAACTACCAAGAGGTGAACACTATGGATAAATCCTTGAACTTCTTTGCTAAACTTCTCAACCGTGAAAACGAAAAGGAAGCATTTATCAAAAAATTTGATAAAAAAGCGGAGGCACAAAGAGAAAAACTTAAAAATCATGGCATAGACCCAGCAAAGTCAAGAATTTCTTTATTAGAATTGCAGGGTGATAAAATCTATGCTTATGGAGATAACTTTGCCCGTGGTGGGCAAGCATTAACCCGTGGCCTAGGTTTTCAAAAGTCATCCAAGATGACAGAGTTATCTGAGGGAATGGGATATGCGGAAGTTAATGCTGAAAGCTTAAAAGACTTTGATGC
Organism: Lactococcus muris; assembly: GCF_042849115.1. Lineage (NCBI taxonomy): Bacteria > Bacillati > Bacillota > Bacilli > Lactobacillales > Streptococcaceae > Lactococcus > Lactococcus muris. The sequence goes on along the minus strand of NZ_BAAFQO010000010.1, from coordinate 22,007 downwards.
AGATTATATATTTGTAGATTTTAAAAATGCAGATAGGGCGCAGTATGAAGCACTTCAAAAAAATCCTGTCTGGAAAAATCTAAAGGCAGTTAAAGAAGGACATGTCGTTACGATGGATTATGACAAGGTGTATTTCTTTGGGGGTCCGACAGCATCAATGGAGCAACTTTCCGACTATACTGAAGCACTCATTCGTCAAACCGAATAATGAAGACAAAGCTGGCTCTTGGATGATTTTCCAAGAGTTTTTTATACAAAATGTAAAAAAGTTATCAAAACGTCAACTTTTGTGTTAAAGACAGTTCAAATTTGGAAAAGGTAGAGAATATTTAACTTTTATTTTGTTATAATAAAATTAAGCACAAGTAGACGAGACGAAAAGTTCAAAGCAATAGAAGTGCGTTAAAGTCTTCTGAGAAAGAAAAATATTTGAGAAAGTTGACAGATAAAAGGTTCTTATTTTTTTATCCGCAATTATTTGGGAGCCTTAAAATCGTGGAGGAGTTGAGTGCTCGGGTTCACGGCAAATACACGAAAGACATTTTTGATAGAAGATGAGCCGTTTTGAGTGAGGTTTCGCGGCTTTTAAGGATGAAATAGGCTGGGTAATTTTGTCGCCTTCTCATAATTTTTTTCATGCCTTGTCATATCTCAAACTACTTAGCACTTGCAAATTATTTTTATTATGGTACAATTTTGTATTGTAAATGGTTTGCATCATCAAAATATCAGGACGTACAAATGAAAACAGATTTTGACAAAATTAATGAATGGTTGATTCAACTTTTCCACGATTTCATGAACTTAGAAGAACAGTTCTTGAAGGATTCCGATTATCCAGATGTGACTGTGAAAGAGCTTCAACAACTGACACTTATCCATACTTTAGGAACTTGCCGAGCTACGGATATTGCTAAGAACCAAAAGATGGCCCTTTCCACAATTACCATTACACTTAATCGCTTGGAAATTAAGGGATATATTAGACGTGAGCGCTCAGACCGTGATCGGCGTGTGGCTCATGTCGTTTTGACAGAAAAGGGTAAAGCGCTTTGTGCCTCACATAGTGAGTTTTTCCGTCAGATTTCCGAAAAACTTATGTCAAGTGTTTATGGGACAACGGAGAACAAACTTGCAGGTGAGCTTGAAGAACTACACAAGTCATTGGAGAATATGAAATAATGCCTTTCGCTAAAATTACCCAAGTGGCACACTATGTGCCCGAAAATATTGTGTCAAATGATGATTTGGCAAAAATCATGGACACGAGTGACGAGTGGATTTATTCACGGACGGGTATTAAGCAGCGACACATTACAGTTGACGAAAATACCAGTGATTTGGCTGCTAAAGTTGGCGAACAGTTACTCCTTCAAGCTGATTTGTCAGCGGATCAAATTGACTTTATCATTGTGGCAACGATATCTCCAGATGGCAGTATGCCGAGTACGGCAGCATTGGTTCAGTCAAAAATTGGTGCACATCGTGCTTTTGCTTATGATTTGACAGCAGCTTGTTCGGGATTTGTTTTCGCTTTATCCACTGCTGAGAAACTGATTGCAGGTGGCTACACACGTGGTATGGTTATTGGGGCAGAAGTCTTGTCTAAGTCATTAGACTGGTCAGACCGTTCCACGGCCGTTCTTTTTGGTGATGGTGCAGGGGGAGTTCTTTTGGAAAACACAGGAACAAAACCTTTGATTATCGCTGAACATTTACGCACAGATGGATCAAGAGGAAATTCGCTTACCTCTAATCACTTAGAACTCCGTCCAGGCCTTTTAGCCGGCCCAAAACCTGTTGCAGAGTTTATTAAAATGGACGGGCGTGCTATCTTTGATTTTGCGGTTCGTGATGTTCCGCAAAATATCCAAGAAACCTTAGAAAAAGCAAACTTGAAGCCAGAAGATATTGACTATTTTTTGTTGCATCAGGCTAACTCTCGAATTTTGGATAAAATGGCTAAGAAGCTAGGTGCTGAACGGAGTAAATTCCTACAGAACATGCAGGACTATGGTAACACAAGTGCAGCATCTATACCTATTCTCTTGTCAGAATCCGTAAAAAATGGTAAACTTTCTTTGGACAAAAATTCTAAAATTGTCCAAACTGGTTTTGGTGGCGGCCTCACTTGGGGCACACTTATTGTCAATCTTTAAACGAGAGAGACAAGTTTTAAATTTGGTTATACGAGTGATTTATCACGCTATAATATATATATTTTCTACACATTAAGGAGAAATACAATGGCAGTATTTGAAAAAGTACAAGACATCATCGCTGATGAACTCGGCAAAGAAAAAGAAGAAGTAACACTCGAAACTTCATTTGAAGAACTCGATGCGGACTCACTTGACCTTTTCCAAATTATTAATGATATTGAAGATGAGTTTGATGTTGAAGTAGATACAGAAGCAGACATGAAAACTGTTGCTGATCTCGTAAAATATGTCGAAGCTCAACAATAAACGGAATAATGGGGTGAAAGCCCCGTTTTTCACTTGTGATAAATTTTGAAAATTAGGAAGTGTCACAAAAATTAAATTTTGTGAAATTAAAAAATATGAAAACAGCATTTCTTTTTTCTGGTCAAGGCGCTCAAAAGCTGGGAATGGCTAAGGACCTTTTTGATGAATTTGACATTGTCAGAGAAACTTTTGATCAGGCAAGTCAAGTCTTGGGTTATGACCTTCGTGACTTAATTGATAATGATGAAGCAAAACTCAACGAAACACAACATACCCAACCAGCCATTTTAACAACGTCTGTAGCGATCCTTCGCTTACTTTCAGAGAAGGGCATTCAACCAGACCTTGTGGCCGGTCTTTCTCTAGGGGAGTACTCTGCATTAGTAGCCAGTGGTGCGCTAGGTTTTGCAGAAGCTGTTGCTTTGGTTGCAAAACGTGGTCAATATATGACTGAAGCTGCGCCAACAGGATCAGGTAAAATGGTTGCTGTGATGAATACAGAAGCTGCTTTGATCGAAGAAATTTGTGAACAAGCATCAGAGCGTGGGATTGTAAGTCCAGCCAACTATAACACCCCTGCACAGATCGTTATTGGTGGTCAAGCCGAAGCTGTTAATTACGCTGTGGAACTTCTGAAAGAAGCTGGTGTGAAACGTATGATTGAGCTGAAAGTATCTGGTCCTTTCCATACAGCCCTTTTAAAACCCGCGAGCGAAAAGTTAGCCCAAGCACTTGAACATGTTCATTTTAACAACTTCAGCATGGCGCTTATCTCAAATACGACAGCCCAAGTGATGCAGCAGTCAGAGATAAAAGTACTCCTCACGCGTCAAGTGATGGAGCCGGTACGTTTCTACGAGTCTATTGAAACAATGAAAGAACTCGGCGTACAACGCTTTATTGAAGTTGGACCTGGTAAAGTTCTTTCTGGTTTTATTAAAAAAATAGACAAGGAAGCCAGCTTTACCAATGTTGAAGATCTTGCCTCATTCAAGGCTTTGATGGCAGAAGAAGCTTAAGCTTATGAAATAAGTGAGAGTTGTCACTGTAGAACTTGGTTTGAGAGCAATTAAAAATCATAAGAACAGGAAAAATAATGGAAATTAAAAATAAAAATGTCTTTGTGACGGGCTCAACACGTGGTATTGGTAAGGCGATTGCCTTGCAGTTTGCGCAAGCTGGTGCGAACGTGATTATCAATGGACGTTCAGCTATTTCTGAATCCCTCTTGTCAGAGTTCACTTCTTTTGGTGTTAAGGCGGTCGGCGTATCTGGCGATATTTCGCAAGCTGATGATGCCAAACGTATGGTTGCAGAAGCAGTTGATGCTTTAGGCTCAGTTGATGTTCTGGTCAATAATGCGGGAATAACTCGTGATGGTTTATCATTGAAAATGAGCGAAGAAGATTTTGAAGCCGTTTTGAAAGTAAACCTCACAGGTGCTTTCAATATGACACAAGCTGTTTTGAAGCCAATGACACGTGCGAGAGAAGGCGCAATTATTAATATTACTTCCGTGGTCGGCTTAATTGGTAATGCGGGCCAAGCCAACTATGCAGCTTCAAAAGCTGGATTGATTGGTTTGACAAAATCAATTGCGCGTGAAGTGGCTGGGCGTAATGTACGTGTCAATGCTGTAGCACCGGGCTTTATTGATTCAGATATGACGGAAGTTCTTTCAGATAAAGTCAAGGATGCAATGAAGGGCCAAATCCCAATGAAGCGTTTTGGTCAACCAGAAGAAGTCGCTACAGTCGTGAAATTCCTTGCAGAGCAAGAATACATGACAGGGCAAGTATTGTCTATTGACGGTGGCATGGTCATGTAGCCTTACACCAGATTAGTCTAAAAAGAAGTTTGTAACAAACTCCAAAGGAGAAAAAGATGAATCGTGTAGTCATTACAGGTTACGGTGTAACCAGTGCTATCGGTAATACACCAGAAGAATTTTGGAACAGCCTTAAGTCCGGTAAAACAGGTATCGGTCCAATTACGCGCTTTGATGCTGAAGCTACAGGTATTAGTGTGGCAGCTGAAGTCAAAGAATTTCCATTTGAAAAGCATTTTGAGAAAAAAGATGCCCGTCGTATGGATACTTTTTCACTTTATGCTGTCTATGCGGCTCTTGAAGCTATGGAAATGTCAGGCATAACTCCAGAGAACACAAATTACGATCGCTTAGGTTGTATCATGGCCTCAGGTATCGGTGGCTTGGAGCAAACACAAAAGAACTCACAAGCACTACTTAAAGGTCCACGTAAAGTAACACCACTTTATGTGCCATTGGCAATTGCCAACATGGCGACAGGTAATGTTGCCTTGCGTACTGGTGCGCATGGTGTATCGCGTGCTGAAGTTACAGCGTGCGCAGCAGGGGCAAACTCTATTGGTTCAGCTTTCCGTGAGATTAAACATGGTTATGCGGATGCTATTATCGCTGGTGGTGCTGAAGCTGCGATTTGTGAGCTTGGCATTGCTGGCTTTGCCAACTTGACTGCTTTGACAAAGGAGGCGGATCCTTCAATTGCTTGCCGTCCATTTGACAAGGACCGTTCGGGCTTTGTTATGGGTGAAGGTGCGGGTGTCTTGATTTTGGAAAATCTTGAACATGCACAAGCACGTGGTGCAAATATCTTAGCCGAAATTGTTGGTTATGGTAACACAAATGATGCCTATCATATGACAACACCATCAGGTGTTGGTGCTGAAAATGCGATAAAGCTTGCCTTAGAAGAAGCAGGTATTTCTGGAGCTGATGTGGACTATGTCAATGCACACGGGACATCAACACCTGCCAATGAAGAAACAGAAGCAAAAGCTATCCATAATGTTATTGGGGATAAAGCTTTGGTTTCATCGACAAAGGCTTTACATGGTCATGCTCTCGGAGCGACAGGAGCTATCGAAGCAGTAGCGACAGTACAAGCTATTTTAAATCAGTTTGCACCAGTGAATGCTGGAACAAAAGAATTGGACGAGGGCATGACAATCAATGTCGTTCTTGGTCAAGGCCAAGATGCTAAGATTAATTACGCATTGTCACAAGACTTTGGATTTGGTGGACACAATGCCGTATTGGCCTTTAAAAAATTCACAGATTAGTTTAAAAGAAAGATAAGCACTCTGCTTTCTTTCTCAGAGTCTAAGTGCACTTTAACCTAGGTTGTGGAAAAGAAAGCGAGCGGGATATAAGAATGAATATTAATGAAGTAAAAGAGTTGATGACACAGTTTGACGGTTCGAGTTTGCGTGAATTTTCTTGGCGTACAGCAGAAGGAGAACTGTCTTTCTCAAAAAATGAAAATAAAGTTCTTGCAGCAGCAGCTGAATCAGTCCTTCCAGAAGCAAAAGCAAGCGCGTTAGCACCTGTAAGCGAAAATCGCACAGAACTTGCGGTAGAAACAGAGCAGCGTGTGGAAGAAATCGCCACAGCAGAAGGCGAAGCAGTAACAAGTCCTTTGGTTGGTGTAGCTTACTTGCAACCTGCACCGGGCAAGCCTGAATTTGTTACTGTTGGAGATACAGTCAAAAAAGGCCAAACCTTACTTATCATTGAAGCAATGAAAGTCATGAACGAAATTCCAGCACCTAAAGATGGGGTAATCACTGAAATCATGGTCAATGCCGAGGATGTGGTTGAATTCGGTCAAGAATTAGTACGCATTAAATAAAGGAGCGGTAAAAAATGACAGAAGTAAATATTGACGTCACAAAAATTATGGAGGCATTGCCTCACCGTTATCCTTTTCTTTTAGTGGATCGTGTGATTGATATCGCGGATGATGAAATCACCGCCATCAAGAATGTGACGATTAACGAAGAATTTTTCCAAGGGCATTTTCCACAATATCCAGTAATGCCGGGTGTATTGATTATGGAAGCCTTGGCACAGGCTGCGGGTGTGTTGGAACTTTCAAAACCTGAAAACAAAGGAAAACTTGTTTTTTATGCTGGAATGGATAATGTAAAGTATAAAAAGCAGGTTGTTCCCGGAGATCAGCTGATCTTGCATGCTAAATTTATCAAACGTCGTGGACCGATTGCTGTTGTTGAAGCTGAGGCTAAGGTTGACGGTAAATTGGCTGCAAAAGGTACCTTAACTTTTGCTTTAGGCAAATAAAAAAATACAATCAATGCCACAGTTAGCCTGTGGCAACTTTTAAAAGTAAGTGTACTTTGAAGTTTCAAAGCTTTGGCTTAAATCCATCCAAGTTGGTTTTATACACCATAGGTCAAAAAGACAGAGAGACTGTCTTGATTTTACTTTTTTGCTGAGGAGAACCTTTGGAATAAGAGCCTGATAGGAGTTATCAAACTATGTTTAATAAAATTTTAATCGCTAATCGTGGTGAGATTGCTGTACGTATTATTCGTGCAGCACGAGAACTCGGTGTTGCTACTGTTGCCGTATACTCAGAAGCAGATCGTGATGCACTACATGTTGCGCTGGCAGATGAAGCCATTTGTATCGGTCCAGCTCGCGCAACAGAGTCTTATCTGAATATGAATAATATCCTAGAAGCAGCTGTTGCTACTGGAGCTCAAGCCATTCATCCAGGGTTTGGTTTTTTGAGTGAAAACTCAAAGTTTGCACGTCTTTGTGAGGAAATGAATATCAAATTTATCGGTCCTTCTGCCCAAGTCATGGATATGATGGGAGATAAAATTAACGCACGTGCAGAAATGGTCAAAGCAGGTGTTCCTGTAACGCCGGGTTCTGAAGGTGAAGTGTATACGAGTGAAGAAGCACTAACTTTAGCGAATAAAATCGGCTATCCTGTCATGCTGAAAGCATCAGCCGGTGGTGGCGGAAAAGGTATCCGTAAGGTCAGTAATGCTGAAGAACTCGTCCCCGCTTTTGAAGCAGCTACTGCTGAAGCCAAAGCAGCCTTTGGCAATGGTGCCATGTTTATCGAGCGAATGATTTTCCCCGCACGTCATATTGAGGTCCAAATCTTAGCAGACCAACATGGCAATGTTATTCACTTAGGAGAACGTGATTGTTCCCTCCAACGGAATAACCAGAAGGTTCTGGAGGAAAGTCCATCTGTCGCGATTGGACATACTTTACGAGAGCGCATCTGCCAAGCTGCTGTCAAAGCAGCAGCACATGTGAACTATGAAAACGCAGGAACCATTGAGTTCCTCTTGGACGAAACTTCAGGTGATTTCTTCTTCATGGAAATGAATACACGTGTGCAAGTTGAACATCCTGTAACCGAGTTTGTCTCAGGTGTGGATATTGTTAAGGAACAGATTCGAATTGCAGATGGTCAAGAACTTTCTGTGAAACAAGAAGATATTGAGTTCAAAGGACATGCTATTGAGTGCCGTATCAATGCAGAAAATCCTAAATTTAACTTTGCACCAAGCCCGGGTAAAATCACCAATCTGTTTTTACCAAGTGGCGGTGTAGGTTTACGTGTGGATTCAGCCATGTATACAGGCTACACCATCCCACCTTATTATGATTCAATGATTGCAAAAGTTATCGTTCATGGCGAAAATCGTTTTGAAGCTTTGATGAAAATGCAGCGTGCATTGATGGAATTTGATGTGGAAGGTTTAACAACCAATATTGACTTCCAACTGGAATTAATTTCAGATGATAATGTTATTGCCGGGGATTATGATACGAGCTTTTTAGCCAATACATTTTTGCCGGAGTATTTGGAAAAATGAGCAGAATAAAACAATACTGAGACGAGTGGTGAAGATAGAGTGATTTCAAAGCTATCTTCATCACTTTTTCTTTTACGCAATGTAAAGTGGAATGACTAAATTACAGCTATTCTAGATGCGCGTGTTCAGGTCTGAAAGTGAAGTTTATCACATGTTTTCTAGGTGTTCTGTTGATTATCATCCGGTTTTCTTTGATATAAAAACTGTTCTTACGCAGGTCGTAGCTAAGGTTTATAGCGAAAATGACTCCCGTTTTTCTTTGACAATTTATAAAAGAGAATGGTAAAATAATATTGTGAGAAAACGATACACTTTCTCATTTTTGTTCATCTGCTTTCATATAAAGCAGATACATCATGCCCCAATAAAGTAAGGTAATAATTTTTTAATTACATATATTATATTATTTTAAAGGAGAATGAAAATGGCAACAATTAGTGTTACACCTGAAGAACTGAAGCAACAAGCGCAAGTTTATATCCAATCTAAGGAAGAAATCGAACAAGCGATTCAACGTGTAAATTCGATGAATAGCACAATCGCGGAAGAGTGGAAAGGTCAAGCCTTCCAAGCTTACTTGGAACAGTACAACCAACTCTATCAAAATGTTCAAAAATTCGAAGAATTGCTAGAAAGTATTAATCAACAACTCAATAAATATGCGGACACAGTCGCAGAACGTGATGCACAAGATGCTCAAAGTTTTGGATTTTAAAAGTGAGCACCCTTGTGGTGCTTATTTTGTTTTTTATGGAGAATAAATGAAAAAGCATAAATTTTTATGGTTTTTTGGCGTCCTATTTTTCTTGGCGTGTTCATCTGCCTCTGTACTGGGAGACAGTGATGGAAGTTTACAGCTTCAGTCTGAGATGATTACTAACCAATCTGGAGGAGGCGCAAGTGTTTCGGAGTTTGGGATTCGTTCTCAGCTATTTTCGACATCCCTGTATGAAAAGGAAGAAGAGAAAGAAAAGCAAGAAGCGGAAACTCTCAAGCATGTTCAAGCTATAGATTTTAATAAAAACAGTCAGAATAAGTTGTATAAGACAAATGTTCAAAATGTAAGGACAGAATTATTTAAAGACTATAAACAGGCAAACGTTGCTTCAACATCCTCAGGTACAGAAGTTAAAACGAAGGGAATACTTGTATTACTGATTTTGGCGATACCTTTAATGGTTTTGACAGGATTTGCGGCAAGACGTTTTGCAAGACGAAAGAGGAAGCGATGAAAGATCATATTGAAATCAGTTTAGAATGGATGGGAAAGCAAGTTGACTTAGCTGTCCCGTCAATAGTTACTTCAGAGCGCCTGATTGAATTGTTGAGTCAAGCCTTTGAAGCAAAAGGACAAAGCTTACCAGAAAAATGGAGTTTTGTTGTTAAAGGAAAGTCAATAGCTCTTGAAAGTGGATTAACGTTAAAAGAGCTGGGTTTGGGAAATGGAGATATATTACAGCTCGTTGTAGGAGAAGAAAATGAAATTATTTGATGGACAGGATACATTAACGGTTAAGAGGGAAGAAAATCGTTTTATTGTTTTTTTAACAGGAACGCAGGTTAACCAGCAAGAATTGAAATTTATCAAGAATAAAACTGATCTGACTGCATCTGCAGATGAGGAATATGCTTTTCAAATTTCCTACAAGCTGACACGTAATGCTAAAAGTTTGTCTTCTCTTAAGGCACAAGCAAAGTCAGAGATAGAGCGTCTGGAACTGGCTCTAAAATTAAAAAATTTGATTGCGCAAAAATCAGGATACAGAATACCCTTTGTTCATCCAGAAAATATCTTTTTGACAGATGGAAAACTCTCTTTTGTTCATGTTGGGATGAAGGAAGGAGTTGTACCTATGGAAACAGACAGTGCACTGTTTCTTTCACAATATAAGGCCCTTATTTTATCAATTTTGAATTCTAAAATCTCTTATGAAAATCTTGTAGGAGGAGAAGCCAGCCTCAGGGACAAGTTTAGTCAGTCTCTAGTGGCTTGTAGCAATTTTGAAGAAGTTGATGCTTTATTAGAAGAGAAATTTTCTCGCGAAAGACAAAGGGAAGAAGCATCTACCATTAAGGTGTCCAAGGGGCGCTACAGTTTCTTCAAATATGCAGGTTCTGCCGCTTTGATCGCTGCAATTATTATGGGAGTTTTGACCTTTATGGATCAAAATGTAACCATACCTAAGCAGAAAGCAATTATGGCTGCACAATCAGATTTTATCACGAATCATTACGATAAAACCTTGGAAGATTTAAAGGCTTATCAACCTGAACAGCTTCCTAAAGAAGCGCGTTTTGTCATGGCCTCTTCTTCCATTCATTTGGCAGATTTGAGTCAAACTCAAAAAGCGGCAATTTTAAACAATATTTCCTCTACAACAGATGACAATACGTTGAATTATTGGATTTATCAAGGACGGGGGGAATTTGAAAAATCTCTGAATTTAGCAAAGAATATTGGCGATGACCAGTTGACTTTGCTTGCCTACACTGATCTTTATCAAGTGACAAAATTAAACAGCACAATGAATGGTGACGAGAAGCAGAAGAAACTTGAAGAATACAATAAAGCAATACAAGAGTTAAGTAAAAGCTTAGGAAAATAAACAGTATGAAAGAATTATTTGAATTAGAACATTCACAAAAAGAAAATCAGAATTTTCTCTACGATGCACGTCATCCCGAAGAAATTCTCTATATTATTTTCATATTAAAAGACAAGTTGGAGAAAGTGACATTAACTGAATCGCAAATGACTGCTTCTTATGCGCATTTGTTGTTTGGCGTTGTTAACGATCAACTTCTTGTTAACGGTGAAAAGCTTTCTAAAGGGAGGCACAATGTTGAGGGTGTTCCTCTGTTTGTCTTGTTGGCAGAGGAGCTGCAGACACACTTTTTGGTTTTAGATAATCATGAGTTTGTTATCCATAATCAAACAACTCCGTGTGCTATTCAGACGCAGGATGATTCTCTCATTATTATTGACAATGAGGATGAGGCGCAACCTTTGGCACTCATAAAACCTTTAGGGGACTTTGTTTATTATAACGATGAGAAGCTGAACTATAGTACGAGCGTGTTATTCAAGATTGGAGACACTCTCCTTACGCCTGAACTGATGATAGAGCGACGTGCTGAACAATGGAAAGTGACGGCTTTTTCACAAGAGGTGATTTTCAATCCTGAGTTTTTCTTGGAGCAGCAGCGTAAGCTGGAAAAGCCTCAGGATTTCCCCGAATATCGGCGTTCTCCGCGCTTGAATCTAGAAATTCCGGAAGAAAGCTTTAAGTTTGAAAAGATAGGAGACAAGGAACAAGCGCCTAAAGGTGGGTTACTCAAAGCTATTTTACCTCCTATAGGAATGCTTGTGGCAGGAGGTTTGACAACACTTTTAGCAGGACGTAACGCGCTTATGATGATGGCGACTGCGCTTGTCAGTGCAATGACTGTTGTTTTTACAGTCACGCAATACCGCACTGAGAAAAAGGACCGTCTAGAGCGTGAAAGACAACGGGAAGAAGACTATCAGATTTATTTAGCAAAGACAACTTCTAAGCTGAACCAAGCGCACCGTCAAGAGAATAAAGTACTGCATTATCAACAACCTTCTCCACAGAGATTGCTTGAGAAGATTGAAAAATATGATTCACGTCTTTATGAACGCATGGCTAATAACAAGGACTTTTTGCAAGTTTCCTTAGGAACAGGGACACAGCCTTCTGGCTTGAAGGTGGAAACAGACTATACACCGCGTGATGAGGGCGAGTGGGCCAGCCATGTTAAAGGATTGGTGGGAAAATATACCAAACAAGAAGATACACCAGTGACGCTGGATTTAAGACATCAAACTCTTGGACTAATCGGAAATTATGAGCTATTAAAAGATACAGTTTCCAATCTTTACTTGCAGCTGGCATTTTTTCATTCTTACCGTGACCTTAATTTTATCGCTTTAGTACCTGAAAAATCCTATAGAAAAGATTGGCACAAATGGCGTTTTCTTCCCCACTTTAAGGTACAAGGTATTAATACGCGAGGAATAGTGCATAATGCCAAATCTCGTGACATGGTGCTTTCTAGCTTTTACCAAATCATTAGTTCGCGGCAGCAAGAGCTGAATGCAGCAGGACGTGAGAAACCAACCTTCCTTCCTCATTTTGTCTTTACAATTTTTGATGATTCTTATCTGGCGGGGCATGGACTCAATGAGTTTTTAGCTGAAGATATGTCTGATCTGGGTGTGACTGTGATCTGGTGTAAAGAGGACAAGAAACTCTTACCTGAAACAATCACTGCTCTTGTAGAAGTGAAGAACCAGCAGGCTGGTGTACTTATTCAAGACAATGGTCATCATATGGACAAGGTGTATCATCCTTATCCAGCGCTTGAAAGGCAAGAAAACTTTGAAGTTATTCTTCGTCAAATGTCCAGTTTAGAGCACATGGAAGTGGAGAAAAATGCGATTCCTGAGCGCCTTAGCTTGTTGGAACAATATTTGGTCGAAACAGTCGAAGACTTGGATATTGCGAGCCGTTGGGATCAAGCAGAACCAAGTAAGTCTATTGCCTCTATGATTGGATGGAAAGGTAAGAAAGAATTTGCCTTTTGGGATTTGCACGAACAAGTACACGGTCCCCATGCTATCGTAGGGGGAACTTCTGGATCTGGTAAGTCTGAATTTCTGACGACTTACTTGATGGGATTAGCCATCAATTTTTCTCCAGAAGATATAGGTATGCTTATCATCGACTGGAAAGGTGGAGGAATTGCGGATACCTTGGTTAATCTTCCACATTTCATGGGTTCAATTACCAATCTGGATGGTGCTGGCACTGCGAGAGCTTTGGCTTCCATTAATGCAGAGCTCAAGAAACGCCAGCGTGAATTTAGAGAATACGGGGTTCAAAATATTGCAGGCTATACGAAGCTTTATCGTGAGCGTTTGAACCCACGTGAGGGAGTAAAGTATCCAGAAAAACCTTTGCCTCACCTCATGCTGGTTTCAGACGAATTTGCGGAACTCAAAGAAAATGTGCCAGAGTTCTTGGATGAGTTAACATCAGTAGCACGTATCGGACGTTCCCTTGGGGTGCATCTGATATTAGCAACTCAAAAGCCAGATGGTGTGGTCAATGATCAGATTGATGCCAACTCTAAGTCTAAAGTTGCTTTGAAGATGTCGGATGAGGCTAACTCGAGAGCTTTGATTAAGACAGGGGATGCTGCACACATTACTAACGCAGGACGTGGTTATCTTCGTGTAGGTGAGAGCGAAGTTTATGAGTTGTTCCAATCTGGTTACGGAGGAGTAGAATACAATCCACACGCTACACAGGAGGAAACAAAAGATGAGCGTATCTTCCATATCAATGCTGTTGGGCAGTGGGAACTTTTCTATGACCCGCGTGAGGAAGTGATTGATCAAAATCATGATAAAGAAGAGCTTCCTACGCAGTTACAGGCGACGATACAAGAAATTGTGAAGACCTTTGAAGAATCAAGCTATACAAAACCAGATAAACCTTGGCTACCAAATCTAGCTGGAGCAATTGTAACAGAGCCAGTGAAAAGGGAAGAAAAGCGTAACCTATCTATTCCTTTCGGTGTACTTGATATTCCAAGCTTACAAAGCCAAGAAGTTTACCATTATGATTTGGAAGAAAGCTCTCACACAGTGCTTTTTGCAAGCCCTGGTTTTGGGAAATCCACAGCCCTTCAAACGCTTGTTATGAACTTGGCCCGTCAGAATACACCAGAGCAGGTCCAATTCAACCTATTTGACTTTGGAACCAATGGCTTATTGCCGCTGAAAGAGCTTCCTCATGTGGCAGATATCGTGACCTTGGAAGAAAATGAAAAACTCCAAAAAATGCTTCAGCGCTTGGAACAAAATCTGGCAGAACGTAAGGCTTTATTCAAAAAAGTGGGCGTTGCGAATCTTAAACAGTATCAAAGTAAAACGCAACATGAACTGCCAATCATTGTGAATGTTTTAGATTCTTATGACGGCTTAAGTCCAAATGATAATCGTAAAGATACGATTGATAATCTTTTACTGAAAGTCTTACGTGAAGGTGCTGCTGTAGGAATTTATTTGGTACTCACTGCAGGCCGTTATAATGCTATCCGCATGAATATGATGGCCAATATTCAGACAAAAATGGCGCTCTTCTTAAATGAAGATGGAGATCTCAGCAATCTATTCGGTCGTGAGAAATTAGAACAGGTGGAACTTCCAGGACGTGCACAAATCAAACTGGAGCAACCTTTGGCCCTTCAAATATTCCTACCTACAAGGGAGGAGAATGAAGTTGATGCGCTTGCGGCACTTGACCGAGAAATTGTAGCAATGAAAGAGGAGTGGAAAGGGGCTTTACCAGATGAAATTCCAATGGTTCCTGATGAATTAACACCAGAAATCTATAAATCATTGATTAGCCGTGAGGAACACGTGATGCCTCTAGGACTTAATAAATTAAGCGCTCAGCCAGAATTCTTCAAATTCTTTGAAGCCAAGAGTTTGGGAATTTTCCCTGCATCTGCAAAGCAGTTTAAACTACTGATGCCTTTCTTGATGGAACAGATATTTGAAGCTGCTGGCGAGGCAGAGCTTGTCTTAATCGATGCCAGCAAGAACTTGGAACACTATGCTTCTCAATCTACTGCATATATCTCGAAAGAAGCAATCATCACACAAAATATGGATCTTCAAAAGGCATTGAAGGCTTGGCTAGAAGAAGAAACAACGACAGCACGTGTATTAATCATGAATGGACTTGCAGACCTTGTGACGCAACTCAACATTCAACAAGGACAGCTGGTTTCCTTGCTCACTCAAAATAATCCTAACAAGCAATTGATTGTGATGGATTACTTCACCCGCGTAGGGAATAGTTTCAACATGCCTACAACGGCTGTGCGTGAAAATGCTTATCAGATTCTCTTTGGCGGTGACTTGAACAGTCAGCATCTGATTGAAAATCTTCCTCTGGAAGTGAAGAAAGAGGTTGTCAATAAAAATGTTCTGCATGCAGTGAAAGATGAAGAATTCTTTAACATTGTCGTTCCTGTAGAAAGTGAGGAGGCTTAAAATGTCTGAAAATGCAAAGAAACTCCAGTTTTTAGGTCTGGGATCAGTTGTTGAGATTGACCATATGGATGCTTTAGCAGACACACTTTATGTGATTGTGGCAAGAGCAGTTGGAAAGGACAGCTCGGGGGAGACAATTTTACGCTATCAAGTTGCACCTCATCCACAAGGGGGCTCTGCAAGACAAGCAGATGCGATTATCACGCTTGCGGAATCTGACATAACGAAGATTGTCTACGAAGGCTATCGGGATGAAAAAGACGATAAGTTTTTGTCTGACATGATAGCTGGGATGGAAAAGGCAATTAAGAAAATGGGAAGCTCTCCTAAGGCTACGGCAATTCCCCAAGAAAAAAAGGAAGAGAAGCCAGTTGTTTCAGAACCGCCTAAGGTGGAGGATGAAAAAGAACTCTTAAAAAGAGATCCCTTTTATAAGTTTAAAAAGTAAATCAAAGAAAGGATAAGGGTAATGGGAGCAATAAAATCAGATATAAGTGCAGCTTCAGATGCCGTTTCGATGTTTAACACCAGTGGACAGGCTTCAAATACAAAGTTTGAGCTTGGGGAAAGCAACATTGCAGGTATGAAAAGGGCAGCAGAGGTTTCTAATAGTATCATTGAGGACCTAACAAAGCTTCAGTCAAGTATTAAAACACAAGCTGATAAGTTCCCTAAGCTGGCTGCGGTCATTGAAGAAAGAGATAAGCAAGATGCAGTTGCTTTAACCGACATGAGCTGGGGCTTTTAATCGATGGCGAAGGATAAAAAAGCAGACAAGCGTTTAGAATATGATTGGAAAATCGCATCCATAGAAAGTAAAAGTGATGAACTGTGTCTAGAAGAGCAAAAAGCACAACAGGCATTGGAAAATTTTTCGACCATCATGATGAGCAGTTTTAAGCAACTTCAAGCCATTGACGACGACATCAATAGGAGAAGTCATAGGCAAGATGCTTACAGTGAAACTCAGCAAAAGCAAAAATATATCTCGGAACTTATTTTTCAGCAACAAGAGGCATTAAAAGCTGAGTATAAAAAAGAGAGACTCAAACTTGAAGCAGAACGAGAAAAATTGCAAAAAGAGAGGGACAGTTTATCATGGGACTAATCTATAATCCATCTGAATCGCAGGGACTTATAGCTGCCTTAGACAGAAACATTGGAACTGCGGAAGTAATAATTGATAACCTCAATCAAGCCAGCCAACATTTGACATCAGCCTTAGACACAAACGCATTATCTGGGGCAGCCTATACCGCTGGTAAGGGAATGTTTTCACAGCTGGTGCTTCCGACGATTTCAAAAGCCTCAAAGGCAGTAGAAAAATTAAAAACAGAAGTCCAAAAATATAAAGGTTATGATTCGGCAGTGGGCAATGAAGTTTTAGATGAAGACAAGCTAAATATGCAGCTTCAAGCTTTAAAAGCTCAACAATCCTCCATAACTTCACAAATTAATTCTTATAAACAGCTCGCTTCAGCTCATCCCGAAAATAGCGATTTGAACACAAGCTATGTTCATCTAAAAGGACAATTGTCCTCTTATATGAGTACCGTCAACAATGATATTCGGAAAGTTGAAAAAAAGCTTGAGAAACTGCGTGAGTTTAATGATAACGTGGGAGCGTTGTTTAAGAGTAGTGCCAACGAATTTAAGGCGATTCTGTCGATTGTCTCAGTGTTAGGAGCTGCGCAGTTTGATGAGCTGGGCCAACTGATTTTTAATGAAAAAAATATGGCGTTTTTTAAGGCATCAGGCGAGGAAATTTTATCTAAAGTTTCAGATAAAAAAGAGTGGTTCAATGAATCCCTGAGTAAATTTTTTGAATCAATTACAAATAAAACAATAGAGGAAAGAAAAAATATTGGTAAATCTTGGGGAGCTAAACTGCAACCTAGAAAAAACGGAAAATTTGTGAAAGACAGTTTTACTCCAAGAAGATGGCTCAGTGGTAAACTAAAAGGTATTTCTAATCCAGTAAGTGACAGGATAGGCGCATTTGCAAAGTGGGGAGGCAGAGGCCTTGTTGTGCTAGGAGCAGTTGAAAATTACAATGAATATAATGTGAAATACCATAATAAAGGTAGGGCAATTGCCTACAGTGGGGTTGCTACCGCTGCAAGTTATTGGGCTGGTAGTTTAGGAGCTTCTATTGGTACAGCCGTTGCAGGAGCTGCTGTAAGCTCTGGTATGCTTGCTGGAGGCGCGGCATTGACTGCAGTGGTTGCGGTTGCTTTGCCTGTAGCAGGAGCAATTGTTGCTGGTGCTGTGGCTGGCATAGCAGTTAAAGCATTATATGATAATGTGAAACCAGTTAGAGATATTGTCAACGGAGCGGGCGATATGTTAAATGAAGCTGGAAATAAGGTTAAAGATGCTGTTACAAATGTTGGTAAGGCATTTAGTAATCCCGAGAAATCTTTGAAAGGCTGTTTCGGATGGTAACTAAAAATTACGATAAATACATGATAGAAGATGTCAAATATATTAATGTCAGGTATTTTTTGATTAAACTTCAGGGGAAATCTTATATCATAGATTTCTCAAATCCCAAAGATATAAGAAACTATTTTCCTGGATTTTTTCCTGATGTAAATAAATCTTGGAAGATTTATGAAGTGACTGGAAAAGAAAATCAGTATAACATAAAGCCTTTGCCTTTCTATCTAAAACAAAATTCCGTATGGAGCGTTCTGGTAATATACATTCTGTATCTTGTAAATATTGGGCTTTTTCCTAAGTCCCTTAATATTTGGGATTTGACATATGATCAAAGAATTGCACAAAACTGGGAAATGGTAGTTTTGCTGATTTTTTGTGGTGCAGCTGTTATTTTCGGTCTTCTTTATAGTCGTAAAACAAAAATTAACCTCACAGAGCCCTACAAGACGCTCGTACCGGTAGACAAAGAAGAACTCACATCGAAAAAAAGAAGTTTTTCTATTTTTATAGGACTTCCTATATTCATAATTATTCTATTGATTATCAGCATTTCCAGTTCAAGTTATTCACAGTTGTTCATGTTTGGAGTCTTTCCAATCTATTCCCTGCTCTTTAACAGATTTGGAAGTTTTCTAGATATAAGAACAAATAAATATCAAATAAAAGAATAGGAGAAAGGTTATGTTAGCGATTGGAAGTATTGTTTATCTATCAGACGGAAATCAAAAAATTATGATTCTAAATCGTGGACCTGTTGTTGAGCAAAATGGGGAACAAGTTATTTTTGATTATACGGGGGCTTTATATCCCAACGGCTTAGATCCTGAGCAAGTGTACTATTTCAATGACGATGATATAGATGAAGTCGTTTTTGAAGGCTACAAAGATGAAGAAGAGGAGCGTTTCAGGACATTGTATAATAAATGGTTGGATAGAGAAGGAGCGAAACTTAAAAAGGGAGTAACCTCATAATTTGGACATGTTTTATGTAAATGGATAAATTATGATGCATAACGCAAACATCCTTAAAAAGAAAGGGATAGCTAATCATAGAACTAATCTATAATCCCTCTGAATCTTAAGAGCTTGTGTCTGCCTTAAATGGAAAGAGCAGAACTGCAAAGGAATATCAAGAAAAAAATAATTACACATCCCTTCGTGAAGATGTCAGTCAATTTCTTGAAGAAAATAAATTAGTAGAATAAACTCTACTAATTACTAGTGATGATTTAAAGAAATCGTCAGTAGTAAAGAGTAGAAAAATAAAGGAAGTATTATGGAGAAAAAATTTGTAAAAAATGTGAAGAAAAAACAATGGCTCTCTATTGGCTTATTGACGGTTGCCGTGCTTGCTCTTATAGCTGTCTTTGCTTATTTGAGCTTTAATAAAAAGACACAGAAAACCGTTTCAAAACCAACGATTGCTTTGGTCAATGAAGATAAGGAGTCGAGTTTTAACAAGAAAGTCTATAATTTTGGGAGAGACTTTGTTAATTTAGTATCCGGAGATACGAAGTACAATTGGCAAGTTGTTTCACGTTCTGTCGCAGACCGGGCTTACAAGGATAAGGCAGTAGATGCGGTGATTTATATTCCGCAAAACTTCTCTCATGATATCTTGACCTTACAGGATATCAACCCGATACAGTCTCAGGTCAATTATAAACTTCAAAACAACCAGTCAGAGTTGTCCCAGAATTTACTTGATGATAAGATTATGACCATTTTGCGTGATTTCAATCAAAGTATTGTCAAGATGTACTATGCTTCAGTTGCAGGGAATATCTTAGAAGCTCAGAATAACATGAATGCCGTCATTGCAAATCATGGGAAAGTATTGACGAACCTTTCTAGTCAAGTTTATGGTCCATTTCAGACAACCAATCAAAACTATTCCTCTGTTGTAACCGCAGCTGAAAGTTTAAAGTCAGCAAATAGCGCGTGGATTGCTTCGCAAAATAGTTTTAGCAAGTCGACACAAGGCATGCTAGACTCAACAAGCAAAACATTTAACAACCAGTTGCCTCGCTTAAAGCAGTATTTTGATACTCAGAAAGAAATCACAGATGTCAATCTGAAAAATGGTAATCAAGCCATTATCAATCAAGCAGAAGAAGATCAAAAAGCTTATTTTAAACAGTTTGATGGTCTCTACCTTGATACACTCAATAACTTATCTCCTTTTTATAAAGATGAGGGTAACGGTAAGACATCTGGTCTCTTTGCCAATCTCCAGCATCAAGTGACGGATTACAATGAAAATATCAAAGAATTGCGGAAAAGTTTGGACACACAGCTTGGGGCCCTTAATGATAATCGCGATGACTTATTCAAGTTAGAAGCTAGACTCTACGAGCAATTTTTTGCTCAAAAAGACTTAAAGTTTGAGGACTTTAATAAGGTGGAAGATGTTCTACGAGATCCTAAAAAGGCAGAAAAGCTAGCAAGGAAAGCCTTGGCTCAAAAGATAACATCATTTAATCACGAGGATAATCTTAATGACACAGCTTACCTATCAAATCTGAAAAAATTACTGGGAGAAATACCTTGGGAAATTTCAAACTATAAGGCTTTGTTTGAGGCTATGGAAGCTTCTGGGGCAGATGTTTCTCAATACAAAAAAGACTTGAACTTGATTGAACGCTACGGGAATGCGTTACAAGCATCTGGTGAAAAGGTGCCGCAAAGACAAGTATCATTCCTCCGCGATATCCCTACAGTCAACACAAGGGAACAGTCTTTCCACCAAACGTTAAACATCACAGTTCCTGCAGGGAAACAATATGAGCTTAAACCGCTTAAAATTACAGGAGCTCAAGTAACCTACAATAAGGACGGATCAAGCATAAAACCAGAAGAAGGTGAGATTATTGATAGGGGAAATAACACTCTTGTTCTTTATAACAAAAGCACAGAGGGGGCAGAAGAGGGTAAAAAAGATGGAAAAGATGCAGCTTTTACGATTGTTTATGACGTTTCCCTTGCACAGAGCACAAAGGCAAACATTGAATTTGGCTGGGGTGAAAAAAATCCGAAGGAGAACTCTACTTCAGCGGATTACACACTGTATCCAAGGAATGAAATTTCTGATTATTTAGGCGGGAATAAGTTTGGAAGGATTGCTGAACTCTTGGGGAATATCGATAAGGCTGCTACTCTTATCACATGGATTTATGGGGTACCAAATTCTTCTGTGAATAGAATGAACACATTGGAGGACTTTAAAAACGCATCACCAAAATCTATTTACAACCTGTATGGCAATATGGACATGTCTCAACTGGAAAAACGCCTAAGTGACAGTGATGTAAAGGCGTATCAAGAAGCAGGTCAAGAGAATATTAAAGCTTTGATTGAGTCAATTACTGCCCTAAATGGAAATATTGATGATTTAAGCAAAGCTAAAGACAGTTTGAACGATAATCAGTTACCAGAGAAATATTTTGAACAAAATATGAGCGAACTCTTCAACTGGTATAACAATACGCTGGCCTCAATTGACCGATATTATAAGTCATGGAAGAAAAATGATGCGCAGACACTCGCCTTAAAACCTTGGCAAGAGTATAACTCTGCTGATGTCGCGCTCTATCAAGACAAAGCAGCCAGCGATGACCTTTACAAAACCATTTCCGAACTGTCAACAAGCACGGCGCAAAGGGCAGAAGAAACTGCTAAAAGTGCCCATATGATTAAAGACAATGCTGACGAATTTAACCGGCTGGTCGCGACAACGCAGGAGACAAAAACTTCTGCAGAAAAACTACTGAAAAACACAGACAATCTATTGAATGATGGAAATAGTTCGTTCAATAAGAGTGAAGATTACAATAACAATTTCAGTAAGGTTCTGTCGAATACACGTAGCCAAGCTGCTGACAAAAATCAAATATTTAACTTCTTTGCGCAGCCATTTAGCATTAAGAATCTTACAGAAGCAGTTGATTCAATCAAAAAGGAATTTGATTGGCGCTGGCTGATTATCTTTATCCTAGGTTTATTACTGGGTGTGCTGGGCACTCTTGTTTCTCGAGTAATCACGAAAAAGCATAAGAAGGTTTGAGGTAATAAAAGCAGAGAATATTTAACCATATAAAGTTAAGGAGCTCCAGTCGGAGCTTCTTTTCTTCATGTCTAAAGCCAAGCCCCAAGCCAAACCATCCACTCTTTTCTCATCAAACACTCATTTCATTTGACCTTTTTTTTTTTTATACTATAGACTCAGAAAGTAAACGTAACATTAGAAATACAAATGTAATGAAAATCTAAACCACAGGTTACGTCAAAGGAGGAGTTTATGACACCAGAAAAGAAAAACCAGCGGC
>NZ_BAAFQO010000009.1:0-110236 GCF_042849115.1 Lactococcus muris | reverse complement strand
GCAAAGCCTGACAAGGTTATTTACATTAGCACTGACAAGGTGCAAAGCAATCCGCGAACGTAGTTCAGGGGTAGAACACAACCTTGCCATGGTTGGGGTCGCGAGTTCGAATCTCGTCGTTCGCTTTGTTAGTTCTCCCTTTGTGGGAGATTTTCCATATTTTGCCGGGGTGGCGGAACTGGCAGACGCACAGGACTTAAAATCCTGCGAAGGGTAACCTTCGTACCGGTTCGAAACCGGTCCTCGGCATCACTCATACCAAGGGTTTAGTACTCTTGGTCTTTTTGTTTGTTTTAATGGTTCTGTTTACTCTGCGGTGGTAAACCGATAAAATGAGTTTAAAAACACGAGAAAGTCATCAAAAGCTGATGACTTTTTTAGTTACGCTTTGTGAGAATTTGTTGGAATAAAATCCGTTTTCTGAGGTGGTCAAATCGCCCAAAACCAAAGGCAATACGCTTGATGAGTTTACAGAGATTGTTCTTACCTTCGAGAGCGTCGTTGGAATAGGGCGAAATAAGACCTCGTGAAATGCTCTGCTTGTGTTTAAGCAGATGAGGTTTTTTTGGGGGTATCGAAGGACTACTAAACGCTATTAGTAGAGTGATTTAGTATTTGATAGAGCCTTAAAAATTTTGGAAGGGAGAAACTTAGTGATCCCTTCTTAGCTACTAGTTATACTGGGAGAAATATTCCTCATATTTTTGTTTAATTTAGATTTATACTGATATTTTTTAACAGCTAAAAGATACTTGATTGGTAGTGGAGCTGTTTATGTAGCACTGCTGATAAATGTCAGATAATTTCTATAGATTACTTTACTATGAAAATAGAGAGCCGTATATGCTAGTTTTTTTGTCAAGATGTCAGTTTACAATCTGGAACTTAAAAAATGTCGAGATTTTCTATTATGTTTTAGAAATTTAAGAAATAAAAATAATTTGATAATCATTTTTACGCGAAGCTATGGTATTCTACTGTTAGGAGTAGAGATAAAAAAGAGGGAGGAAATTTATCATATAGTTAGTGATTAAAAGGTATTTGAGAATTAGAGAGGAGATGGAGGCAGATGCTGAATAATAACTTGGATAAGGAACAGTTGGAAGAAATATTTCATTCGGTTCAACATATTGTATGGAAGAACAGTCATTTAATTAAGATAAATCTTTGGACAATGGATGATTATCGACAGGAAGGACGTTTGGTTCTCTATAAATTGCTTGAGGATGGTGTGACTCATGAAAAACTATATTGTCATTTTAAAGTACGGTATAAACAAAGACTAATAGATATAAAAAGAAGAGAGCGAGCGTTTAAGCGGGGTTTTGACTTGTGGGAGTGGTCTGGATATATACGAGTGTTCAGATGCCTTGGAAGGTAAAGCTGACACTCCTGAACACATGTTGATTTCAGCAACTCTGCTCGAAGAGGTTCTTCAACGTTTGAGTTTGAGATATCGTAAGTTACTGAAAAACCATCTGTCAGGCGGCGAATTACATAGGATGGAAAAGTATCGTTTAAAAGAGAAAATAAAGCAAATATTATATGAAAAAGAATAACCTTTGCGACAAGCCTGATAAACTTAGGAACGTAATTTTTGATGAAAATAAATTATTTTAATGAAGGTAAGCAAGCTTTTACGGTTTTAGAATAAAATAACACTAGAGTCACCGTTTCATTCTCATAATTTTTTGTGCATTTATCGTGCCAGATAAAGCTTGTAAAGAAAGTTTTGCCTAAATTGTGATATAATTACTTTATTAGTGAATAAAAAAATATAGGAGATTTCCAGAAAATGGCAAAATTGACTGTTAAAGATGTAGATCTTAAAGGTAAAAAAGTTCTTATTCGTGTGGACTTTAATGTCCCACTTAAAGACGGTGTAATTACTAATGATAACCGTATTACTGCAGCTCTTCCAACAATCAAGTATGTACTTGAACAAGGCGGACGTGCAATCCTCTTTTCACACCTCGGTCGTGTTAAAGAAGAAGCAGACAAGGCCGGAAAATCTCTTGCTCCAGTGGCAGCAGCTTTGAGTGAAAAATTGGGCAAAGAAGTTGTCTTCCCAGGTACTACACGCGGTGCTGAGTTGGAAGCTGCTATCGCTGAATTGAAAGATGGCGATATCTTGCTTATTGAAAATACTCGTTTTGAAGACGTTGACGGTAAGAAAGAATCTAAAAATGATCCTGAACTTGGTAAGTACTGGGCTTCGCTTGGAGATGGTATCTTTGTAAATGATGCATTTGGTACTGCTCACCGTGCACATGCTTCAAACGTAGGTATTTCTGCAAACGTTGATAAAGCAGTAGCCGGTTTCTTGCTTGAAAATGAGATTGCCTATATTCAAGATGCTGTTGAAAATCCAGTTCGTCCATTTGTAGCAATCCTCGGTGGTTCAAAAGTTTCAGATAAAATCGGTGTTATTGAAAACTTGCTTGGTAAAGCAGATAAAGTTATCATCGGTGGTGGTATGGCTTATACATTCTTCAAAGCACAAGGCATCGAAATTGGTGATTCTTTGGTTGAAGAAGATAAGCTTGACTTGGCCAAAGAATTGCTCGAAAAAGCAGACGGTAAACTTATCTTGCCAGTAGACTCAAAAGAAGCTAACGCTTTTGCTGGTTATACTGAAGTAAAAGATACTGAAGGTGAAGCAGTTGATCCAGGTTTCCTCGGTCTTGATGCCGGTCCTAAGTCAGTAAAACGTTTTGCTGAAGAACTTAAAGGAGCTAAAACTGTTGTTTGGAATGGTCCTATGGGTGTCTTTGAAAACCCTGACTTCCAAGCTGGTACTATCGGTGTAATGGATGCAATCATCGCGCAACCAGGCGTGAAATCAATTATCGGTGGTGGTGACTCAGCAGCAGCAGCAATCAACCTCGGTCGTGCAGATAAATTCTCATGGATTTCTACAGGTGGTGGAGCTTCTATGGAACTTCTTGAAGGGAAGGTTCTTCCAGGACTTGCTGCTCTCACAGATAAATAATCCCATGAAAAAATAGCCCCTGATCTTGTCAGACCATGGCTGAAGTCCTTTGACTTCGGCTTTTTTCTATAGTCGAATGATGAATGAAGAGAGGGATACCGGTGAATAAAGTGAGATTATAAATTTCCTGTGCCTTAGTTTAAAATAAATACATTAATAAATTAAATAAAATCGGATTTTGATCTGAATGTAGTGAATATTGTATTATGTAAATGGGCGGCCTTTAAATTGAGGGATGAACGACTTTTTTTGATACAATAATATCATGAAGAAAATCACAGTAAAAAAACAGGCAGCAATAAAACTTCGTCGTACTTTTCCGTTAATTGTTGCGGATGATTTGAAGTTTCTTCCAAAAGAAGATTCTTTTGTTGACTTTGTTGATGAGAAGGAAAACTTTTTGGGGAGAGGATACTTATCCAAGCAAAATAAGGGGACAGGCTGGGTCTTAACCCAAGCACAAGAGGACATCAATCAAAGTTTTTATAAAAGAAAGTTTGAGAATGCCAAAAATGACCGACTTTCTTTTTTTCAAGATGAGTTGACAACAGCATTTCGCTTATTTAATGGTGAAGGTGATGGTTTAGGCGGGGTAACTGTCGATTATTATGCAGGTTATGCTGTCTTTAGTTGGTACAATGCTTTTATTTATGCACAAAGTTCAGATATTATCGCTGCTTTTCAGTCCGTTTACCCAGAAATTAAAGGAGCTTATGAGAAAATTCGCTTTGAGGGGCTGCACTTTGAGAGTCGTTTTCTCTATGGTCAAGCAGCTCCAGGGCCTTTAGCGGTAAAGGAAAATGGTGTTACTTATGCAACTTATCTGAATGAGGGCTTAATGACCGGTATTTTCTTGGATCAGAAAAATGTTCGAGGAGCTTTGGCAAATGGTTTAGCTGTGGGTAAGACACTTCTTAATATGTTCAGTTACACGGGTGCTTTTTCTGTAGCAGCTGCCTTTGGTGGGGCTAGCCAAACAACCTCAGTGGATCTAGCAAAGCGTTCTTTGGACAAAACACGTGAACAGTTTGAAATGAATGGTATTGCCCCAGAAACTCAAAAAATATATGTCATGGATGTCTTTAACTACTTTAGCTATGCCAAGAAAAAGGAGTTGTGCTATGACATTGTTGTCTTGGATCCACCAAGTTTTGCACGAAATAAGAAAAAGACCTTTTCTGTTGCTAAAAATTATGGAGAACTGGTTCAGCAATCTGTGGACATCTTGAATAATAATGGCCTTTTGATTGCTTCTACAAATGCTGCGAATGTCAGTCGGAAAAAGTTTAAAAAAATGGTTCAAGAGTCTTTGGAAGATAAAGGTGTAAGTTACGTTATTTTTCAAGAGGAACACTTGCCTTCAGATTTTAAGGTGTCTCAAACGTTTCCAGAAGGTGACTATCTTAAGATCTTATTTATCCAGATAAAAAAATAAAATTTGAAAGTGGCTGGGCCGACGGCCTTGAAAATGAAAAATGCTTAACCATATGCATAAGAATGCAGAGATTAAGCATTTTTTTGATACGTTTTGAGTAAAATCGGTTAAAGTCTACTTTTGTCTCAAAAAGGAAATATATCAGTGGCCAATGCCGTACTGATACTAATCTCTCTTTTCTTAAAGTTTAGGGTTATATTATATAGGCAAGAAACTGCTTACTATAATCAAGAAAATCAGAAGAACAAGCCCAATAACCCAAAATTTATTGTGGGAGAGTAGTGCGGCATATTCACGAATGAGTGCTGTTGGTAAGAAATAGAAGGCAGTTGGAGCACCAACACCTTCCGCCTTAAGATGGACCCTCCGAGCATATAAACGTGCTCGAAGTACATGATAGTTATTCGTTGAAAAAATAATAACAGGATGCCGTTTATTATATTCAGAATGGTGTTGCCAATCCTCCTC
This sequence comes from Lactococcus muris, assembly GCF_042849115.1. Lineage (NCBI taxonomy): Bacteria > Bacillati > Bacillota > Bacilli > Lactobacillales > Streptococcaceae > Lactococcus > Lactococcus muris. Next base: position 105,341 of record NZ_BAAFQO010000009.1, on the reverse strand, counting down.
AATAAGACGCTTTGAGAAAAGCATGTTTTCATAAGTTGTTGTTGACTGGTCTTCCATGATAATATTTTCTTCAGGAATATTTTGAGACAGGAGATATTTTTTCATAGCAAATGCTTCGGAAACGGGCTCATCATCACCTTGCCCACCACTGACAATAAATTTAGAAGCAGTATTTTTATAAAAATACTCAATTCCCTTGTCTAAACGACTTTTTAAAAGCGGCGGAACCTCTTCGCTAGAAATTCCTGATCCAAGGACGATAATGCAGTCAATTTGTTTTTTTACTGGGAACATCTGATACATCCAAGAATAAAGCAAGTAGGCCATGAAGATGAAAGTAAGGGTTAAATCAAGCAGCAAGAAGAATATTAAAATAATGCTGAGAAATAAAGGAACATTTATAAGCCCTGATACCAATACTAAGAAGAGAGGGAAGCTGACAATGAGATTCAGTCCTAAAGCAGCAGAAAGTTTGGCAGTCAGACTTTTTCCTTCTCTGGTCCGCATCGTTTGTGAGTTTAGGATGAGATAAATACAAAGAGCTAAAAAAACCAAAGGAATGAGAAAATAAAATATTCCCAGAGAAATCGTGGAGCCGTGAGTCGTTTTCTCATCAAGAAATGCTAGTCCCAAGAGCAGAAGGGTAAAGAAAGAGAGCATTAGACCTGCAGCTAAAAGTAGTCCACCTATGATGCTTCGATCTTTAAATCTTATAAGCAGATAACCTATGGCAGCAATGACTAGAAAGAACATTAAATAAAACATTATATCCTCCAATAACTAAGTCCAGTATAACATGTTTACAAGCTTTGAAACTAGAATTTTGTATTGTTTTAAACATCTTGAAAAAATTTACCACGGACCTGCAAATAGTTACAAAATTTTATGACGTAACTGTCTTAAAAGTGCTTGGAAAAGGTATTTTCTTTGACTTAATGAGAATAAAATGAAGGGAAGGAAACAAAATAGATCTACTTGTGGATGATTGCAAGTAAAAGATGAGAGTACCAGACATCAGCTTTCAAAAATGGACATATAATATTCAGACGAGGACAAAAAAGAAAAGCACCCGTCTACTGTGCTTTTTAAGGTATAAGAAACATTGATAAGTTATTTATGCAGCTGCCTTTATGCTTGATAAGGCATCTAACAAAAATGTTTTAAAAATCTCAGTATATAAGTCGGGGCTACTGGAAAGGAGTTGGGGCAAAAGTCGGTTTTTGATCAGTTTTAGCAAAAATAGAAAAAACAAAAATGCTCAATCAGGGCATTATCTGCCGAAATTTAGCGTTTTTTTCATTATTTTGGACTTTTGCCCCAGCCTCTTTTTATACGACATATAGATATAATTCTATTTTTATTGCACAATATATTGTGTTTTAAAAAATATGTAAAGTTTTTCAGCAGACTCATATAAGTCTGGGATTTTTTTCTTTTAAAATATTTTATATTTTTTCTAAATAAACAATTGGGCATGTCTTATTTAAATCAAGTTACAACTGTTCCCATCCATCTTTTTATCCTTTAAATTCAAGAAACTATAGGTAGTTTTGGAAAAATATTCTTCACCAGCTTTAAGCATAACTTTTTCTAAGTTATTAGCTGGGTATTGTGTTTCAAAAGTAATTCCAGAATATTTTGGTTTATTCTCGAAATGTATTTGTGGCTGATTCAAGGTAAATACGACAGCTGCAGGTAATGTGGTATTTATTTTAACAGCTCGTCCACTTTGAGGATGACTGATTATCCCTATTTTTTTCTTGTCTAATGAAAAAGTAGTGTCTAAACCATCAAAAGTGCTTAAATTTTTTAATGATTTTCCATCTAAATCTGAAAAATCAAGTATATCATCCTTTGTGATTTTGGAACTGCCGATAATTACTTTTTCTGTATTTTCTACAAAATATTGATTGCTTGAGAGATAAAGAGTGTGACTTTCAACAGTCTCTTGATTGTTTCCGCTCAAATTAAAATAGATATGATTGGTTGGGTTGAAATGAGTCTTTTTGGTCGCAGTAGCCGATATAGTCATTTTTAGCTGCAAATGCTGATTGATAGAATAAATGACCTTTACTTTCAAATGGTTTTCAAGATCGTTTAAAGTAAAGATAAGCTGGGTTTCATCTGGTAATTCATCAATTTCAAAGTCCCAAATTTTCTTATCGTATCCAGTATTTCCACCATGGAAATGATAAGGTGGTCTGTTTACTTCGAGAGAGGTATCATTAATTTCATAGCGACCAGCTAAAGGACCAATGATACTCCCTGAAAAAGTTCTGTTTTTTATCCAGTACTGTCGTGAATGAGGGGCTAGTGTTATATTTTCCAAATTACCCATACAATCTGAAAATTTTATTTCAAAGATAGAGGCACCGAGACTTGCAAAAGTTATTTCAAATTTATCACGGATATTAAACGTGATAAAATCAATGCTTTCTTTTGTTTTCTCTACAGAATAATTAATCATATTTTTACTCCTTTTTTATAATCATAACATATTATTGAATTTTATTTTCATAAAGATTGACACATTTTGAAAGAAATGCTATTATATAAAATGTAAGCGCTAACGAAAAAGCAAGGAGTAAATGATAATGAAAACAAATTATGATGTGATCGTTACAGGTGGTGGCATGTCTGGTGCCTTCGCTGCGATTGCAAGTGCACGAAATGGAGCTAAAACGCTGATTATTGAGCAGTATGGCTATTTCGGAGGTTCTTTAACAGCAAATGGTGTCGGCCCTATGATGACTTTTTTTGCAGGAGAAAAGCAGGTTATAAAAGGTTTGGGTGAAGAGATGGTCCAGCGCATGGTCGAAAAGGGTTACTCGCCAGGTCATGTGCTTGATTCTACCAATTATATTTCGTATTTAACACCATTTTCAGCAGAAGGTTTGAAAATTGTTTTGGATGAAATGGCGCAGGAAGCAGGATGTGATATTCTGTTTCACACTAATCTTGTGTCTGTTGAAAAAACGAACAGTAAAATTTCGTCTATTACTGTATTAAACAAAGATGGACTGACAAACTTGACAGCAAAATACTTCATTGATGCAACTGGGGATGCGGATTTAGCAACTGAGGCGGGAGTTCCATTCCAACTGGGGCGTGAATCTGACCAAGCGATGCAGCCGATGACGATGAATCTTAAAGTTTATGGTGTGGACACACAAGAGCTTAAGAACACGGTTCTGAAAGATCCAGAGAAATTCCCACGGCTCAACCGAAATCTTAATGTAATGAAAAATACGGAAATCCTTTCATTTATTGGTTTTGATGAGGAGTTTAAAAAAGCCAAAAAAGAAGGACGTCTCAGTATCCCCCGTGAAGATATTTTATTTTTTGAAACAAATGTCCCTGGTGAATTCATTATTAATACAACACGTATTATCAACGAAAGTGGTGTCTCCGCAGAAAGTTTGACCCGCGCAGAGATGCTCGGCAGAAGGCAATGTGCAGAGTTATTTAAGTTTTTAGTTGAAGATATTCCTGGATTCAGAAATGCGAAGATAGTATACACAGGACCAAGTATTGGTATCCGTGGTACACGTCAAATTAAAGGTGTTTATACGCTGACTAATAAAGACGTCCTGGAAAGAACGGATTTTAAAACACATATTGCTCATTCGGGTTACCCCATTGATATTCATAACCCTAAAGGTGAAGGAACAGTTTCAGTTCATAGTGCACAGAGTGAAGAAATAGAGCATGAGAAGTTTGATGCAAGTACTTTTGATAGCTATTACAAAATCCCATATGAAATCATGATTACTAACGAGTTAGAAAATCTCATAGTAACAGGACGCTGTGTTTCTGCTTCCTTTGAAGCGCAGGCAGCGATTCGTACGACACCAACAATGACTGCGCTCGGACAAGCAGCTGGTCTTGCTTCTGTCCTGGCTTTGAAAGAAAATCAGTCTGTTAAAGAAGTCGATGTCTCGGCATTACAAGATATACTTATTGCACAAAAAGCTTATATTGAAAAATAAAAAGGAATAAAAAATGGAAACTTTACAGTTAATCGGAATTATAGTTGTTTTCCTCGGCGCAGTAGCCCTGATGATGACACGCAAGTTGCCAACAATCTTGGCACTTCCAATCATGGCAATCTTAATCTCTGTTATTGCAGGTGTACCTTTTATGTCAGAGGACCCAGAGAAATTTACCTTGGTTAAGGGTGTTCTTGAAGATGGTTCAATGCGTATGGCCACAGCTATTTCAGGCTTGATTTTTGGATCACTTTTCGGAAAAATATTGACAAAAATTGGTGTTACCGAGCTGATTATCAAAAAAGCTGCAGAGATGGCTGGTGATAAAGCATTACCGCTTGCTCTCTCTTTCTTAGCCGTAGCGTCAGTTATTTTTACAGCCTCTAACGGGCTTGGAATGGTCATTTTGGTTGGAACAATCATTATCCCAATCATGATATCTGCGGGTCTTTCTCCCATGATTTCTAGCATCATTCTTCTTTTGGCCAATGGTATTGGGGTAACTTTCTCAGTCTCTACTCTTGCGGTATATATTGATGTGCTTGGTCTCCCCCTTGAAACGGTGACATCTTATTCTTGGATGGTGGGACTTCCCTTGATTATCATGTCTATTATCATGGTGGTTTACTTTGTAAAATTTAACGGAAAACGTAGAAAAGCTTGGGCGATGCCCGCGAATAAAGGGCGCAACAATAACGTGCGCTCAATTGCTCTAATTGCTCCAATCGTACCAGTTGTTTTAGTTTTTGCTTTCAATGTGCCACTTGTAGCAGCTATTATTACAGGTATTCTTGCTGCTTTATTATTAAGTACTCCGAAGAATCTAATTCATGTTGTATCCTCAGCATTTGTCGAAGGGATTCAGGATATTGCTGGAGCAGCAGGCTTGATGATAGGTATTGGTATGTTGCTGAATGCCGTCATGTCAGTAGAGGTTTCAACCATCTTGGATGGCGCAATTGAGGCTATCATTCCTAACGGTCCAATCATGTTTGTTGTAGTCTTCGGTTTGCTTGCTCCGCTTGCAATTTATCGTGGTCCATTAAATGTTTGGGGTCTTGGTTCAGGAATTGTTTCCTTACTTGTTGCTGGTGGTATGAACCCAGTTATGGCAATGGTTGCTTTGCGCTTGAATTCTAACGTACAAGCAGTATGTGATCCTACAAACTCACATAATGTCTGGGTGTCAGATTTCACAAAAACAGATGTTAATGATGTGTTGAAGAAAACGATTCCTTGGATTTGGATTTCAACAGTTATTGGTTTGATTGCTTCAACTTTCTACTTGTTTTAATACTTAATGCGAGGTGGGAGTAAACGCTCATCTCAAGTATTTTATTTGCTGGCAAATTTGTCAGAATGTTACTAGATTTTAGAAAAGAGAAAAATAAAGAAAATGGGAAAAAAGGTAAGAATTGGTATTGACGTTGGAGGAACCTTTACTGATGCAGTAGCGATTGATAATGACAGTTATGAGGTCATTGCCAAAGTTAAAATTCCAACCACTCACTCAGAAGGTGTGGCAAAAGGAATTGTGAACATTATCGATAAAATCTTGACAGAAAATAATATTGCGCCGTCCGATGTAACTTTCATCGCTCATGGGACAACTCAAGCAACAAATGCACTTTTGGAAGGCGATGTTGCGAAGGTCGGTATTATAGGCATGGGAACGGGTATGGATGCGCGATCTGCCAGGAAAGAAACCGCAGTTGGTGATATTGAGCTGGCACCGAACAAGTTTCTAAGCTCAGAGCATACATTTATTGATTCTTCGAAATTAGATGATTTGGCTATTGAGACATCAATTAAAGAGTTTATGAGTAAAGATGCGCAAGTTATCGTTGCTTCTGAAGCTTACTCCGTAGATGATCCTGAAAATGAAGAGCTGGTTATCAAACAAGCGCAGGAAAAAGGTTTGTATGCGACAGGTGGACATGAAATTTCACAGCTTTATGGTTTAAAAATGCGTACACGTACGGCGGTTGTCAACGCTTCGCTCATTCCTAAGATGATGCAAACGGCGAATATGACTGAAGATGCAGTATTGAAAACCAATATCCAATCTAACTTGATGATTATGCGCTGTGATGGTGGCGTTATGTCAATTAATGAAGTGCGCCAACGGCCTATTTTGACAATGTTGTCTGGTCTTGCTGCAGGGGTTGCGGGGGCACTGATGTATGAAAAGGTATCAGATGGTATTTTCTTTGAAGTAGGCGGAACCTCTGTTGACATTTCTGTAATCAAAAACGGAAAAGTAATGATTAAATATGCGCAAGTCGGGGGACACAAGACTTACCTTCGTTCACTAGATGTTCGGACATTAGCAGTTGCAGGTGGCTCAATGATTCGTGCTAATGATGGCAAAATTATTGATGTCGGACCACGCTCTGCTCACATCGCGGGGCTTGATTATGAAAACTTTACAGAGAAAGAAAATCTACTTAATCCTGAAATCGCGTTTGTTTCACCACGTGAAGGTGATCCTAGCGAGTATGTGATTATTAAAGGTGAGAGCGGAAAACAATATTCATACACTCTTGCAGGTGCAGCTAACTTACTTGGATATGTTCCGGATGGTGACTACGCTCAAGGTAATACAGAAGCGAACAAATACGCATGGGAAGCTCTAGGTAATTATCTGAAAATGACTGCAGAAGATGCCGCACGCGAAGTTATTCGTTTGGCCATTGATAAGTTAGAGCCAGTTATTGATGACTTGATTGCTGAGTATGAGTTGGATAAGAATTTTATCACCCTTGTTGGAGGAGGAGGCTCTGGAGCGATTGTTGTTCCTGCCCTTGCTGAGCGCTATGCTATGAAGTGGAAATTAGCGCAAAATGCACCATATATCTCAACTATCGGGGTTGCCTTAGCTATGGTACGCGAGCAGATTGAACGCTCAATTGTTAATCCTACAGAAAAAGATATCAAGAAAATACGCGCTGAAGTTATTGAAAAAATTGTTCAGTCAGGAGCGAATGAAGAAACTGTAGATGTCAATATCGAAATTGATACACAAAGAAATATTGTTCGTGCCGTTGCTACAGGAGCAACCGAATTGCGCCAAAAAAATCTTGGAGCCGAAGAAGTAACAGAAGAAGAATTAAAGAAGTTAACTGCTGAAGCGCTTTCTGTTGATGCATCTACTGTTGAAAGAAAAGCTCAGATTGGTCGCTGGAACTTGATGAATTCCTTAGTTATAAAGAAAAAACTTTTCTTTAAGAGCAAGCAAAACAATATCTGTGTCATTGATCGCGAAGGTGTAGTACGCTTTAAGCAGAGTAATGCCCACTCTTTTGTTTTCAAGAAAAATCAAGCGGATTCAGATTTCTTACAGTTTGTTGATGAACATACGATTTATTCTGATGCCAATGCGACCATTCCGAAAGTTTATATATTTTATAAGGAAAAAATGTTAGACTTGACAGGAATGCAGACCATTGAGCAGTTGACATCAATCTTGGATGTTGAAACAGAAAATTTGAACGATACAGAAGAATTAATCGCGGTTGCTTACAAATAACTAATTTTTAGGAGAAGCGTATAAGATGAATTACAGATTTTCAGATGAATTTTTAGCCTACTTGGAATTGAAACAAGATATGCTTTTTCATAAAATACCTGACAAAAAGATTTCATATTATATTTCTTCATCCTTGGAGAAAGGCAAGGCACTAGCTCAGAAGTATCAGGGGAACACTCTGGAGGATTTATTTAAAAAGCTAGATATCTTGGTAACTCCAGCAAAAAGCGAGGGTTCATTTTATAAAGTGAAGTTTCGCGCTCAGTTTGAGGTTGATGCAAAGGGAAACAAGGAGATTGTGATTTACAATCGTTCTATACAAGATCTGGCGGATAAAAACGATGTGACTTTCGAGGGAATGAAAAAAATTGTGCTAGCCCATGAACTTTTTCATTTTTTGGAAGAAACACTTGATGAAAGTGTTTCTGAAAACCTTGAAAGCATTGAGTCCTTTAAGTTTTTAGGCTTGTCTAGAAAGGCAAAAATATCGCGTGCTAGTGAAATAGCAGCTAATGCTTTTTCCAAAACATTTTTGAAGCTAAACTATTTGCCAAATTACTATGATTACCAATACATTTTAAAGACAAATCAGATGAAAGAAAATGAACTTGAAGAAGAGTATCAGAATTTTGAAAGGGTTCTCAAAATGAATAATTAAAAAATCGTGTGTCAGATACACGATTTTTTAAAACTAGAGTAAGGAGACATATATGAAATTATTAGGAAGCATTGAAGCTGGTGGGACAAAGTTTGTTTGCTCTGTAGCAAATTTTGACTTTGAAATTATTAAAAGCATACAATTACCAACGACGAGCCCAGAAGAAACTTTGACAGCAGTGATAAAATTTTTTGAGAAATATGAACTGACAGCCTTAGCAGTAGGTTCTTTTGGACCAATTGATATTCAAGAAGATTCTGAACGCTACGGATTTATTACCAGTACCCCGAAATTAGGGTGGAAAAATACGGATATAGTTGGACCTCTCAAATCAGCATTGAAAGTACCGGTTGTTTGGACAACAGATGTGAATAGCTCTGCTTATGGCGAAAAGATGTTTGGCAATGGTCAGGGCACACATTCTATAGTCTACTTTACCATCGGTACAGGTATAGGCGGAGGCTCTGTTCAAGGTAATCAGTTTATTGGGGGCATTTCTCATGCTGAGATGGGACACGCAATTGTCGAACGGCATGAAAAAGATCGTGATTTTTTAGGAGTTTGTCCGTTTCACGGTAATCGCTGCCTTGAGGGCTTGGCGAGTGGTCCATCGATTAAAGCACGAACTGGCAGGAGTGGAGAAGACTTGCCGGTAGACCATGAAGTCTTTGACTTAATCGCTTATTATGCTGGGCAAATTGCTTACAATACTTATGTTAATTTGGCGCCTGAGCGGATTATTTTTGGTGGCTCAGTTTTACAATCGATAGATATGACTAAGGTTCGTAAATATTTTAATGAATTTAATAATGGATATGTTCAAACATCTGATTTGGATGACTTGATTCAAATTAGTGGTGTAGCAGATAACGGTTCAGCAACCTTTGGAAACTTTGCTTTGGCCTTAGAGGCACTGAAAAAATAAAAAAACTGGAGTTGTAAATCCCAGCTCTATTACATGTCTTACCATTCGTATCGCGATGAATCCGCGGCTTGGAAAGAATTGATGATTGTATCACTACTTAGTTTTCTTTGGCGCAGTGCACGATTATCACGAAGTATTGTCGCATATATGATATCAAAAATGAGTGAGATCATAGGTGTGTTTGAAAGAGTCAGGCTGTTATTGGCCATGACATGATCAGGCGTAATCATCTTAATATCAATCAAATTATCAATTTTTGGATTATCATTTGAAGACAGTAGCATTGTTTTGATATTATTCTTTTTAACGTTTGCCAAGAAGGGAATGATATCTTTGGTCACAATAGATGGAACTACTGCTATGAGCAAAGAATCGCTAGTCATATTGCTAATGGAAAGTTGGGCCTCTAATGGTTCTTTCAAGTGAGTGACTTCTAAACCAATTTGCCTTAGTTTGAAGGCAAACTCATCACAGATAAAGGAAGTGGGATAAATTGATATCAAGAAGATTTTTCTAGACAGAACAATTGTAGCAGCAGCCTCTTCAATGGTTTTTTCGTCAAGCAGGGCACAGGTGTTGACAGCCATTTTTTGGTAATCAGCAGTGATATACTCAAGTAAATTGGAGTCATCAATGTCCTCTTGGTTAAGTTTTTCAAACTGAGTTGTAGATTGTGCAAGCGCAATTTTGAACTTATTGAAACCTTTGAACCCGATTTTTTTGCAAAAACGATTGATGCTAGCCTCGGAAGTATTGATTTTTTTTGCTAGTGTAGTAATTGTATTGGCAATAACAAAATCGGGATGTTCAGTTACAAATTGGCTGATTTCGTACTCACTAGTTGTAAATGTAGATTCTAGTGATTTAATTTTTAATAAGACTGCAGATTGCATAGTAAGGTCCTTCTCCCTATTGTGTAATTCATTATATCAAATTTAAACTATTTATGAAATGGGAAGGGAAATACATGAAAGGGTTGGAAATAAAATGGATTGGTCTGGAAAAAGAGGGCAGTGGTTTGGGGATTCAATTAGTGAACAGGATGGTAAACCTTATTCTGATACAGGTGAAATTGCTATTGGTTATCAAACTCTAGTAAAACGTGCACTGGGATTCAGTCATTTGGAGAATTTGGCGATATCTGGGCGACCTGTAGCGAATGGTTCTGCAAATGGTTCAGGGACAGTTTCGACTGTTTTAGAGGAGTATATCCCGAGTGACTTAGTCGTGATTGCAGGTGGAACTAACGATTATCGTTTAGATCGAAAAATCGGTAAAATAAGAAAGGAAGGCTTTGATGAGGACACTTTTATTGGTGCCTTTCAAACAGCAATAGAACATATTAAAAAAACTAATCCTAACCAAGTAATTGTCCTAATGGCACCGCTTCAGCGTGACAAAGATGGCTATAACTGTCAAAACCCTAACCTGATTGGCAATTACTTGAGAGACTATGTTAGAGCAATTCTAGAAATTGGTAATTATTATGACTTACCTGTGTGGAATGGATATGAAAAATCAGGTGTTAATGAGGCAAATGTGGGTCAATTCACTTATGATGGCTTACATTTGAATAATAAGGGATATGAGCGAGTTTGTGCAAGTTTGATTGTTTTTTTGGAAAGGCTAAATTGCTGAATTTTGGGAAATAAATGGTTATCTCAATAATGCAAGAGGCATAAGTTGAGGATGTTGTGCTTTAATTATGAATATATATAGGTGTGGATAATCTGGTTTGGAAGGATATTTATTTCAAGACAGGGATTGTGGATTGGAGCCATCGCCTTGAGAAAGATTCTCAATCTGGGAAATAATGCGTGTCAGAGGTATGAAAAATAAATACCGTTTCCGTTATCTCCAACTGAACGAAAGCCTCTTAGAGGAGTTACGTCAGTGGAAGAAGGAGCAGAAGGTTCTTCTGGCAAAAATGAATATTGAGCAAGCAGAAAATTAGTTTCTCTGTAGCTTTACCAGTCTGATGCCGTGGTGTCCACCAATCTTTAGAGAGACTGGCTCAATCGAAAATTGAGGAAGGTGGAGCAGGTTTACAACTTACCTCATATGACCCCTCATGGTTTCAGACACACCTTTATCTCTGATTCTCTTAATGCAGGTGTCAATCAATTCTCCTTAAAGGGGATTGTGGGACACTCTCCTGTATCCAATGTGACAGAGCATACCTATGGACATGTGAATGCGCAGGCTCAAAAGTCTGTTTTTGAAATGGTTGAAACCGCGCGCAGGGGATGGTACACTCATGGTACACTCTGGAAAAAAAGAAAAGCACCCGTCGTCGAAAACTAGTGCTTAAACCTTGTTATAATGCGGAAGGCGGGACTTGAACCCGCACAGCCAAGATAGGCCACAGGATCCTTAATCCTGCGCGTCTGCCAATTCCGCCACTTCCGCGAAATGGTACCTTAACATGATACCATTTCGATAAGAGGAATGCAAGAATTAACTTATTTATAGAATTTTTTAGTGTAAGTACTTAGTATTTCATATAAGAAGACATTTCGGCGGCATGGTTGCCTGCAACATGTCCTGTAACAAAGGCACAGGTGATATTATATCCCCCAGTATAGCCGTTTATATCCAGAAGTTCTCCTGTTATATATAAGCCAGGGATTAGCTTACTCTCCATCGTTTTAGGGTTAATCTCTTTGAGATGAACACCACCGCCAGTGACAAAGGATTTTTCGATGGGAAATGTTTTGTTGATTTGAATGGATAGAGCTTTGAGAAGGGAGCAGAACTTTTTGAGCTGTTTTTCCGTTAATTGTTTGGCAGGTATATCTGCATCAATTTGGGCTTGCTGCAGTAAGAAAAGTAAAAAGCGTTCTTGGGTTAGCGATGCAAAGGCATTTTTTACAGCTTTATTATTGCCGTGTGTCACTTGCTTTAATTCATTTAGGAGCTCTGCAGTGGATAGGTCAGGAAAACTGTCGAGAAGGACAGTTACAGTTTCAGCTCCCTTGGCAAGTTCTTGATTAATAAAACTTGAACAACGTAGAGCAGCTGGGCCACTGATGCCAAAGTGGGTAAAAATCATATCCATCCGGTGTTCAACGAGAGTTTTTCCCTTGCTGTTTAACACACTCAACCGAATATCACGAAGGGAAATGCCTTGTAAAGTTCGCTCACTGATAAATTTCTCTGAGGAAACAAGAGGAGCTTCTGTGGGGTAAAGAGGCGTGATAGTATGCCCTGCCTTTCTCGCCAACTTATACCCATCACCAGTTGAACCTGTTGAGGGGTAGGCCCGTCCTCCTGTAGACAGAATAACGCATGGGGCTTTGAAACTGTCACTTTCTGTTTCCAGCCCTTTGATTGTCCCATCTTTAATATTGAGCTGAGTGACAGTAGAACTCGGAAAATAGTCAACACCAAGTTCTTGTAACTTATCAAAAAGAGCATCAATGATTGTTTTGGATTTATTAGTTATGGGAAACATTCTTCCATGGTCTTCTTCTTTAAGAACTATGCCATTTTTTTCAAAGAAATCAATAATATCAAGATTGGAAAACTGGGTAAAAGCACTGTGCAAAAAGCGCCCATTGCCAGGGACGTGGGCGATGATTTCTTCAACTGAATGACTGTTTGTAACATTGCAGCGCCCGCCGCCAGTCATCAGTAACTTTTTTCCCACTTTTGGATTTTTGTCTATTAAAGCTGTATGTGCTCCATTTTCAGAAGCAGCTATAGCTGCCATCATGCCTGAGGGACCAGCACCAGCAACGATTACATCATATTTTTTCATAGTTTAATTATACCATTCCAGTTGTGTTGCATTTATTCAGTAAGAAGAGGGACGTCAGGGAGATACAAAACTTAAGAGTAATTTCTTGGCCTAAAAAGAGTTTGGGTATGCAGTTTTCAGACTGTTACGGGTCTACGAGTTATAGTAAATCATGTCTAGCTAGGAACTCATGTGCAACAGCAGCGGGATCTTTTTGTTCAACATTGACCGCATAGTTCATGTTAATCATTTCTTCATCGGTGATTGCCCCTGCAAGTTTATTTAAAATCTGTTCCAGTTGAGGATATTTTTTGAGTAGATTTTTGCTCATCAATGGAGCAGCCTGATAAGGTGGAAAAAGTTTTTTGTCATCTTTGAGCACGGTAAGCTGGTATTGCTTGATTTGACTGTCAGTAGAGTAAACTTGGGCCAGATCGATATTGTTACTGTTTAATGCATTATAGATAAGGCTTGTCTGCATTGTTTTGACATCAAAGTTTAAGCCATAAAGACTTTGAAGTCCCTTGTAGCCGTCTTGACGATTTGCAAACTCTAAGTCAAAGCCAGCTTTAACAGCAGGAAGTTTATGAAGGTCTGAAATAGTTTTAAGATTATATTTTTCTGCATAGTGAGTTTTAACAGCTAAGGCATAAGTATCTTGAAATTTCATCGGTAAAAGGTAGGCAAGATTATCTAGCTTGTCAATACCTGCGCGTGCTTCTTCATAAACTGTTTGGGGGTCAGTTGATGTGGTTGGATGTTTTAAGAAAGTTGTCAAGATAGTTCCTGAAAATTCTGGGTAGATATCGATTTTATTAGATTTTAGGGCATTGTAGAGGAAGGTAGTATCCCCAAAGTTCGGCTTAAGAGTCACCTCAATATCACTGTTTTTTTCAATCACTTCCTTGTACATATTAATCAGCAAGGTAGGTTCAGCACCAAGCTTACCAGCAATGGTAATTTTGGGGTGATTGTTTGCCTGAGGATTGTAATAAGAGGCTAATAAGAGTAAAAGTCCCGCAAAGAAGCTTATCAGTATGGTTTGGAGCTTGGCTTTTTCCAAGAAGCGAAGCAAGGTTGAAAATATAACAGCCAGCAGTGCAGAGGAGATAGCCCCAATTAAGATAAGATTGACATCGTTAGAGTTGATACCTAAAAGGATAAAGTTTCCAAGCCCTCCTGCTCCGATAAGGGCGGCCAATGTTGCTGTTCCGATAACCATAATGCCACTGGTTCTTATGCCGGCCATGATAAATGGCAGGGCAAGCGCCAGTTCAAACTTCATTAAACGTTCACGCCGATTCATACCAAAGGCTCTTGCAGCTTCAATCAGGGAGCTATCAATCTGTTGAAGCCCTGTATAGGTATTTTGGATGATTGGAAAGAGAGCATAGACCACCAGAGCAACAATAGCAGGTAACGAGCCAATCCCAACGAAGGGAATCAAAAGTCCTAATAAGGCCAAGCTAGGGATGGTTTGAAAAATCCCTGTGATTTGCAATAGAGGCTCAGCTAATCTCGAATAACGTCTTAAGAGTAATGCCAGAGGAAGTGCAATCAGTATGGCGATAAAAAGCGAAACTAAAGAAATCTGGATGTGTTGCAATAAGGCAAGCCAAAACTGAGACTCCTGCTGTTGAAAGGTGTTAATCAGACTGTTCATATGTATTCACCTCCATACTTTTCAAGACATCTGTCAAGGGAGTATCACCTGAAAAATTATTGTCTGCAAGAGTTTTTTCAAGGTTTTTTAACTTATATCGAGAGAGATCTTGCTGATAGTCAGTAAAAAATTCAGCGACAAATGGATTAGCAGGTGCATTTAAAATCTCCTGTGGTTTACCAATTTGCTGGAGCCTGCCTTCTTTGAGTATAGCGATACGGTCAGCCATTGCCATTCCTTCAGACATATCATGTGTGACGAAAACCGTCGTGATTTGCAAAGTTTTTTGCAAGTCTTTAACAAGTTCTTGTAACTGCTTACGTGATATAGGGTCTAGGGCCGAAAAAGGCTCGTCCATTAAAATAATTTTAGGCTTGCAGGCGATAGCTCTTAGAATGCCAATTCGCTGTGCTTCACCTCCAGAAAGCTCATGGGGATAACGGTTGAGATACTTATCTGCGTCAAGCCCAACCAGTGGCAGAAGTTCAAGAACACGCCGACGGATTTCGCTTTTGCTCCAGCCTTTCATTGCAGGAATAATCCCGATATTTTCTAAAACAGTCATGTTAGGAAAGAGCGCTATCTGTTGAAGAACGTAGCCTATTTGTAGACGGAGCTCTCGTAAATTGATGGTTTGGATATCTTGTTTGTCAATAAAAATCTGTCCTTGATTTGGGTCAATCAACCGATTAATCATCTTAAGTAATGTTGTTTTCCCGCCGCCAGAAGAACCAGCAAGTACAAAAAATTCATGACTTTCAATAGAGAAGTTAATATCTGAAAGTACAGCCTTTTCTCCGTAGCTTTTGGTGACATTTTTGAATGTAATAGTCATAGCACAATTTTAACATTTTCTCTTTCACTTTTTTGCTCAAATGACTCACTCTTTCATTGAAAACTAAAAGAGTAAAAAGAAAAATCCTACTTGAGGATTTATTTAAAAGCATTTTCTAGTGTTTCAATGACCGCCAGAATTTGCTCATCTGAAACTAACTTTTCTTCACCGTGGACTAAAGAGTTATAGGCTGAATCATAAACACGACCGTAATCCCCAGAAACTGTCGGGATTGTCTTTGCGATACGATCGCCGTTTTGGTTATAATAAGTTAATTGTGCGAAGTCTTGAGGTGTATCGGCACCAAAACCTTCGTCTCCTGGAACTATTCCTGCCTTGAGATCATTTTCCTGCTGATCAACATGCTCTTTAATTAATGTTCCCCTAGAACCATAAATCACCCATTTTGGACGACTGACAGCAGCTAGTTCTGTGGCTTGCACAGTTGCTCGGAAATTTTTATAAATCAAGTTGACAGAGAAGTAGTCATCTGTAGCAACCGCGTCACGTGTAGAACGTACGTCGTATTGAACGGTTTCAGGTTTACCAAAGAGTGAAACCATCTGATCCACCAGATGGACACCATGGCCGTACCAAGCACCGTCGAAATTCTCTCCCAGACTTGCATCTGCTGGACGATAGTGATCCATTGTTACAGTTAGGTCAATCAAATTCCCTAAATAGCCTGTTTCCAAAACCTTTTTAACCGTCAGAAAATCGCTGTCAAAGCGGCGGTTTTGGAAAGGCATAAAGAAGAGATTTCTTTCTTTGGCAAGTGCAACCAGTTCTTTGGCCTGCTCTAAAGTTTCTACCAGAGGTTTATCGCAGATAACATTTTTTCCTCCAAGCAGCAGTTTTTTACTGGTTTCATAGTGGGCAGAACCGGGGGTGACAACAATAACTAAGTCAATGCTCTCGTCCTGAATAATGTCGTTAATATCTGTTGAGAAGACTGTACCATTTGCCTCAAGCACAGCTTGCTCAGGACGTTTGCCTAAGGTACGATTAACGATGCGCGAAATGTTGAAGTGGTCACGAATTTTAACGTAGGGGATGTGATAACGATTGGTTGATTTGCCAAAGCCGATATAGGCGATGTTTAATTTTTTCATGCTTTTTTCTCTTTTTTCTTTTGAGACAAATATTGTTTTTTTAATGCCTCAATTTTGGCTAATTTGTCAGTCTTAGTTTTTGAATTTTTTTCGTGGAATTTTTGGACAGCAGCTTGTCCCTTATAATCTAGCTGGTATTTTCCCATGACTTCCTTTCCTTAACTTTTAGTTTACTGGTCGGCGCTCAAAAGCATCAGACGAGATGCCTTTGCTTAGGATTTTTTTCGCCCACTCTTTCGCTGAAAACAGTGAATGATCTCGATAGTTTCCACACTCTTTTTCTGAAACACCAGGAACATCGTCCCAAGTAAAGCTATCTCCCGCAAGCTCTTCCAAAGAAGAAGTGATAACTTTGGCAATTTGTTCAGAACTGGGTTGGCCCCACATAATCATGTGGAAACCCGTGCGACAGCCAAACGGTGAGAAGTCAATCATACCATCAATACGATCGCGGATTAAACTTGCCATTGCGTGTTCAATGGTATGTAAGCCACTTGTTGGTATTTCTCCATGATTGGGCTGGATAAAGCGAACATCAAAGTTTGTGATGCTATCCCCTTTAGGTCCAGTTTCTGTCCCGATTAAACGTATATAGGGTGCTAAAACTTTTGTATGATCAAGTTGGAATGATTCGACTTCAGCCATTGTTTTTCTCCTTTTTCCTTATTATTTATGAACAGTAAAAAATTTTAACTTTTTATTTGATAATTTGTTCCTATTGTAGTGTTCTCATCTTTTAGGCTCTGCCTAAACAAACACCCTTATTATAACACATTCCAGCTTAAGTGTTTTTCATCTGGACTTTTTGCAGTTTTGATTATTGGATAAGACCAGCATGTATTGTTTCACGTAAAACAATGGCAGTGCATTTTAAAGGGGATTTCTTTGTCCAAGTTTTCCGAAAAAACTGTTGTATAATTACTAAATAGTTTTAACTTAAAAGAGAGAGATATTTAAAAAAGACGGGAGAATATACTTAAAAATAGTCTAAAATACTTGACGAGGGAAATACTGTGTTCTGTAATCAAGTAATACAGCAGGGTAAATTTCTCCTTTTTTCTGCTGCAGCAGAAGTTGTAAACGATTTGACTGCTGTTGATTAAAAAGGAACAAAGCAAGCCTTTGCACTATCTTTAGCAGATGTGGTAAAACTTTCCCAACCGAGCAGCGCATTTTCTAATCATGCGGAGCGTGTGACAGGTGGGCAAGGTGATAATCATGGCTGGTGGCTACGTACTCCTGGGATTTCAGGTGATGGCTGGCGTGTGGATGTTGCGGCTAATGGGCGGGCTGGTCAGCTTACTCGCACTGGTCATGTAGACCTTTCTTTAGCATTTATGGGCGTCCGTCCAGCACTTATTATCTACCAGCCAGAAGCTTAAAGAAATCATTTAGCCCTTCCTCTAAAATTCCTGCATTTCAGTGGTGAAACGGGTGAGATGCGGGAAACACCTGTTCTTTGTTCTTCCAACATCCGCGTTCTCCTTCTACACTTCCGAACCAAATTTTTTCGTCTCCTTTCATAAAGTGATAGAATAAAGCGAGAAGTAAAGAAAAGGAGAATTTATGGCACTTACAGAAACTTACACTCTTTCAAATGGTATGGAAATTCCCAAAGTTGGTTTTGGGACATGGCAATCAAAAGATGGCGAGGAGGCCTATCAATCGGTCAAAACGGCTCTAGAAGTTGGTTATCGTCATATTGATACAGCTGCCGTTTATGGCAATGAAGAATCCGTGGGACGTGCAATTAAAGACAGCGGGATTGCACGTGATAAATTGTTTATCACCACAAAGCTTTGGGATCTTGGAACAACTGAAGATGCAAGAGCGGCACTTGATGAAAGTTTAGAAAAACTCGGCTTAGACTATGTTGACCTTTATTTGATTCACTGGCCGAATCCTAAAGCCTTCCGCCCTAATTTTGCTGAACGAAACGCAGCTGTCTGGAAAGCGATGGAAGATGGCGTGAAAAATAATAAAGTGCGTGCGATTGGTGTGTCAAACTTCCATCCCCGTCATTTGGAACCATTACTTGAAGTTGCTGAGATAAAGCCTGTTGTTAACCAAATCATGGTCAACCCCTCAGATCAGCAAGAAGAGGTCGTTGCTTTTAATAAAGCACACGATATCTTGACAGAAGCTTACAGCCCACTCGGTACAGGCAAAATTTTTGCCATCACTGAACTTGCTGATATTGCAGATAAATATGAGAAAACAGTGGCACAAGTCGTTTTACGTTGGAGCCTACACAAAGGTTACCTCCCATTACCAAAATCTGTAACAGCAAGTCGTATCAAAGAAAATGCTGACATTTTTGATTTTGACTTGTCAGATGAAGACATAGCCTTTATCGACAGTCTTCATGGCAAAGCGGGCCTTGCTCGAAACCCAGATGAAGTCAATCATTAATAGGTATATCCTGAAAAAGTACACCAAATTGAAAGATTTGAGTGTCTTTTTTTATAATTTGCAGAATATGTACAATAAGAATAAGGGAATATTAAAAGAATGTTTTATTTTAAAAAAAATATTGCCAAAAGAGAATGAAAGCGCTATAATATACTTGATAAAATTTTCACAAAAGGAGAAACAATTAAGTATGAAAATTGGTGTAATTAAAGACCCAAAACAAGGTGAAGCACGTGTAGGGATGACCCCAGAAAACGCGAAAATTCTCGTTGAAGCAGGGAACGAAGTGCTTGTTGATAGAAATGCTGGTGCGGGTTGTGGTTTTACAGATGATCTTTACGAGGCAGCTGGAGCTCAAATCGTAGATACAGAAACTGCTTGGGAAGCGGAGCTCATCGTTAAAGTTAAGGAACCGATGGAATCTGAATATAAATACTTTAAACCAGGTCAAATTATCTGGGGCTTCCTTCATCTAGCAGCTAATAAAGCCTGTGTTGAAAAAATGATGGAGGTGGGTGTAACAGCTATTTCTGGTGAAAACATCTCCATCAATGGTGTTCTGGAGTTGCTCAAGCCAATGTCAGCTATTGCAGGACGACGTGCAGTAAACATTGGACAATATTACCTTGAAAAACAGCACGGCGGTGAAGGGATTCTCTTGCCAGGTATCGCGGGTATTGAAGCTGGTACCGTTGTTATTTTTGGCGGTGGAAATGCTGCAGAAAATGCTGCTGATATAGCAGTAGCTTTAGGCTGTAAAGTTATCATCATCGAACTTGGAGATGCTCGTATCGCGCAGCTTAAAGAGCGTTATGAAGGAAAAAACGTTGAGATTGTCAAGTCAACAACAGAAGCTTTAGAAGAGAATATCAAACTTGCAGATATCTTTATCTCAACAATTCTAATTCCAGGAGCCAAACCACCAAAATTGGTGAAAGAGTACATGGTCAAGTCAATGAAACCTGGTTCGGTCATTGTTGATATTGCTATAGACCAAGGAGGTACAGTGGAAACAATAGATCATGCAACGAATCATGCAGATCCTGTTTTCATTAAGCATGGTATTATTCACTATGCAGTACCAAATATGCCTGGTGCAACACCACGTACAGCGACCATTGCCTTAGCTCAAGGTAACCTTTCTTTCCTCAAAGAAATCTCTGTTAAAGGTCTGGATGAAGCATTGAAATCAAAAGAACTCCTTTCAGGCCTGAGTGTCTATAAGGGGAAAGTAGTTTCCAAGCCTCTTGCTGATTCAATAGATGTTACTTATACAGAATTTTAGAAAGGGTTTGAGGAAAGAGAAGATGACAAATTTAGCAAGTCTGCCTGTTACGATTAAAGATATAAAAAAGGCTCAAAATATTGTAAAACAGTATGCGCGTGAAACACCATTGATTCAGTCGATGTTCTTAACTGCTAAAACAGGTGGAGAGGTTTATTTGAAGCTCGAAAACATGCAGTTAACAGGCTCATTCAAATTCCGTGGCGCTTTTAATAAAATTGCGCAGTTGTCTGAGGAAGAAAAAGCGCGTGGTGTTATTGCTTGTTCAGCTGGTAATCATGCACAGGGTGTTGCTTTGACATCAAAACTTTTAGGAATTAAGAGCATCATTGTCATGCCAAAGGGCGCGCCACAGGCAAAAGTAGATGCCACACGTGGATATGGGGCAGAGGTGATGCTTGAAGGTGAGCAATTTGATGACTCCAAGGCTTTCTGTGAAGCCTATGCTAAGGAAAACAACATTACTTACATCCCACCTTATGATGATACAGAAGTAATGGCTGGTCAAGGAACAATAGGTCTGGAAATTTTGGATCACCTTTGGAACGTGGATACAGTTTTGGTTCCTGTAGGTGGCGGCGGCTTGATATCAGGTGTTGCTGTTGCCTTAAAATCTTTCAATCCAAATATTAAAGTTATTGGTGTACAAGCTGAAAATTGTCATGGAATGACAGCATCGTTTAGGGCACGTAAAAAAGTTTATCACGATGAAGCACCAACGATTGCAGACGGCTGTCACGTTGCTTATCCAGGCGAATTGACATTTGAGGTTGTTAACCAAATTGTTGACAATATGGTTCTGGTTTCAGAAGCAGAAATTGAGTTGGCGATTAAAGACCTTATTCAACGTACGAAAATCGTTGTAGAAGGTGCTGGCGCTCTTACAACTGCAGCGATTCTTGCGGGGAAAGTGGATGAATATGTGAAAGACAAGAAGGTTGTTTCCATTGTATCTGGTGGTAACGTTGACTTGGCACGTATAGAAGATATCGTTGATCACTTTCTGATTGCGAATGATGAAGAACAGTAAATCTTAACATCTTAATTATCCATAGGTAAAAAAGCTCTGTAATTCAGGGCTTTTTACGCATATTTCAGTCTTTTTTTAATTGTGCGATAAATTACTTGAAATCACAAAGTTAACAAGATTGTATAATTTAAATTAAAATATGAGCAAACAGTCCAAAAAATCTTGCAAGAGTTTTTGAAAAGTGTTAAACTAATTGTAAACGGTTACAGGAAATGTAGCCGAAAAGTGAAAGAAGGTTGTAAAAATGACTTCAAAAGTTTTAACGGAGTTCCTCGAAAATGGGCTTGGAAACCTAAAAGAAAAAGGTTTGCTCAACACAATTGACGTGCTAGATAGCGCCAATGGCCCAGAAATTACAGTTGCAGGCAAGAAGATGATTAACCTTGCCTCAAACAATTATTTGGGGTTTGCTACACGGCCTGAACTTATTCAGGCAACAAAAGATGCAACAGACAAGTATGGAGCTGGTGCAGGGGCTGTACGTACAATTAATGGAACGCTTGATATTCATATTGAGCTTGAGAAGACCATTGCCGAGTTCAAAGGTACTGAAGCTGCGATAGCTTTTCAGTCTGGCTTCAATTGTAACATGGGAGCCATCAGTGCAGTTATGAAAAAAGGAGATGCCATCCTTTCAGACGAGCTTAACCATGCTTCAATTATTGATGGCTGTCGTCTCTCAGGGGCTAAGATTATTCGTGTTAAACACCAAGACATGGCTGATCTTGAAGCGAAAGCAAAAGAGGCAACAGAATCAGGCGAATATAATAAAGTAATGTACATCACAGACGGTGTATTCTCAATGGATGGTGATATTGCTAAACTTCCAGAAATTGTAGAAATTGCTGAAAAATATAATCTAATCACTTATGTTGACGATGCACATGGCTCAGGCGTTATGGGTGGTGGTGCCGGTACTGTAAAACATTTTGGATTGCAGGATAAAATTGACTTCCAAATCGGTACTCTCTCAAAAGCAATCGGCGTAGTTGGGGGATATGTTGCAGGATCAAAACTTTTGGTTGACTGGTTGAAGTCACAAGGGCGTCCTTTCCTCTTCTCAACTTCATTGACACCTGGTGCAGCCGCAGCTGCAAAAGAAGCCTTTGTATTGATGCATGATCATCCAGAATATGTAGAGACACTTTGGGACAATGCGAAATATTTCAAAGAAGAATTACAAAAAGCTGGTTTTGATACAGGTGTATCAGAAACACCAATCACACCTGTAATCTTGGGAGATGAAGCAAAAACACAAGAGTTTTCTAAGAAACTGATTGAAAATGGTGTTTATGTGAAACCTATCGTTTTCCCAACTGTACCACTCGGAACAGGTCGTGTTCGTGCAATGCCAACAGCAGCACATACTAAAGAGATGTTAGACCAAGCAGTTGCTGTCTTTGCCAAAGTAGGGAAAGAGATTGGTTTAATCTAAGCTCTGTCCTAGCAAAATTATTCCTATCGTAACTAAACATATATCAAATATATTGGAGAAAATAAAATGAAAAAAGTACTCATCACAGGCGCACTTGGACAAATTGGTTCAGAATTGACGGAACGTCTTCGCAATGATCTTGGAGTTGATAATGTTATCGCAACTGACATCCGCGAAGTTGAAGGAAATCCAGTTGTGACAGATGGACATTTTGAAATCTTGGATGTCATGGATCATGAAAAGATGCTGAAGATTGCCAAAGATAATGGTGTAGACACAATTATCCATTTGGCTTCACTTCTCTCTGCAGTAGCAGAAGCGAAGCCACAATTTGCTTGGAAGCTCAATATGGGTGGATTGGTTAATGCTTTGGAAACAGCGCGTGAGCTTGGTCTACAATACTTCTCACCATCATCTATTGCTGCATTTGGCCCAAGTACTCCGATGGACAACACACCGCAAGTGACAATTCAACGTCCAAATACTATGTATGGTGTGACGAAAGTTTCTATGGAGCTGCTTTGTGACTATTACTATACGAAGTTTGGTGTAGATACACGTGGTGTACGTTTCCCAGGATTGATTTCATACAAGACCTTGCCTGGTGGTGGTACAACAGACTATGCTGTTGATATCTACTATGAAGCAATCAAAAATGGTCACTATTCAAGCTTTATCGCTGAAGGAACTAAGATGGACATGATGTACATGCCTGATGCTATTGATGCCATTGTTGACTTGATGAACGCACCAGCAGACAAATTAGTCAACCGTAATGCCTTCAATATTACAGCTATGAGTTTTGCACCAGAAGAAATTGCTGCTTCGATTAAAAAGTTCATGCCTGACTTTACAATGGATTACGATGTAGATCCTGTACGACAAGCTATTGCAGACAGCTGGCCAAACTCTATCGATGCGACATGCGCGAAAGAAGAATGGGGCTTCAATCCTAAATACGACTTGGATGCGATGACTAAGGATATGCTTGAAAAACTTACTGAAAAATTAAAAGGTTGAGAAAACTAAGTTCACTCTATCACAAGTTTAAAAAATATGATAAAATTAGAGAGTAATCGGTTTCGAGATTACTCTCTAATGCTAATTTTAGTAATCAACGTTAAGACAATATTAATCTTGTCAAAATTTATCTTTTAAAGAGGAGCTCTTATGGAACAAAAAAATGAAATGAAGCGTACGCTTGGTTTCTTTCCTGCCCTTACGACGGTAATGGGCACGGTTATTGGTGCAGGTGTATTCTTTAAAGCAGGTCGAGTTGCGGAACTGACGGGCCAGGCTGGATTACACATATTGGTTTGGGTACTTGGTGGTATTATTTCGATTTGTGGTGGGTTAACTGCTGCAGAGCTTGCAGCAGCTATTCCAGAAACAGGTGGGATGATACGTTATATCCAACGTGGTTTTGGTAAACGCTGGTCCTTTCTCTTAGGCTGGGCACAATCAATCATATACTTCCCCGCAAATATTGCAGCGCTTGCTGTCGTGTTTGGAACACAATTTTTGAATTTGTTTGGAATGAACGTGAGTGCGGCCAATACAGCTATTGTTGGTGTTATTGCAGCTGTTTCAGTTACCTTGATTAACTTTATCAGTTCAAAAGCTGGTGGTGCTTTACAATCAGTAACAACCGTAATTAAGCTTATCCCAATCGCCTTGATTGTTATCGTTGGCTTACTTCGTCCCGGTGGGGTTGAGTTTCAGCTTCTGCCAATCCAAGCAGGGCAAAACTTGTCGTTGGCTTCAGCTATTGGTTCAGGTTTGCTGGCTACAATGTTTGCCTATGATGGTTGGATTTATGCAGGAAATATCGCTGGAGAAATGAAAAATCCAGCGAAACATTTGCCACGTGCGATTATCCTCGGGATTGTTGCTATCATGTTTGTCTATATCTTTGTTAACGCGGCCTACATCCGTACTTTAGGTATCCCAACATTGATGGAAAATAATCCTAATCTTCCTGCTATGGTAGCCGATAAGATATTTGGGGGCATGGGAGGTAAACTTGTTACCATTGGTATCTTGATATCTGTTTATGGAACAATCAACGGCTATTCTATGACAGGTATGCGTGCTTCTTATGCCTTGGCGACAGAAAAGTCTTTCCCATTTTGGAAAACTTTCCAAAAACTTTCAACAAGTGGTGTTCCAGTAAATTCAGGTATACTTCAAGTTGCTATTGCTGCAATCATGTTGGTTGTGACTATGTTCTCAAGCGATGCCTTTGATTTCCTTACAAATATGTTGATATTTGTAATTTGGATTTTCTATACTATGGTCTTTATTACGGTATTTATCTTGCGTAAGAAAGAGCCAGAACTGGCACGACCATACAAGGTGCCACTCTATCCGATTATCCCAATTATTGCAATCGGCGGTGGTGTCTTCATCTTGTTCATGACTTTGATCAGCTCAGACTATATGAGTAATCAAATTCCAGCCTTAGTTGGTGTCATCTTTACATTAATTGGTCTTCCTATTTATAGCCATTTAGATAAGAAATACCATTGATAAAATGGGAAAAACGCTCAAAGTTTGCACAGGAGTGCTATAACTGAGCGTTTTTTGTGTGGGATTAGTAAAGTCATTGGCTAAGGCGGAAGCAAAATGATTGAGCATAATTTGAGATATGACAAGGCATCTAGCAAGTCAAGCTCTCCTATCTGCCAATCATACTAGACTAAAGCTCCTCTTTTTTTGGTTTCGTACTATAAATAATTGATACGGCTAAACTTGAGCGAGTATGCTGAAACTGCTGTTCTAAAACGTAGTAACCGTCATCCGCCAGTTCTTTTAGAAAAGCATTTACTTTTTTATCGAATACAGATGAGCTGTTTTCAGAAACGATATTTTCCATTATTGTTTTGCATTTCATAACGAACCTCCTACTTGTTTTTTTATCCCTAGTACACCTCTATGTTTCACGCTTTTAATAAGCATGGCATATAGAGTTTTTCTAAAAGCGAGATGCCACAGTTGAGAGTTTTAAGGAGAAGGGATATGCCTATAACCGTTTATCGTGAGTCATACACGTTTCTTATCCAAAGCTTATTTACGGAAAAAGGGCTGCTGGTTTATTCCTTACTTCTAAGGCACCCTCCTCCTATTCCTATACAAGCTCTTTTATCCCAGCAGTGGTTGTACGTTTGCAGCCCCTTTATATTAATAATTATATAATATTTTTACAGATAAATGAATACGAAAACTTCATTTTTGGATAGAGAGCTTATACAAGTCAAAACAGGGGAGAACGGTCATTTTCGGTAGAACAGATACGGCTGTAATAGCTTTGATGAAACATGTTAGTTTCCTTGGAGCAATTGGGGATTACAATCTTTATCTAGTACAAAAGCTGAGAACTGAGTGCTCCTTAATTCATTTTCTATCTATGAAGCAGTTGACCTTATTGAGGCGGTATGTTACACTTTGCATATGAAAAAACTACTGGTACTGATTGACTTTCAAAATGACTTTATAGATGGCTCTTTGGGAACAGCTGAAGCACAAACTATTGTTCCGAGAGTGGTTGAGAAGCTTAATACTTATAAAGAGAGTGAACGCTTGGCGACACAAGACACACACTTTGAAGACTACTTAACAACGCAAGAAGGAAAGAATCTGCCCGTGCTTCATTGTCAAAAAGGAACAAAGGGTTGGGAAATTCGAAAAGAAGCTCAGGTAGGCTTTAAACGGGTCTTTGAAAAAAATATTTTCGGTTCAATACAGCTTGCAGAATACATTAGGGATGAGAGGGTTGAACAGGTAGAACTCATTGGTATCTGTACGGATATCTGTGTGATTTCAAATGCAATGCTGATTAAATCTTTTGCACCTGAAGTGAAAATTATTGTAGATGCCTCTTGTTGTGCTGGGGTCACGCCTGAAAGTCACGGTGCAGCGCTGGAAACAATGAAATCTTGCCAAATTCATATTATCAATGAATAAAGAAGAGCACATGGATCAGCTCTTTTTATTTTTCCTTGTAACACTATATATAGTGTGCTTTCTTTTATTTTCATGAAAATAGATACTATATATAGTGGAAAAAGCAAAAGTTATTTGATAGAATAGAAGGCAAGGAATTAAAAAAATAGGAGAGCAAATCAATGAAGGTGGTTGAAGAAAGCCTGGTAGAGGTTCAAGAAATTAGCGTTATAAAACGTGATGGACGTTCTGTAAAGTTCGACAGCAGCAAAATTTTTGATGCTTTAAAAAAGGCTGGTGATGAGGTGATACCACCAGTTTCGGAGACACGTATCGCTGAAATCTGTGATCGTGTGGTTCACGAAATTTTTACACGTTTCACGGACAATGTAAAGATTTATGAAATTCAGAGTATCGTTGAGCATATCTTGATGGAACTCGGGGAAACAAAATGGGCAGAGGTTTATACGACATATCGTACACAGCGCGATCTTGAAAGAAGTAAAGCCACAGATATTAACTTTACTATCGAAAAGCTTATCAACAAAGATCACACAGTTGTTAACGAGAATGCCAACAAGGACAGTGATGTTTTTAATACACAACGTGACCTGACAGCAGGAGCAGTTTCTAAAGCAATTGGCTTGAAGATGCTTCCTCCTCATGTGGCTAATGCCCATCAAAAAGGAGAAATTCACTACCATGATTTGGATTACTCTCCTTTTACAACCATGTCAAATTGCTGTTTGATTAACTTTAAAAATATGTTTGAAAATGGCTTTAAACTAGGGAATGCACAGGTGGATTCACCTAAATCTATTCAAACAGCGACAGCTCAAGCTTCACAAATTATCGCAAACGTAGCGAGTTCGCAATATGGTGGTTGTTCATTTGACCGTGCTGATGAAATTTTGGCACCTTATGCAAAATTGAACTATGCGAAGCATTTAAAAGATGCGGAAGAGTGGATTGAGCAGCCTGAAAAACGTGAAGCATATGCTAAAGCAAAGACCAAAAAAGACATCTATGATGCTATGCAGTCTTTGGAATATGAAATCAACACGCTTTTCACTTCGAATGGGCAAACGCCGTTTGTCACAGTTGGATTTGGTTTGGGAGAAGACTGGTATGCACGTGAAATTCAAAAAGCAATTTTGAAAGTACGTATCGGTGGTTTAGGTAAGGAACACCGTACAGCAATCTTCCCTAAGTTAATCTTTACACTCAAACGTGGGCTCAACCTTGAGGTGGGAACCCCGAACTATGATATTAAGAACTTAGCGCTGGAATGCGCGACAAAGCGGATGTATCCAGATATCTTATCTTATGATAAGATTGTTGAACTGACAGGCTCATTTAAAGCCAGCATGGGTTGCCGTAGTTTCCTTCATGGCTGGAAAGATGAAAATGGCAGGGATGTTACAGCTGGACGTAGCAATCTCGGTGTTGTTACGGTTAATCTCCCGCGTATTGCTCTGGAAGCAGCAGGCGATAAAGAAAAGTTCTGGGAAATCTTTGATGAACGCATTGCGATTGCTAAAGATGCTTTGGTCTTCCGTGTCAACCGGGCAAAGGAAGCTCAACCCAAAAATGCGCCTATCCTCTTTATGAATGGAGCTTTGGGCCGCTTGAATGCGGAAGACTCAGTAGACGAACTTTATAAAAATGATCGGGCAACTGTTTCTCTTGGCTATATCGGGCTTTATGAAGTTGCGACAAGTTTTTATGGACCAACCTGGGAAAACAATAAGGAAGCAAAAGACTTTACTCTTGAAATAGTGAAAAGCATGAATCAAGAGTGTAAAGACTGGAGTAAAGAAACGGGTTATCATTTCTCAGTGTATTCTACACCAAGTGAAAGTCTGACAGACCGTTTCTGCCGTATGGACAAAGAAAAATTTGGCTCAGTGGCTGACATTACTGACAAAGATTACTATACCAACAGTTTCCACTATGATGTACGTAAAAATCCAACACCATTTGAAAAATTGGAGTTTGAAAAAGATTACCCCGTTTATGCAAATGGCGGATTTATCCATTATGCTGAATATCCAATGATTCAACAAAATCCTCGTGCGCTTGAAGCTGTTTGGGACTTTGCTTATGACCGTATCGGCTATCTGGGAACAAATGCACCTATCGACCACTGCTATGAATGTGGTTTCGAAGGTGATTTCACAGCGACAGAGCGAGGTTTTAAATGTCCACAATGTGGAAATACAAATCCTCAAACTTGCGATGTTGTGAAACGTACCTGTGGCTATCTTGGAAATCCTCAAGCAAGACCAATGGTTCATGGGCGTCATAAAGAAATATCATCGCGAGTGAAGCACATGAATGGTTCAGTAGGTGTTCTCCGAGATGGGGAGAGTATTGATAGTGAAGAAGTGGATCATGTTAAAAGTAAATTTGTGAAATAAAGGCTAGAAAATAGACGAGATTTTAAAACATAAAAAATGTTCAACTGGGTTCCAAAGAGTCCTGCAGTTGAACGTTTTTTTATTTTGGCATTTTGTGTTAGAATCAGTCAATTTTCTACATTTTTTCCAGTTTCTTTCATATCAGAGTATAGGAAGGGAGTGGGGGTTAGGTTGTTAGGGAATTTTTAGATATGAAATTGACAGTACTTAAGTTTTGTTCTATAATCTTAGTGTAACCGCTTTTTTAATTAAATATCTGAAAAATACTCTGTCTTGTCCGCAGAGTGAAAAAAATTTAAGGAGTCATATGGACACTAAAAAAATCAGATGGTTTACCGTCGCATTTATTGCCTTCAACATGGTTTGGGGGATGGGAAATGTGGTTAATAACTTTGCCCAGCAAGGGATTACTGTTGTGACCTCATGGATTTTGATTCTGGCGCTTTATTTTGTCCCTTACGCACTTATTGTTGGTCAGCTAGGGTCAACTTTTAAAGACAGTAAAGGAGGAGTGAGTTCATGGGTTGAGCGAACTTCCACAAAACGTTTGGCTTATTATGCAGCATGGACGTATTGGGTAGTGCATATTCCTTACTTGGCACAAAAACCTCAAGCTATTTTAATTGCCTTTGGCTGGATTGGTCGAGGAGATGGTCAACTGGTAAGTTTGATGTCAGTTCCGCTTGTGGCTGTCCTTTCCCTGCTTATTTTCTTACTTTTCCTCTGGCTTGCAACCAAAGGGTTAAACACGCTTAAAGTCATTGGGGGTCTTGCCGGAACAGCAATGTTTGTCATGAGTTTACTCTTTATTGTTATGGCAGTTAGTGTCCCATTTATCTCGAAAAACTTTGCTATTGCGACACCAGATATGGGGAATATCAGTACTTATATTCCTAAGTTTGACTTTAGCTACTTTACGACAATCTCAATGCTGGTTTTTGCAGTTGGTGGTGCAGAAAAGATATCACCCTATGTTAACCAAATGAAGAGTCCAGCGCGCGAGTTTCCAAAAGCGATGATTATATTGGCTGCTATGGTAGGAGTCTGTGCTATTCTTGGTTCAATAGCGATGGGGATGCTCTTTACAAGTGGAAATCTTCCAGAGGACTTGATGGCAAATGGAGCCTATGCCGCCTTCCAGATGCTGGGAGAACACTACGGCATTGGCAATAGTTTAATGTATGTTTATGCCCTTACGCAAGGTATCGGTCAAATTGCTGCACTTGCTTTTTCAATTGATGCGCCATTGCGTATCTTGCTTGCGGATGCGGACCCACAATTTGTTCCAGCTTGGTTGCGTAAAACAACTGCTAAAGGAACGTTGATTAATGGTTTCGTATTGACAGGGATTTTGGTGAGTATCGTTATTTTAATGCCACTGCTTGGAATTGGAAACATGAACGAACTGGTCAAATGGCTGACAAACCTAAACTCTGTCGTGATGCCGATGCGCTATATGTGGGTATTCTTCGCCTTCATCATGCTTAACCGTGCGATGAAACACTTTACTTCTGAATACAAATTTATTAAGCAAAAACGTTTGGCAATGTTGGCAGGCGTTTGGTGTTTCTTGTTTACTTTGCTAGCATGTGTCCTTGGGATGGTACCAAAAGTTGATTTCGCTGCAAATCCATCTGCATGGTGGTTTCAATTGACTTCAAATATCCTGACTCCTGTCGTTTTAATTCTTCTGGGTATGCTTCTTCCGTTTATTGCACGCCGTGAGCAAAGAAAATCAAATGATTTAGTCTAAAAAGTAGTATAATATAATGAGTAGTTTCGTGAGAATTGCTCGTTTTTTAATGTGCTGCTATCATTGTGGCTAAAGCCACTAATGATAGACGCCAATCCCGATAGGGCCTTGTCTGAGCCCCTTATTAGCTGGGAATCAAAAAAATGTCGTTTTTGATTTCTAGCGTCATATGCTGCTATTATTGCCCCTAAAGGTACTAATGACGGGCGGTAATTCCCAGGAGAATTGTCTGAGTGTCCTCCTCCTCATTGTGATTGGGGAATGAATTGATAAATTTCAGATAAAATAGAGATAGGAGTAAAGACCGATGAATAATCCAAAACCACAAGAGTGGCTTGCTTCAGATTTGGAACAAGGCTATGTTTCAGATTACAAGCCTTTCAATTTTGTAGATGGTGAAGGTGTGCGTTGCTCGCTTTACTTATCCGGCTGTAAATTCCACTGTGAAGGATGCTACAACCAAGCGACATGGAACTTCCGTTATGGGAGTCCATATACAAAAGAATTGGAAGAAAGAATCATGTCAGACCTGAGTCAGTCTTATGTTCAAGGCTTGACCTTGCTTGGTGGAGAGCCATTCCTTAATACGGGTGTGGCATTACCGCTCGTCAAGCGTATACGTGCAGAGCTTCCTGAAAAGGATATCTGGTCTTGGACAGGCTATACTTGGGAAGAACTTTTGCAGGAAGATGATACGAAACTTGAACTATTGCGAAATATAGATATACTTGTCGACGGTCGCTTTGAACTCAGCAAGAAAAACTTATTGCTCCAATTTAGAGGGTCTTCAAATCAACGGATTATTGATGTGAAAAAATCTTTGGCTAATAATCGAGTGGTTATCTGGGAGAAACTCAATGATGGAAAAGCAGCAGTGGAACAAATTCATAAGGAAAAACTGATATGAAGACTGTCTTAGTAATTTGTGAATCAGGCTATTGGCATGACATACGTGAAGGTTTAGCAGCAGTAGAAGTTGGTTTTCTAGGTTTTGATAAGAAAAAGCCTAGGCGTTCAGAGGTTGACCAATTAGTAGCACAAGCTGACTTTGTGATGATTCGGAATCTCAATGTTGCCCATGCTTCGGTACGATTTGCAAAAGAAGCAGCGAAATCTAGCGGTACACCTTTCTGGATAGGAAGTAATTTCGGTGTAGAAAAAATCATTGAAAAGCTTATCCTTGCCTTTCCAGATATAAAGGTACCTGAAAAGTCCATAAAGCCAAAAGCTCCAAAGAAGAAAAGTGCCCAAAAACTTTCCAGACGTTCTGCGCTTGAATCAGAAAAATATTATCAGCTTCCCAAGAAAGCAAAAAATCTTGCCTTAAAATCAGCCCTGAAAGGCGTTAAAATTGCTGAAGAGGATATTGATTTTGAAAAAATGTTTAAGTCCTAGTACTGGACTTTTTTCTAAAAATGAGAGATAGCGAAAACGCAAGGCATTTGGTATAATTAGTTTTATGAATAAAATCCTCGAAGTAGAAAATCTGTCCTTCAAATATGAAGAAGATCAAGAAATGCCCACTTTAGATGGGGTGTCTTTTGCTGTTCAAGCAGGAGAGTGGGTTTCGATTATTGGCCAAAATGGCTCAGGAAAATCAACCACAGCTCGCGCTATTGACGGCTTACTTGAAAATGTATCAGGAAATATAAAAATTGACGGACAAATTTTAAGTTCGGAGAACATTTGGACACTTCGTCAAAAAATAGGCATGGTTTTCCAAAACCCTGACAACCAATTTGTTGGTGCAACTGTCGAGGACGATGTTGCCTTTGGAATGGAAAACCAGGGGATTCCTCGTGAGGAGATGATTTTACGTGTGGATCAGGCTCTAAAACAAGTCAATATGTTAGAGTTCAAAGGCAAGGAACCTGCGCGTCTGTCTGGTGGACAAAAGCAGCGTGTTGCTATTGCAGGGATTATCGCATTGCGCCCAGAAATCATTATCCTTGATGAGGCAACTTCAATGCTTGATCCGACAGGACGCGCCGAAATCATGCGCGTTATCCGTGAAATTAAGGCAGAATATAATTTGACAGTACTCTCCATTACTCATGATCTGGATGAAGCAACTTTATCTGATCGTGTTTTAGTAATGCGTGCCGGTAAAATTATCAAGTCGGCCAAACCAGAAGAACTTTTTGGTTCGGGTGAAGACATGGTTAATATTGGTCTAGATATGCCTTTTACGTCAAGCTTAGCGGAAGATTTGCGGGCGGACTTTAACTTGCCAGAAAAATATTTAAATGAAGAAGAACTGGCAGACATCTTAGCAGAAAGACTGAGAAAATGATTAAATTTGATAAGGTAAATTTCACTTACCAACCCAATACTCCCTTTGCGAGCCGTGCCCTCTTTGATATTAATTTGGAGGTAGAGGAGGGGAGCTATACTGCCCTTATTGGTCATACAGGTTCAGGGAAATCAACGCTGCTCCAACATCTTAATGGCTTGCTGCAACCCACAGAAGGTAAGGTAAATATTGACGATATTGTTATTCAAGCCAGCAGTAAACAAAAAGAAATCAAGCCAGCACGCAAAAAAGTGGGGGTTGTTTTCCAGTTTCCAGAAAGTCAGCTTTTTGAAGAAACAGTTTTGAAGGATGTTGCTTTTGGACCACAAAATTTTGGTGTCTCGCAAGAAGAGGCGCTTAAAATTGCGCGTGAAAAACTCGAGCTTGTTGGTTTAGCAGAAAAAAACTTTGAAAAATCGCCTTTTGAATTATCAGGTGGGCAAATGCGTCGCGTTGCCATTGCTGGGATTTTAGCAATGGAGCCCAAAGTGCTCGTTCTTGATGAACCAACAGCTGGATTGGATCCCAAAGCACGTATTGAGATGATGGCGCTCTTTAGTCACTTACACCAGAAAGGTCAGACCGTCGTTTTGGTTACACATAATATGGATGATGTGGCCGAATATGCGGACAAGGTGTACCTTTTAGAAAAAGGTCGTGTTATATCATCGGGCACACCTCAGGACGTTTTTCAAAATGTTGATTTCTTAACGCAACATGAGCTTGGCGTACCTAAAACAACGGAATTTGCTGTAAAATTGGAGCAGCGAGGCATTGCTTTTGACCGTTTGCCGATTAAACGGCAAGAGTTGATTCAAGTGCTGAAGGAGGCGAAAAAGTAGAATGCAAAATATGCTTATGGGACGCTATATCCCAGGAAATTCGCTGATTCATCGCTTGGATCCTCGCAGTAAACTTTTAGTCATGTTTATTTTTGTTATTGTGATTTTCTTTGCGCATGACTGGTTAGGTTATTTACTTCTAATTCTTTATACCTTCGCCGGCGTCCTTTTATCAGGAATTTCTATTTCTTATTTCCTTAAAGGCTTAAGGCCGATGATTGGTTTGATTTTATTTACAGTCATTTTTCAGATGCTTTTTACACCTGGGGAACATATTGTTTTTCAGTTTTGGATATTGAAAATATCAACAGAGAGCTTGATTAATGCACTTTATATTTTCTTCCGATTTGTGTTGATTATCTTTATGTCCACGGTTTTAACGTTGACAACACCACCGCTAACATTGGCGGACGGTATCGAAACTGGTTTAGCGCCCTTGAAGAAAATTAAAGTCCCTGTCCATGAATTAGGACTAATGCTTTCGATTTCTCTGCGCTTCATTCCAACATTGATGGACGACACAACCATGA
This sequence comes from Lactococcus muris, assembly GCF_042849115.1. Lineage (NCBI taxonomy): Bacteria > Bacillati > Bacillota > Bacilli > Lactobacillales > Streptococcaceae > Lactococcus > Lactococcus muris. The sequence continues at coordinate 70,949 of NZ_BAAFQO010000009.1, read as the reverse complement.
TTATGAATGCCCAAAAGGCAAGAGGAATGGATTTTGGCGAAGGAAATCTCTTGCAAAAAGTACGCTCTATTATCCCGATATTGATTCCGCTCTTCGTTTCGAGCTTCCGTCGTGCGGAAGATTTGGCGGTTGCTATGGAATCGCGAGGCTATCAAGGAGGCGATGGACGAAGTAAGTATCGTCAACTCAAGTGGTCGAAAAATGATTTTGTTTTATTACTGAGTATTTTCATATTGGCTGCCCTTCTCCTTATATGGAATGCTTTTAATTAAAACTGCTGCATAAATTTTGCCTAAAAACCTGAATAATTTAGGTTTTTTTGTTTATTTATGAGTTTGTCCTTGCATTAATAAGGGTGATTTGCTATAATAGTCAGGTAGTCAAAAAGCGCACCCGTGGCTCAACTGGATAGAGTACCTGACTACGAATCAGGCGGTTGCAGGTTCGAATCCTGCCGGGTGCATAATAATTAAGTCGGGCTTGCCCGTTTTATTATTGTGAAAATCTTTATACCACCGGGAAGTAGCTCAGCTTGGTAGAGTACTTGGTTTGGGACCAAGGTGTCGCAGGTTCGAATCCTGTCTTCCCGATTACCGACTAACCCTAACTCATCTTTCGTAGATGAGTTTTTTTGTTGGAAATGAAAACTAACCTTGTATTGCGGTCAATGTCATTAAGTTAAGCAATAGATTCTTCGGAGTCTATTTTTATTTTGCTTTGAATTTATTAGTAATCCTATCATTCCAATATTAGGAAATGTTATATATGTCAAATCAAATAGAAGATAGCGTGCAAAAAAGTAATTTTTTGATTCTTTGTTACATCTCGCACTTTTTTACGAATAATAGTGTGGGTATAAATAAAAACTATTGGAAAAGAGGAAATGTATGAAGAAGAAGAAACGAAGGTTGTCTATTAGACTGATGAGTATTACTTTGTTAGCCTTAGGAGGATTGGGAGTTGGTCAAGCTAAAACTTTTGAGGAGGATCTGAAAGTAAAAATAGCAGAATATATCGAAAAATAGTGGAAAACAAACTTTTAGAGTAAAAGAATTAAAATGAAATGGGGCTTTTTTGAAAAAAAGAATTTTAAAATTTAATCTTCTTATCCTTCTACTTAGCATTTTATTTGGCATGTTTATTTTTCAGGTAGAGCATTATTCAACAAATAAGGTGCTTGATTTTTTTAGGTATACGGATAGTTATTCACCTGTAAAAAAAACCTAAAAAAATACTGAATAAAGAAGATAATGACAGAACAATTGATATTATAGAAAAAATTTCAAAACAGGAGGGATTATTTACGCTCTACAAAGTTGTAGACCAAGGGTACTTTATCAAAGAAGGGATTAATTTTAAGTTCCTAGAAAAAGCAGAGATAACCTTGTATGCACCTCATACGAGTCAAAAAACCAAGTACACCCCTCCATTGAGTAAGTCAGTCTTATCTATTGATAGTATAGAGAATTTAAAAAATAAAAATGAATTTGAGTGGCAAGTTTTTATAAAAACAGAGGATAAAAACAAATATAAAGATACGGTAGAACAGATTAAAAATGCTTATAACAAAGCTTTTGATGAGAACTATACTTATCAAGATTTTGCAGATTTTGAAAAAAGTGAAAGTTATGAATTATCATCGGGTAGGGACATTTACAATATTTCAAGCTATTTAAAGATTGGCATAACCTTTTTTATAGTGATGTTGAGTTTTTGGATTTTCTCGGTTCATAAAAAAATTCATATTTTACGACAAAATGGCTATTCTATCGTAGCGAGCATCAATAACTTTATCGGCAAGGGGTATGCAATTTGTATTTTTGCATCCATTGCTTTATTTATCTATTTATTAGGAACCATTTCACGCATCTATTGTGTCAATTTTATGATCAATATTGGTCTCCTCCTATCCTTGAGTTATGTTTGGTTGATGCTGCTGGTTTATGTCGTGGAGAAGTTAGGTCGGAGAAAAAAAGAGAGTAAAAATAAAGGAGAAAAGTTATTTATCAACGTATTGCCAACAGCGATAAAACTTATTTTTCTGCTGATGTTAGTCGTAATTCACCTAGATTTAGCAAGGATTATGTATGAAGCATCCAATATCACCTTTAATAGTGAAGTGCCTAAAAAAATAAGTGAAGATAACTATCATGTTTTTTACCCCGTTGTTGTGGGAAAAAATCAACTTGAATTTGACCATGACAAGGATTCTAGAGCAGAAGAAGAGGAAGAAATTTATCGCTACTTAAACCAAAACGGAAGCTTGCTCGTAAATATAGAGCATTATAATATAAAAGAGAACGAAGTGTTTGGGAGAACGATACAACTCAACCCTAATTATTTAAAAAAATTCGAGATTTTAGATGAAAATAATCAGAGAATCCTTATAGAAGAAAGTGAAGAAAAAAGAATATTACTCATTCCCGAAAGATTCAAGGGAAGTGATGACTTAAAGAAGATAGAAGAATACTATTTTAAAGACTTACTCCAATTTGAGGATAAATTAACGGAGATTATCTATATCAAAGATAAACAACCTGTCTACAGTTTTGTTCCCAATAAGCCATGGATTGATGACTATCCTATTTTAGATATTTTAACACTCAAAAATAGCGACAGTTGGGACAGGAATATTTTTAATGGTGATAGGTATCCGCCAATCAAAATAAAAACAGCTGGGCAGTCAAGTGAAAAGCTTAGCGGGCTTTTAGAGAAAAACAAGTTAACGGATAATTTACCTTCTTTTGTCCCCTATGAAAAGTCAGAGATTACGCTAATAAAAAGACTGTCCGGTTCGCTCAGCTATTTATTAATCAGCTCCTTATTGACTGTATTTGTCTTTTCTATTGTTTGCTTACTTACGACGGCATATTTTTTCCAGTATCATAGTAAAAAATTTTATTTGCTAAGGCTAAACGGTTATTCATTTTTTGAAACTTATGCCTCAGTCTTTTTATTGTTGCTATTCGAACTAATGATGGGTTTAACTATAGCTGCATTCTTGTCTGAGATTAGCAAAGAATTTGTTATTAATATCTTTCTGGCCATGGTACTCAATGTCATTATAGTCAGTATGACTTTGTTTAGAGTTGAAAAAAGAAAGTTTAATTAAATTTTTAAAGGGGAAAGTGATGAATAAAAACGAAATAGTCTCTCTACGTAATATCAAAAAAAAATACAGGATAAATCCATCTTTTCAATCAATACGTTTACTGTAAGTAAGGGTGATTTTGTTACCATCAAAGGTGTGAGTGGCTCTGGCAAGACGACGCTGTTAAACATACTAGGGATGAACGACACGGTAAGTTCAGGAGAATATTTATTTGAAGGTGTTGAAACAGCAAAGTTGAAAGCAAAAGAAAAACTGAAAATAAAAAGAAATAAAATATCATTTTTATTTCAAGATTTCGGTCTAGTTGAAGAAGAAACAATTAATTTTAATTTAGAAATAGGCCTAAAATATAGCAAATTAAGCAGGAAAGAGAAAGTAATACAAAAAAAGGAGGCACTGAATGCGGTCAATTTAAATAAAAAACTATCGACAACGATTAGCAGTTTATCTGGAGGAGAAAAACAGCGCGTAGCACTCGCGCGAATTATTTTAAAACCATCCATACTTATTTTAGCAGATGAACCTACAGGCTCTTTAGACTCACTCAACAGAGATATCGTCACTGATATTTTATTTCAACAATCAATAAATGGGAAAGCAGTAATCATTGTCACTCATGATGAGGAACTGGCAAAGAAAGGAAATAAAACCATAGAACTTTAATTTTGCACTGCCCTTTTTTAAAAATCAGTCTTACAGAAGATCATGAACAATCTAAGGCTTTAAAATTCTCGGAGACACAGCAACATTGTATATAAAAATATTTTGGAGGTAAATATGAAAAAAACGTTATATTTAGCAACTTTAGTACTTTCTTTTGGACTGTTAGGAAGTTTACTAGGGGGTTCAGTTGCTTTTGCGGACAAACTAGAGCCGTATGGGGATATCACACACACATCAGATTCTGAGGGATATATCCATTTTGACTCTAAGGATAATATTGTAGAAAGTAATTTAGGATCTAACACCAATAAGAAAGCAAGACCAGCTATTAATCATGCTTCAGGGAGATGGGTATATTTTTCTGACCTTTATGATTTGGGAAGAAGGAAAAGAGGACATTCTAACCATTACAGCTCTAAATATCAAAGACATGGTGCGAAAGCTAAAGTAGGTACGGACACCAGAATAGCAAATGCTGTATTTAAAAAATGGGCATTTGCAACTGCTCACGGAAGATCTTCTGATACTTTTTCTTGTTGGTATAATCCGACAAACTGGTATTAATTTTTAGGGAGATTGTTCATGGTCTTCTGTAAGGTTGGTTTTAAAGATGGGGCTTTGGGATGGAGGAGACGCTGCTGTGAAAGTTAAGCGTATCAGCGATGATTCCCACGGGCATTTGGCGATGTAAGACACATATTATGACGACTATCGGCAGTTTTTGCCTGTCAAACATTGTATTTACGAGGTGTCAGCTTGGTGTATTCGTCCTGATGGCGTTACTGATGTGGAGGATGATTTCCGCCAAGTTTTTGAGAAAGCCTCTTTTGGTTCTCCTGAGTCATCCCAATTTATCCGTACTCAAGATTATGTTCAAGTCGGGCTGAACGGTTTGGACACGGACAGCTACGTGGTGTCTAATGCTCTCATAATCAAAGTACTGTCTCCTGAAAAAAATTATTGTGGCTGATGCATGTTGCGCGGGAAACCCTTCAGAAAAGCACCAAACGGCCCAAGAGATTATGCGTTCCTACCAAATTGAAGTCCTCAATACCTCAAAGTGTCACTCAGAGTTTTCCATAAGTACACAACATATTGTGCTTCTGTCAACTCTGCGGTGGTAATCGCTAAAAAAGAGTGACAGCAGTGTGTAAAAAATTGCCTAAAGGCAACTTTTTAGTTGTGTGCTGAGCCCTTTTCGTGGCTGAGTTTGTCATTGTCATTTAGATTCCATAAATCAGAAATATTAAATTTAGATAACAAATGTCAGAAAATTCATGAATTATTTGGAGAATGCAAAAACATAAAGTATAATGGTGCGTAACACTAAAAATTTTAGTGAATACATAAGAAAGAAGAGATGGATATGGAAAAAGACTTGAAAAGTGATATCGGTTTTTTTGGTGCCTTGTCTATTGTTGTAGGAACGGTTATCGGTGCTGGAGTTTTCTTCAGAATTGCCACAATGGCTGCGGCCACACAGTCAGCCTCGCTCACTTTACTGGCCTGGATTGTAGGGGGAGGGCTAACTATTTGTGCAGGATTGAGTGTCGCTGAACTCGCGGCAGCCATTCCTGAGACAGGAGGTGCCGTAAAATACTTGGAACGAAGTTATGGAAAGATGGTTGGTTTTCTATTTGGCTGGGTTCAGGTTTTGATTTATAACCCTGGAAATATAGCTGCCTTGGGTATTATCTTTGCTACTCAGGTTATAAATTTATTGGGCTTTCCTCAAAGCTTATTGCTACCTATTGCTATTGTCGCAGTTTTATCAATTATGGCAGTTAATTTACTTGGCTCCCGTTTTACTTCTCGTTTTCAACAAATCACTTCGATTTTGAAGCTGATTCCGATATTTTTAATTATTATGTTTGGTCTAACCACTCGCTCACAAGTAGACGTTCAATTATTTCCTGTTCAAGCTGGAGAAAATGTCGGTCTTCTTACAGGCTTAGGTGGAGCTTTAGTCGCGAGTTTGTTCGCATTTGACGGTTGGATGAATGTAGGAAATATTGCTGGTGAAATGAAAAATCCAAAGAAACATTTGTCAAAAGTAATCACCATTGGTTTGCTCATTATTTCCTTTATTTATATTGCTATTAGCCTGAGCTTCTTGAAAGTTTTACCTTTGGATCAAATCGCGGGTAATGTGAACACAGCGTCAGATGCCGCTCAGCAACTTTTTGGTGTAAATGGCGGAAAACTTGTGACTATTGGCATCTTGATTTCCGTCTATGGCACACTCAATGGATATACAATGACGGCTATCCGTGTTCCCTATGCTTTATCTTTAGAGAAATCTCTTCCATTTTCAAAATATTTGAGCAAACTCAATAAGAACTCTATTCCTTTCGTCTCGGCTGCCTTGGTGGCTGGATTAGCATGTGTTTTTATGGCAGCAGGTTCTTTTGAAATATTGACTAACTTAGTCATCTTCGTGATATGGTTCTTTTCATTTCTTCTGATCCTGGCAGTTTTTATTCTAAGAAAAAAGGAGCCGGACTTGCATCGACCATACAAGGTAGTACTATATCCAGTATTGCCTGTTGTAGGAATGCTGGGTGCTTTATTTATTATGTGGACGATGATTACACAACAACCTGTTCTTGCTATGATTGGTATTGCCATTACACTTGCAGGGATTCCGGTATTTTATTATCAAACAAAAATAAGACAAGTAGAAAGAGAAACACCTGTCCCAGTAAAAATAAAATCTAAATAGTGGAAATGAGCCAGAGTAACAGGGGTTAAATTCTATCATAAGTTGACAGAGGACAGGAATTTTGCTAGAATGGTGAGGTTGAATATAGCAGTCAGCTAGAAAACTCGTCAACATTTTACTTGTTACGAAGTAACCGAAGCTGTAAGGCGAAAGTAAAATGCACGAATTCGAGGCTGTCAATATTCTTCAAAAAATATTTGAAGGAGACATATACATGTCACGTTATACTGGTCCATCATGGAAACAATCTCGCCGTCTTGGCATCTCACTTACAGGTTCTGGTAGAGAGCTTGCACGTCGTAACTACGTACCTGGTCAACACGGTCCTAACAACCGCTCAAAACTTTCTGAATACGGTTTGCAATTGGCTGAAAAACAAAAACTCCGTTTCACTTACGGTGTTTCTGAGCGCCAATTCCGTAACTTGTTCGTAGCGGCTACACGTATCAAAGAGGGAACTCTTGGTTTCAACTTTATGATTTTACTTGAACAACGTTTGGATAACGTTGTATTCCGTCTTGGCCTTGCGACTACTCGTCGTCAAGCACGTCAATTCGTAAACCACGGTCACATCCTCGTTGACGGAAAACGCGTTGATGTCCCATCATACCGTGTGGCACCTGGTCAAGTTATTTCAGTTCGTGAAAAATCTATGAAAGTTCCAGCAATCCTTGAAGCTGTTGAAGCAACTAAAGGCCGTCCGAACTTCGTATCATTCGACGCTGAAAAACTTGAAGGCACACTCGTGCGTCTTCCAGAACGTGATGAAATCAATACAGAAATTAACGAAGCGCTTATCGTCGAATTCTACAACAAAATGTTGTAAGCTTGTTTCTGAGTACATTAGCTTGTATCAGAGTGTCTATATTAAGGAAAGCTTTACTTTTATAAACATATACGCCTGTATTTGATTAAAAGGTTCAGAAAAAATAGCATAAATTTTTACTAAATAAGGAGCTGTATATCGAAGATATACGGCTTTTTGTTTTAGGAAAAATAGAGCTTTATCACTACTTTTTAGCTAAATTCAAGGAGGGGGAATAATGTTTCTATGCTTTAATTTACTGTGATAAACGTGCGTTAGAAGCTCTATTTATTACTGTTTTTCTATTTTGTATAGTAACTAGGTTTGTTTATATTAGAAAAATATTTTCAGATTTCACAGTAAATCACTGACTATTTTTATTAAATATAGTAAAATGTATGTATAATTACAACAAAAATAAACAAATTTATAAATTTGCAGGAGGAACTATGCAGACTAAAACTATTGTTAGTTACATCAGTGCTTCATCATTTGATTACAAGATGAATGAATTTTTACGAGAGTTAGAGCAACAAAGTAAAGAAGTTATAGAAATACAATGCCGACACAACTGTTTTATGTATATGGCTACGATAGTATATAAGTGATTTTACTTTCTAATTTTCAAATATCCGTTATTGTTTCTGCTGTAGAATGTGCTGTATCTGACTTATTTCATCTAAAATAAAAGAGATGTTCTCAAAAACTGAGATTCAAATTCTAAGGATTGAATAGTGAGGCTATTCAATGCTATGTGCCTCATACAATCACAGAGACATACTGGCGAGATTTAATTTCTTATACAGTATCAAAATTTTTTTGATACTGTCTTTTGAAGAAAAGTTCAGGAGAGTTTTCCTATCTGCTATTTTTATCTGATATACGTTTGTCATTCTACTCAAGGCATAGGAGAAGGTCTTGGATTCCTTAAAAAATGGAACGGTAAACCTAGTGATTTACGGGAAATATTCAAAAATATGAGTTAACTGATGATGAACGTGCAGTCATATAATCCCCTTGTGCCTAGGTACAGATGTACGACAATTTGTATGTGCTGACCGATGCAGACTTGGCAAGAGGTATGGGAATTTCTCGCCAAAAACTAAAAAATATTTTAAAAGGCTTAAAAGATAAAAAGCATGTCATTCAGGTGAAGCAAAAACCTTCTATTCATAAAATAGCGAATGATTTCTGGAGCCAGCTAGAAAAATGAAGAACCTTATTTGAAGAAGATGCTTAATGTTCGTCACATGAAAAAGCATGCTTGAGGTTTAACAATGTGTCTGAGCTATTTTCTTAGGCGAAGTACCAATGGTGAAAAGAGCCACTGAAAAATATATAAAAATAATGTAAAATATAAATTGTGAATACATAAACACAAGTCTCTAGGAAGAAAGTAGGAAGAAAAATGAAAATTGCAATTGCAGGTGCTGGCGCTATGGGAAGTCGTTTTGGCTATATGCTCTCTCAGTCTGGTCAAGATGTCATATTGATTGATCAATGGAAAGAGCATGTAGAGGCTGTTCAAGAAAACGGACTTCATATTAATTTGGATGGGGAAAAGCGTGTTGTAGAATTACCCATGTACTTGCCTGCTGAGTTAGTGGATAAAAATTTAGAAGTTGACCTGATTATTTTATTTACAAAAGCGATGCAGTTAGACTCAATGCTACAAGCCATTCAATCCGTAATCCATGAAAATACAAAAGTTCTTTGTCTATTAAACGGCATTGGTCATGAAGATATTGTCGAAAAATATGTTGCCAAAGAAAATATTTTGCTTGGCAATACCATGTGGACTGCAGGTATGGAAGGACCGGGGAGAATAAAATTATTTGGTCAAGGAAGTGTAGACTTGCAAAACATTCATCCCGATGGGCAAAAGGGTGCAGAGGAAGTTGTCGCGGTCTTGAATCAAGCAGGCCTAAATGCCATTTATTCTGAAAATGTTCTTTACTCGATTTATAAAAAAGCTTGTGTTAATGGAACGTTGAATGGTCTTTGTACCCTTTTAGATGTGAACATTGCGGGATTTGGTAGTACAGCACATGCAGATACGATTATCCGAACAATTGTTGACGAATTTATCAGCATTGCGGCACGGGAAGGTGTAACGCTGGATGCAGAGGTAGTTATCGCACAAATCCAAGCTACATTTGATCCTGACGGGATTGGTTTACACTACCCCTCTATGTATCAAGATTTGATGATTAATCATCGTTTAACAGAGATTGATTATATCAATGGAGCTATTGTGAAGAAAGGTCAAAAATATGGTATTGCAACGCCTTACTGTGCTTTTCTAACACAGCTTGTACACTGTAAAGAGGAAATTTTAAATGTCAAATGAATGAAAGGAAAAAACAATGAGTAGCAAACAACAAACGGAGAAACCGATACTTGATTTTGTAAATAAAGTTTTAAATGGCACCGCCATTGGTATTATCGTTGGGTTAATTCCTAATGCAGTGTTGTCAGCTTTATTAAAAGTTTTAGGTAAAGCACCGCTTTTAGTAACTTTGGGTCAAGTTGTCCTTATTTTTCAAATGGCAACACCTTTACTTATCGGTGCCTTGATTGCCTTACAGTTTGGTTTTAACCCGATGCAGATGGCTGTCGTGGCCGGCGCAGCTTTTGTTGGATCAGGTGTTGTACGATTTAATCCAGAATTGGAGTCTTATGTTGGTTCAGGAACCGGTGATATTGTAAATACCATGTTAACTGCAGCGCTTGCAGTCATCATGGTTAAATTATTAAGTCATCGCTTTGGCTCAGTAGGAATCGTGCTTAATCCAATCATTATCGGTGCAGGCGGTGGTTTCCTTGGTTTGTTGCTTCTGCCTTATGTGGTGCGCATCACAACAGCCATTGGGGCGGGGATTAATTCTTTTACGACATTACAACCTGTCTTGATGAGTATATTGATTGCTTGCTCATTTGCACTTCTTATCATCTCTCCTTTATCGACAGTAGCCATTGGGATGGCTATACAGCTTAGTGGTGTTTCAGCTGGAGCAGCAGCAATGGGCGTGGCTGCAACAACCTTGGTGTTGGTGGTTAATTCTTGGCGTGTGAACAAGTCGGGTGTTACTGTTGCTATAGCTTTAGGTGCCATGAAGATGATGATGCCTAACTTGTTTAGACATCCGATAATTATGCTTCCTTGTCTATTTACAGCTATTATCTCCGCTATTCCTGTAGCTTTGCTGAGTATATCGGGTGTGCCTAGCTCAGCTGGATTCGGCTTAGTTGGTTTGGTTGGCCCCCTTGCTTCCTTAGAAGCAGGATTGTCTCTGCCCCTTGCTTTCTTGACGTGGTTCGTCGTTCCGATTGCAGCTGCGCTTCTTGCACAATTTATCTTTGAAAAATTAATGAAACTCTACGATAGAAAAGAAGTTTTTGGTTTTACTCAGTAGTTGTTTTTGGAAATTATTGTTTATCAACAAAATAAACCTTCATGCTTTTTAATATGACTAGGGCATCTTACAGCAAAGAAAGATATCCTTTACTTGCTGTAAGAGAACCACAAAGAAGTGCAAGAGTACGGAAAACGTTGAAGCTTTTTAGGAACTCCATCTCCATTTGAAGATAGACACCTGTTCTTCCAAAGAGAGAGCTTTACTCAGTTTTGTCGCTGTGTTGATTTTATCTTTTCAAAATAGTCTGCGACAGTCTGATAGCTGTGAAGTGTTTAAAAAGCTAAGTTTGTTGCCCCTTTGGTCTTAAGCGCTTTTGTGTATCTTTGATTTTTGTGCATGAAAAAAGCTCCTTGTGAAATGGATAGAAATGTTTTGTTTCTTGTCCATTTTAACAGGAGCTTTTTATTTTTCGATAGACTATAACTATCATCATGTGTGACATTCTGTCTGGGGAAATGATGATTTTTTTCTTTACAGCTCTATCTGCACCACTAAAAGCACTTTAAAAGATTATTGGGATAAGAGTAATAAAAATGACCATAATGACAACGATATCAAAGAGTCGCCCGATACTTCTGTCACTAAGTTTTCCGCTCAGTAGTGCCCCAAGGTTTCCTCCAATAAATGCGGCTGGAATAATAACCAATAATATATTTAAGTCAAATTCAAAGATATTAGAAAGCATCAGTGTCGTAACTAAATTTGAAACTTGGGAAAACAAAATGGAAACGATAGAGTAGGTCGTTGCTTCCTTGATTTTTAAAGGAAAAATCAGTAGAAGAAGAGCGACATTGAAAGGTCCCCCGCCAATTCCTAGAAATACGGAGGCGGTCCCGAGTGAAAGACCGCATAAGAAATAAAGAATGGTCAATTGTTTATTTAAGTGGAGGTTTAATCGTCCTAAGAGTAAAACACCAGATAATAAAATAATGAGTAAGATAGCCTGCAATTGCCCCGTTTTCTCATTTCCGATAATGTTAAAAGAAAATTGTAAAACCTGCTGTCCGAGCATTCCGCCTAAGACAGAACCGATAGACAGAAAAATAACATTCCGGCCATTGATTTTGATGCCGTTTTTAATTTGGCGCGCTGTTGAGGAAAGGGCCATGACAAGTACAGCCACGCTAGAATAAAATACGATTTCAGGCAGGGAGTGAAAACCAAGCAGGGACAATAAGGGTTTGATGATTAAACCGCCGCCCATGCCGCTGATTGCTCCAATCACATTCGCTATGATAATGATAAAGGGGTAAAGAAGAAATTGTAAGATATCCATAAGGACAGTATAGCATAAAATTCTATAAACGAAAATAAATTTCGGTATGTATATATATTTTAAAATAATTGACAAAAAATTTCGTTTGCGATACAATAGGGGATGTTAAAAAATAAAAACGCTTTCACAAAGAGGCAAAGGAGGAATTATGGATACACTTTCCATTGGAATCATCATTGTTCTCCTGGTTTATACAGCTATTGGCGTACTAGACCAGATTTCTATTCAAATCGGTCCCTACACTCCACTTTTTGCAGCCGCATTTACAGGGTTTGTCATGGGAGATCTTACAACGGGGCTTTTAGTCGGAGCAACACTACAGTTGATGACACTTGGAGTCGCAACCTATGGCGGAGCTACAGTCCCTGACTTTTTAAGTGGTGCCATTATGGGTACGGCCTATGCCATTCTTTCGGGCAAAGGTGTAGAATATGGTATTGGTATAGCCATTCCGATTGGACTTTTGCTCACTCAAATGGATATTTTGGGACGGATGTTTAACTTATTCTGGCAAAAGCGCGCAGCTAAATTCGCTGAAGCGGGTAACGCTCGAGGCGTGGAAATGAGTAATGTTTTCGGAATTTTCTCGTGGACATTATCACGAATGGTCCCGGTTTTCATTGGGCTTTACTTTGGAGAACATGTTGTTAATCTTATCAACGAAGCGATACCTGTTTGGGTAATGAATGGGCTTAAAGCAGCGGGAGCCATTCTTCCTGCGATGGGGATTGCCATTTTACTTCGTTACCTTCCAATTAAAAAATATTGGGCCTATTTCATCATCGGTTTTGCTTTAATGGCTTATTTCTCAGAAATGTTCTCGGTGCTTGGTGTGGCTCTTATCGGACTCGCACTTTCTGGTATCGCAGTAATCAACCAACAAAATAAAGGAAAAGATACAACTGCAGCGCCACAGCCCGTAGCTGTCGCAGCTGTTGGCTCAGATTTATCTGAAAATCTTTATGCAGACGAGGAGGTCAACTTCAATGACTGAACAACAAAATAAACCAGAAATTACAAAAAAAGATTTGAAAAAAGTTTACGTCCGTAACCTCTTTGGTTTCCAATGGGGATGGAACTATGAAAGTATGCAAGGTCTAGGCTATGCCTACACTATTATGCCAGCTTTACGTCGCCTTTATGGTAACAACAAAGAAAAAATGGCTAAAGCCTTGAAAACACATATTGGCTTCTTTAATACAACACCAGCCATGAGTCATCTGATTATTGGTGCCAACATAGCTATGGAAGAAGAACTCAATGAAACAGATGAAGAAGCAGTTATCGGTCTTAAGACTGGTTTAATGGGGCCATTTGCTGGTGTCGGGGATACGCTTTTTATTGCTATTTACCGTGCTGTTGTCTTCTCAATGGCGGCTTACTTGGCCCAAGCAGGACAAGTTGTCAGCTTAATTATTCCTTTGATTATCGGTCTGGCTGTACTTGCTGTTCGATGGAAATTTCTTCAGATTGGTTATGCACAAGGTAAAAAAATTGCTGTTGGTTTTGCATCACAAATGAAGGTCTTGACTGATGCCGCAGCTATTCTTGGTTTGACTGTAGTAGGTGGCTTGATTCCTTCTGTTATTACCTATAAACTTGAACTGTCCTATAAAATGGGTGAAGTTACTATGGATGTTCAAGAAATGTTGGATAAAATCCTCCCTGGACTCGTTCCTCTTGCGATTGTCGGACTTAGCTATTGGCTTTTAGGTAAAAAGAAAATGAACTCCACACGCTTGATTTTTGTCTTGATTGCATTGGGGATGATTTTAGGCAACCTGCAACCTATGTTAAGTGCGGTTGGCAAACTCTTTAACTAACAGAGTTTTAATTGAAAGAAGAATGAGGAAATAGTAAAATGATTATACATGCAAGGGTAGATGAGCGTTTGATTCATGGGCAAGTTGCTGCCGTATGGTCAAATGTAGTGAATGCCGAACGACTTTATGTAGTAAATGATGGCGCATGGAATGATGAGATGGTTCTTGGTGCATTGCAGTTGGCAAAGCCAGCGGGAAAAAAATTAACCGTGTCCAGTGTTCGCCGTGCAATTGTGAATTTTAAGGAAAATCGCTTTGGTGATGAACGTGTTTTTGTTTTGACAAAAACAATTGGCGACATGAAAGCTCTCGTTGATGCTGGCGTATTAGATGAATTTAATGTTGGAAATATCTCTAAACAGGGTGAAGACTCCGTTCAGATAAAGAAATCTGTCTTTTTATCTCCCCAAGATATCGAACAGCTCAAGGAACTAACAGAAAAAGGAACAAAAATCACTGCTCGTATGGTACCAGGTGAAAGCGATGCCTCCATTATGAGTATGATTGATGATAAATAAAAAAAGGAAGTGCTTATGAATATCAGAATGGAAATCAAGCAAAATTACGAATCGCTCAACCAAAGTCAAAAAAGGGTGGCCGATACTTTTTTGCGACATCCTGATGTTCTGACCATGAGTATTGCTGAAATCGCTGCACAGTCAGGGACCTCAGCTTCTGCAATTACACGTTTTGTACGCAAATTTGGCTATGAGGGCTTGGATGCTTTCCGCATTGCTTTGGCAAAAAGTTCTGCTGCTACGACTCCAAATGATTTGCTAGAAATCGATCCCATTGTCCAAAAGAACGATGATTTGCCCGTTATCATTGAAAAAGTTGCTGCTATGCTTTCTACAACTGTTTCAGATACCGCAAATTTCTTAGATGAACAAGTTTTGCAAGAGGTTATTACCGCTTTAAAAAAAGCAAGAAGAATTTATCTTATAGGCGTGGGAGCTTCTAGTGTTGTTGCCTATGATTTAGCCCATAAACTTAATCGGGCTGGCTTCCTCGCACTGCATAGCTGGGATGGACATATGGTTATGGAAAATTTAGCTTATCTGAATGAGCAAGATGTTGTTCTTAGTTTTTCTTATTCAGGCGAGACAAAAGAAGTTCTAGCCGCCTTAGCTATTGCACGTGAACGTGGGGCTCAATCTTATATTGTGACAAAAAATCAGTCGGATGACTTAAGCAAACAAGTGAACGGTATTATCGCAATACCTACAACAGAGCACTTGCTCCGGGTTGGCGCAATTGCTTCTTTTGAGTCATCCTTTCAAGTTGCCACAGTATTGTATTTAGGTGTTATCGAAGAGATGATTGGTACAGAATTGACAGAACGAATGAAGAAAACGGCTGAAAATATAAAAAAAATTAAATGAAGTGAGAAAAAATTGAATAAAATTGAGAGTTTATCAACAGAAGGACGTAACCCGAATTCGATGAATTTGGATCAGGTGTCGACTTTGGAAATGGTTGAAATCATTAATAATGAAGATGCGAAGGTTGCTGCGGGAATCACAGTTGCTTTGCCTAAAATTGCTAAGGCTATTGACCTCGCTGCGGAGCGTTTTGCTGCGGGTGGACGAATCATTTATATAGGTGCAGGGACGAGTGGTCGTTTAGGACTTTTGGATGGTGTTGAATTAACACCTACTTATAGTGTCCCGGCTGAACGAGCTTTCGGAATTATCGCAGGAGGTGCTGAGGCAGTTTATAAGGCCATTGAGGGTGCCGAAGATTCTCGTGAACTGGGCTTAGCTGACATAAAAGCAGTCGAGTTAATGCCTCAAGATATATTGATAGGGTTATCTGCAAGTGGCCGAACCCCCTATGTTTTAGCAGCATTGGAATATGCTAAAAAAGTAGGCGCACTGACTATTTCAGTATCTGCAAACCCAAACAGTGAAATGGCAGCCGTGGCTGATGTAGGGATAGATGTTGCTGTTGGTCCTGAAGTTATTACAGGTTCAACCCGTATGAAGTCGGGCACTGCACAGAAGATGGTGCTCAACATGATTTCTTCAGGAATCATGGTTAGAACAGGTAAGGTTTACCAGAATCTGATGATTAATGTTCAAGCAACAAATGAGAAGTTAGTGAATCGTGGGATTCGTATCGTTTCTCAGGCAACAGGCGTGAGTTTTGAAGAGGCAGAGAAAGTCTTTTACGAGGCTGGTGAACGTGTTAATGTCGCAATTTTGATGCTGGAGTTAAATATTTCAAGCACTGAAGCTAAAAAATTACTAGAGGAAAAAGATGGAAATATCGCCAATGTTATCCGAGAAAGCAAGTGATATTTTCAAAATGTTAGAAGCCGCAGTAGTTCGGGAAGATACGCCGGGCTTTGCGGCTTTTTATATGGAAAACCAAGACAGTCAAACTGTATGGGGTGGGACAATAGATGATGTGGAGGAAGTCACCTCATCGTCCCTTTATGACTTGGCTAGCTTGACTAAAGTGGTCGGGACAACAACGCGCATCCTTCAGCTCATAGACCATGAAGAGATTTCACTTTCAGATTCGATTGGCGTGTTTTTTCCTGTACTTGCAGAGTTGCAAATAACGATCCAAGACCTTCTCTTACACCGTGCGGGATTTCCTACGGACTTCACAGATAAAACAGACTTTTCACAAGAATTTTTTTGGAATTTTTTGAAGAAAATTAACCTCCCTTTGCCTCATGAAAAGCACACGATTTACTCCGACATTGGTTATTTACTCCTAGGAGAAATCATTGAAAAAATAGATGGTTGTAGCCTTGAGGAGAGTTTTCGCACTCATATTTTTAAGCCCTTTGGTATGGAGTCGACGACCTATTTTCCAGACGGAAGTTTGGCTGTACCGACAGAAGTTACGAAATCTCGAGGTGAGATTAAAGGAAATGTTCATGATGGGAAAGCCTTTCTCTGGGGAAAGGAAGCAGGACATGCAGGACTTTTCAGTACGGTTGGTGACTTAGAAGGCTTTGTTCGGGCAGTTTTTTCAGGTGAACTTTTATCAGATAAGCTGTTGACAGTATTACAAACCTTTGAGGTTTCGGGACGGACACTAGGCTGGCTTTCTCGTGGTGCTGGGCAGCTTTATCACACAGGTTTTACGGGAGGATTGATTTGTTTAGATCTCCTACAGAGGCGTGCTTTAGTCGTTCTGAGTAACCGGACTTACCCGAGTCGTGAAAATAAGGATTATACCTATGTTCGTCAAGATATAATAGAAAAATTTTTTCAAAGAAGGCACTAAGATTTTTGGTGCTTTTTGTTAATTTTAAAAACAGCTGAAAAGTATTGGAGGGAGGGGGATTATGATTACTATTGAGGATTTCACCGTTTTTCTTAAAGACTTGCAGTGGGGGACAGCATTGACTTTATAGTTTTGAAAAAGCTGTGTGAGTGAGAACTTACGTTTTTAGACTTCTCAGCTTTTACAGTATAGGTGTGCCGTTTTATGTGCAGTCCTTAAATTGCTTTCCCTCCCATTTTTTTTTACGGTATGAAATGAAATTGCTGAGAATATGATAAAATGGAAGCATGGAAAATACGCAAAAAATAGCTGAACTGTTAAATATCAAAAGCTCCCAAGTACAAAAAGTTCTTGAACTTACAGCAGAGGGGAACACTGTCCCCTTTATTGCGCGTTATCGAAAAGAAGTGACGGGAAGCTTGGACGAAGTTGAGATTAAAAAAATTATTGATGAAAACGACAGCTTGACAAAGTTGGCTGACCGTAAAACAGCCGTACTTTCAAAAATTGAAGAGCAGGGAAAGTTAACAGACGAACTTAAGACCCAGATTCAAGCTGCACAGAAACTTTCAGAAGTAGAAGACCTTTATCTTCCCTATAAAGAAAAGCGTCGTACCAAAGCAACCATTGCCAAAGAAAATGGTCTTTTCCCACTTGCACAACTTATCGTGAAAAACGCAGTAAATGTTGAAGAAGAAGCTGAAAGTTTTACAAACGAAAATTTTGCAACTGCAGCAAAAGCATTGCAAGGTGCTATGGATATCTTGGCGGAAGCAATATCTGAGGATGCCAAACTGCGGAGTTGGCTTTTAAATGAAGTCAAACAAAACAGTCTGCTTGAAAGTAGCCTCAAAGATCAAAGTCTAGATGAGAAAAAGGTCTTCCAAATTTACTATGAATTTTCGGAAAAAATAGCAGATCTTCCTAATCACCGAGTACTTGCTCTTAACCGTGGTGAAAAACTAGGTGTTCTTTCTGTGAAGTTTGAACATAATGAAGATAAAATCTTACGTTTTTTTGAGAACCGCTTTGCTGCCCGTAGTAACAAATATATGAGCTTGGCTATCAAGGAAGCAGTAAAGAAAAAATTGCTTCCTGCCATGGAACGAGCAGTTCGGGCTGAGTTAACAGAAAAAGCAGAAGATGCGGCTATCGAAGTTTTTGGTGAAAATTTAAAGAATTTACTTCTGGTCGCGCCACTAAAAGGGCGTACAGTTATGGGCTTTGATCCCGCCTACCGTACAGGAGCAAAGTTGGCCATCGTTGATGCTACAGGTAAGCTTCTTACAACAAAGGTTATTTACCCTGTAAAACCAGCAAATACAAGCCAAATCGCTCAGGCTAAAAATGACTTAGTGGAACTTATATCAACTTACAAAGTGGATATGATTGCTATTGGTAACGGTACGGCCAGTCGGGAGTCAGAAGCTTTTGTGGCGGAAGTGCTTAAGGAAAATAACTTATCAGATGTCTTTTATGTCATTGTCAGCGAATCTGGCGCTTCGGTTTATTCTGCTTCAGAGCTGGCACGGGAAGAGTTTCCTGATCTCACTGTTGAGAAACGTTCAGCTGTTTCTATTGCACGCCGTTTGCAGGACCCACTAGCCGAGCTGGTTAAAATTGAGCCGAAAGCCATTGGTGTGGGGCAATATCAACATGATGTGTCGGAGAAGAAACTGACCGAAAACCTAGATTTTGTGGTCGAAACAGTTGTTAACCAAGTGGGGGTAAATGTAAACACAGCCAGTTCAGCCCTTCTTTCTCATGTGGCTGGATTTAACAAAACTTTAGCGAATAATGTCGTAAAATTCCGTGAGGAAAATGGTGCGTTAACAAGCCGGAGTCAGTTGAAACAAGTGCCACGCTTAGGAGCCAAAGCTTTTGAGCAAGCAGCCGGTTTTCTTCGCATACCTGATGCCAAGAACTTTTTGGACAAAACCGGAGTTCATCCAGAGTCCTATAAAGTTGTTAAGGAGTTGCTTCAGTATCTTGGCTTGTCCGAGGGTGATGCGCATTTGGCAGATGTGTTGAAAACAGTTGATGTCAAAGAAATGTCAGAACATCTGGGTGTAGGACAGGAAACCCTGACCGATATTATTTCTGACTTAATAAAACCGGGACGTGACTTACGCGATAGTTTTGATGCCCCCCTTTTACGTCAGGATGTCCTTTCTGCTGAAGATTTGCGCGTGGGGCAAAAACTTGAAGGAGCAGTTCGTAACGTTGTTGATTTTGGAGCCTTTGTGGATATTGGCATTAAAAATGATGGCTTGATTCACGTCTCCGATCTGAGCAAAAACTTTGTCAAAAATCCTCATGAAGTCGTTGCTGTCGGACAGATTGTGACAGTTTGGGTCAAGTCCATTGATCAAGAACGCGGAAAAATCAATCTGACTTTGGTAGAGCCACGTGAACAATAAAGAGTTAACCAACCATGTACGCCAGATTTCCTTAGCGAAATTTGGGCTCCCTTTTAGACATACAGCTCAGTGGAATAACCGTTTACGTAGTACGGGAGGGTGCTTTTTCCCCAAGGATATGCATTTAGATTTTAACCCTAAGATGGCGGAACTACCAGAGTTTGACCGTATCATTCTGCATGAACTGGTACACTATCATCTTTATACTCAAAAAAGAGGTTACAGGCACAAGGACAAGGACTTCAAAACGCTGCTTGCGCAAGTTGGTGGTCTGCGCTATGCTCCACCTATGAAGGAGGTAAGATATACTTATATCTGTCAAAGCTGCCAGCAGGTCTATCAGCGGCAGCGTAAAATTGATATTAAGAAGTACGCCTGCGGCAAGTGTCGTGGTAAACTAAGAGAAAGTAAGAAAAAAGATACGAATGAAGAAGCTCCGGCCTAGACTGGAGCTTCTTTTTTATCCACTTTTCAGGCACGTACTACGGAAGCCAGAAGTTACCTCACCTGAAAGTCCCCTCCGCTTTTCTCATCAAACACTCATTTCATTTGACCTTTTTTTTTTTTTTATACTATAGACTCAGAAAGTAAACGTAACATTAGAAATGCAAATGTAATGAAAAATCTAAACCACAGGTTACGTCAAGGAGGAGTTTATGACACCAGAAAAGAAAAACCAGCGGCGGCTGCGCAACCTCGTGCTTCTGTCGCTCTTGTTACTCGCAGTAGGCGGCACCTTCGCCTTCCAAGCCTTCAACCAACGGGCCATCAATGACCGGCTGAATGAAGTAGAGATCAATGTCGGTGGCCGTGTCCACGACTACTACAACCGAGACACCGAAAACAAGGACGTCTTCGTAGAAAACTATGGCGAACGGCCGATTATGGCCCGGATACGCCTGTCCGAGTTCCTCGAAACCCGCCAACGTGATGAAAGCAACTTCACCCCATTAGTGGCAGGAACCAGCCGTGACGATGTAGAAAACTGGACCACATGGATTCCCAGCGCAAACGACATCACCGACCGTGAAAACACCAATGCCTCAAATGCCTTCGACCAGTACGCCAACCTCATCTTTGGTTGGGAACGTTCCGGTCAAGATGCCCCATGGTATATGCCGACCTTCAACCATGACAACCTCGACCAGAGAACAGCAGCGGCAGGTCATGCGCGGGACTGGATCGAAGGAAATGGTGCAACAGATGCGGTCACAGACGGCGCGACTCACCCGGGAGACGGGACCGATGCCTACTGGTCAGCAGGCGGCAGCTTTGACAACAGTGGTCCAATCTGGCCGGGAGAAGAAGTGACCAACCAAACCGCCCAGAACCTTCCCCAAGACCGTGCCCCAATGACCATGAACCAGTGGAGTAATTTGCCTAACGAAGACAAGATAGGGAACTTCTGGGTGGTTGACCCGAACACGGGCTGGGCTTACTGGGCCAACCGACTGGACCGAGAACAAGCCACCTCTTACCTGCTTGATGCAGCGGAGATGACGGCTGCCATTGAGGACAAGGTCTTTAACGGCTTTTACTACTATGGGATTCATGTCGAGAGTGGCTTAGTCAGTCCTGACCAGCATGAGGAGTTCCTCAATGACGGGGAGCAACACCATGCGGAGCTGGAAGACTTCCTCAGAGGTATCCAGAATGGGGTGATGTACGATGATGGACAGAACCCATTGCCTAACGAAGACAGTCAACCGGATGCTTTTGACTTCTCGACCATGCGTCCGGGGCGTATCTTTACCATGGCAGGTGAGCAGTACCGTTACCTTGAAAACATGGGTTCTGGCAATCATATGATTATCCGGAATGAGGCGATACGGGATGTTCATTGGGCTAATCATGATGATATTCTTAATGATTGGTATTCCAACCTCGATACACTGGTTCAAGACATGGTTCAGCCTGTAGCAGATAGTTTTGAGACAGGAAGAGTTAACCATGCTGAACTTACTTTTATTTCTCTAAATACTGAAGATGCTCGTGGGTGGGTTCCAGATAATCTAGCAGACTTCCCAGATGTTGCGGCTGATATTACGCAAGTTGATCCGAGTGGGAGTCCTCGTGCATTTTCACTTTCATTAGCGGATGTGGTACGCTTATCGGGTTCAGGACGAGCTTTCCCTACTTTTAATTCACGCTTAGTTTCAGGTCGGGGTTGGTGGCAACTTCGTACTCGTGGAAGGGACACTGGTGCCCCTTGGGTTGCGACTCTTAGCAGAGTGGGTGACCGGGTATATGGTTTAAATGTTGGACAGCATGGTCCTCTGCCGACTGGCGGCACTCGTCCCGCCCTCATCATCAACCAATCGAACTAAAGAATAAACTCATAAAAACAAAAATCACTTCCTCTGGCAGTCAGCGCCCCAGAAAGATGTGATTTTTTATTTTGCGGAATGTTCACGATATTTTTGACTCATAGCCAGTGAAAATGCTTTTCGCTCTGAGAGAGAAGTGCATCTCAGTAGGATAAAAAAGAGTTGCATGTCTCAAGAAAAAAGCGTAAAATAGAAAAAATATATTCTCATGGGGGACATAATCTAATGCTGAAACCAGAAACGATTGCTTTAATGCCAAAGGTTGAACTTCACTGTCATCTGGATGGCTCTCTCAGTTTGACTTGCATCAAGCAACTTGCAAATAACATAGGAAAAGATTTGAATATGAGTGATGAGGAAATCCTCAAACACGCTCAAGCCCCAGAAACAACACAAAGTCTTTTGGAGTATCTGGAACGCTTTGACTTTGTTCTTCCCCTGCTTCAAAGTTATGTTAATCTAGAATTGGCGGCTTATGATGTAGCACGTCAAGCCGCGGAAGACAATGTAAAGTACATGGAGATACGTTTTGCACCTGGTCAACATTTAGAGAAAAATTTGAGTCTTGAAGAAGCTGTGGAGGCTGTTATTGCTGGGGCAGCACGTGCAGAAGAAGATTTTGATATTGTCGTGAATATCTTGCTCTGTGGCTTACGCCAAGTTCCTGTAGAGCGCTTGAAAAAGTTGCTGCCACTTTTTGATGAGATAGATGACGAACACTTGGTGGGCTTTGATTTGGCAGGTGATGAAGTCAATTATCCCCAAGTTAAGTTTAAAAAATTATTGGAAAAAGTGACCAGTCGTGGTGTACAAGTTACCCTGCATGCTGGCGAGTGTCCCGGCTGTGCGCAGAATATCATTGATTCTGTAGAGATGGGTGCAACCCGCATCGGGCACGGCATTATGACTAAAGATATTCCAGAATATCAAGAAATATTGACAAAGTTGGGAATTGTCTTAGAAATGGCTCCAAGCAGTAATTTCCAGACCAAAGCGATTCGTGAACTGTCTGAGTATCCTTTTATGGCTCTTTATAAACGTGGAATTCATGTCACGATAAATACAGACAATCGCACCGTCAGCAATACAAACCTCCAAAAAGAATACGAGAAAATTGCGAACTGGTATGATTTCCAAATCAGTGACTTTGAAAGAATTAATCACTATGCCATTGATGGAGCTTTTATTAGTGAAGACGAAAAGGAACTGCTCCATCAAAGATTTTCGGAAGAATATGCGAAGATAGAAAAAGGCTGACATGGGTCAGCTTTTTTAGTGAGAAAGGATTAAAAAAGTAAAGAAGGCGAGGAAAAAAGCAAAAAGAAGGTGGACAAAGTTCTGAGCATTTCTACTTTTCTGTGTTATCTGGCAAATGATGATTCCGATGAGCCCTCCAAAAGTATTGGTGATTAAGTCAGTTACATCGCTGGCTCCGATGCCTAAAAAATATTGGAGAATTTCCACAAAGAAGCTCACAACAAAAATCATCCAGAGTTTTCCAAGGAAGGATTTATTTTTTGATAGGTAAATACTAAAGAAGCCAAAAGGAATAAAGATAAGCACGTTGAAGATAACTTCTAAACGTCCACCAGAGGCAGAAAAAGGTGAAAGATTGAGGCTTCGTGTGGGAAAGTTTTGGGCAATATTCAGCGTATCTTGAATGTTAAACTTAAAGAGAATGCCCCAAAACAGAAAGAAAAGATAGTAAGTGAAGATAATTTTGGAAAGTTTGTTCATGGGGCTCCTTGGGGGATTAAAAATATTTTTACTTTCTTAACTGTACCAAAAAAAGCTAAACGAACCCTTAAGAGGCATAGAAAAAAGCCATATGCTGTATAGCACGTATGGCTTTTCTACGTTACTTATCGTCAGGCGTCATAATCATTGGTACAATCAGTGGACGGCGTTCTGTTTGTTTGTACAGGAAAGGAGCAAGAGCTTCACGCATTGCACGGGCAACAGCGGCTTCATTGACATTTTCTGTATTTAACATTGCCTCACGTATGGCGTTGAAAAGGACACGTTGCCCATTACGGATCAAATCACCAGATTCCCGCATATAGATAAAGCCGCGACTCAGCATATCAGGTCCTGCAAGAACAGTCTTGTTTTTGAAATCGACAGTTGCAACAGCGAGAACGATACCGTCTTCAGCAAGTTCATGACGATCATGAAGTACAGCGTTTCCTACATCACCTATCCCTGAACCATCGACATAAGTATCAGCAGCAGGGAAATGATCAGCATAACGTGCTGAATCTGCTGTCAGGGCAAGGACATCACCATTTTCCAAGATGAAGCAATTTTCTTTTGGCACACCAGTGTCTTGGGCGAGCCCAGCATGAATTTTAAGCATGCGGTATTCACCATGGACAGGCATAAAGTATTTTGGTTTGATGAGACGTAGCATGAGTTTTTGCTCCTGCTGGCCTCCGTGACCTGAGGTGTGGATGTTGTTCATCTTGCCATAAACAACGGTCGCTCCAGCCTCGGTGATTGTGTTCGCCAACTGGTTAACACCGTGTGTATTTCCTGGAATAGCATTAGACGAGAAGACAACTGTATCCCCCATTTGAAGTGTGATATGACGGTGCATGCCGTTTGCGATACGACTAAGGGCAGCCATCGGCTCACCTTGCGAACCGGTACACATGATAAGGAGCTCGCTAGAGTTGTACTGGTTAACTTCATTTGGTTCAATGAAGGTTCCTTTCGGAGCCTTGATATAACCAAGTTCAAGCCCGTTAACAATAGCTTTTTCCATGGAGCGACCAAAGACGACGATTTTACGTCCGGTCTTTACAGCCCCATCAACCGCTTGCTGCAAGCGGAAGATATTTGAAGCAAAAGAAGCGAAAATAATACGCCCTTCGATACGCTCGAAAATTTTCATGATATTTTGACCAACAACTTTCTCAGAGTGTGAGAAGATGGGGATTTCCGCATTTGTTGAGTCAGAGAGGAGCAGTAGGACACCTTCTTCACCAAGAGCTGCCATGCGATGGAGGTCAGCAGGCTCTCCGACAGGTGTAAAGTCAAACTTGAAGTCACCTGTGGCAACAATCTTACCTTGGGGTGTTTCGACAACAATTCCTAGAGGTTCTGGAATAGAGTGGGTTGTTCGGAAGAAGTTGACACTCAAGTTATTAAACTTGATTTCGCTATCAGCATGGATTTCAAAAAGTTTTGCATCACGCAAAAGACCGTGTTCTTCCAACTTTCCACGAATCAGAGCAAGTGACAGAGGACCGGCATAGATAGGAATGTTTGCCTGTTTGAGCAGGAAAGGAATCCCGCCAATGTGATCTTCGTGTCCGTGTGTAATAAAGAGTCCCTTGATACGGTTGACATTTTCGACAATATAGCTATAGTCAGGGATAACATAGTCAACCCCTAAGAGATCATCCTCAGGAAATTTTATACCCGCGTCAATGATGATGATTTCATCCTTATATTCGACACCGTAAGTATTTTTTCCGATTTCGCCCAGTCCGCCTATAGCGTAAACTGCGACTTCATCGCTATTTATTTTAAGTGGTTTAATCATTTTTTTCTTTCTATTCATTATATTATATAGTTGTATGACAAAATCACTTTAGATTTTTGACTCGCGTCTCCTTCTAAAGTGTTTTGCTGTAAATCTTATGGTAAGGTATGTTCGCATTTACCTATTTTTTAAAATTAAAAGCTTGTAATTTCAAGACCACCGTTTTCTTTTTCATATTCAACAGCTTCATCTGAAAGTGAATCGATAAATTCAACGAGGTAGTCCGTGTTTGCAGCGAGGAGTTCACGGGCTAAGATAATCCCTTCACGTGTATCGGTAACATCAAGGTCGAGGTAGAGAACTTCTGTTGTTTCACGACGTGGTGAGCGGGTTTTATCTTTTTGGTAAAATACTTTGAAAATCATGTTATATCTGGGCGAGTAAACACTCGCCTTCCTTTCTTTCGTTTCTCAATGTTTCAGTTTTACAGTTATCCTCATTTTAGCATAAATTATAGATAATGAAAAGCAAAGGTTACAAGGGAAAAGTTGAAGTTAAAGTCAAACAAGGCAGTAATAGATGTGACACTGGAAATATTATGTAATTGTTTGAACTATTTCCAAAATAATGTTAAGATTAATAATGTAAATTATTAAAATGATAGAGTCAGAAAAATTTATACTGCGAAATTATTCGATTAATATCATCATTTAAGTGGTGCTTGTCATTTGTTCATAGTTTCCTAAACTCTGGGAAGACAGTCTAGGAAGCAAATGGAGAGCATAAAGATGGATAACATTAGCTGCCTCGTCTTCATCTTTGATGATTTGCAAAAATAAATCACTAGGAAGGAAAAAAACTATGGGGTTTTCCACGAAAGCAAAATTTGAAACATACAGCCAAAAAGACAAGCGGCTGGAACAAAAACTTGGTGTCAAAGACTTTTTGGCGCTTGGTGTTGGGACAATAATTTCAACATCAATTTTTACATTGCCAGGTATTGTTGCAGCGAAGTTTGCAGGTCCAGCGGTTGTATTTTCATTCTTGCTTGCCGCTGTTGTAGCAGGCTTGGTAGCATTTGCATACGCTGAAATGTCAACAGTTATGCCATTTGCGGGTTCTGCATATTCATGGATTTCTATTTTATTTGGAGAAGGTTTTGGTTGGATTGCAGGTTGGGCTTTACTTGCAGAATATTTTATTGCTGTGGCCTTTGTAGGTTCAGGCTTTTCAGCTACCTTCCAACATTTGCTTGCAACGGCTAATATTCATTTGCCTGCAGCTTTAGCACATCCATTTGGAACGAATGGCGGAATCGTTGATATTATATCATTAGCAGTTATTTTGATTGCAGCACTTTTCGTCTGGCGTGGTGCGAGCGATGCCGGGAGAGTTGCGCAGGTCTTAGTCGTTTTAAAAGTATTGGCTATCCTTACCTTTATCGTTGTTGGTTTAACAGTTATAAAACCGCAAAACTATGTGCCATTTGTTCCTAAACATGATCCAAACACAGGATTTGGTGGTGTATCAGGTATCCTTGCAGGAGTATCGATGATTTTCCTTGCTTACATCGGATTTGACTCTATTGCGGCTAATTCAGCTGAGGCGAAGAATCCAAAACGCACAATGCCATTGGGAATTTTGGGCTCACTCGCCATTGCTGTTGCTTTGTTTTCAGCAGTAACACTCGTTCTTGTAGGAATGCATCACTATTCAGCATATGCTGGCAATGCGGCTCCTGTATCATGGGCTCTTACAGAGGCTGGTTTCCCACTTCTTTCACAAATTGTGTCAATAGTTGCAGACACAGGAATGTTCGTTGCTCTACTTGGAATGATTCTTGCAGGTTCACGTCTGCTCTACGCGTTTGGACGTGATGGTATGCTGCCACAAAGCATTGGAAAAATCGACAAACGCGAAAATCCATCTAACGCTTTATGGGTTTTAACTGCTATCTCAGTAGTTATCGGTGCCTTTTTCCCGTTCACTTTCCTCGCACAGCTAATTTCAGCAGGAACGCTGGTTGCCTTTATCTTCGTATCCGTCGGAATATTTGCACTTCGTCCGCGTGAAGGAAAAGACTTGCCTGAAGCAAGCTATAAAATGCCATTTTATCCATGGTTGCCAGCATTAGGAGCTATTGGTTCAGTCATTGTCTTTGAAAACCTTGATGGATTGGCAAAACTCTATTGCTTTATCTGGTTACTTATTGGTTTAGTTTTGTATTCATTATATGGTGCAAAACGTACTAAGTCTGAATAGTTACGGATAAATTAAGATGATTTGCTGATATAGGATGAGTCAGCCACTTGAAAAAAATCAAGGGAGCTTGACTCATTTCTCCGCACAACACTTCCGAATGAGACAGGGATTTCGCAATTCAGCTTTGACGTTTAGGTCATATGCCAGCGCAGGGAGTCTATTCCATTTTATCAGTTGCTAAGCTTCAAGCTGTTGCTGTGCTGGTCGTTGCTGATGTCATTTTAATGCTGGGGTCAAGAAGAGCTTGCGGTGCCCTTTAGAAGATGAGTCAGCAATATCTGTTTTTACATATGTAAACCAACCGTCTTAAAGGGTTTCTACAGAGCTTGTTTATCGCAAGCTCTTTTTATTTGTCTTTTTTTATCCTATTTTTCGTCATTATCAAAGAAAAAAATTTCAAGAAATATAAAAAATGTTATAATAGGAACTGTCGTATACTCCTAGATTATAAAGAGAAGTTGCATATGTTTTCTGAACCTGAGCGATTACAATAAAGCAGCAAACCTTAGAGTAGGGTAGAAATAAGGAAGAATGGAGAGATAACTCGTGAAAATTTTAGCTTTTGACAGTTCCAGTAAGGCACTATCTGTGGCACTTGTTGACAATGATGTCTTATTGGGAGAAATTACTCTAAACTTAAAGAAAAATCACAGCACGACTCTGATGACTTCCGTGGACTTCTTGATGCAACAGGCTGCCGTTGAAGCAAGTGAGCTTGATCGGATCGTTGTCGCACAAGGCCCAGGCTCTTATACAGGTTTGCGCCTGGCAGCTACTGTAGGGAAAACGTTGGCCTACAGTTTAAATAAAGAACTTGTGGGTGTATCAAGCCTCTTAGCTATCGCCAAAAGGTTGAAAACAAATAAAGCCATCGTCCCTGTGATGGATGCGCGTCGTGGCAATGCTTATGCAGCCCTCTATAAGGGAGATGAGGAAATTATTTCCGGTCAGCATTGCGCTTTTCGTGAATTCTTAGAGCAATTAGATAAAAATCTGCCGGTTGTATTTACGGGAGAGACGGAGAATTTTGTAGCTGATATCAAAGCGGCAGAGTTTGCGAATTTTGAGATTATTGAAGACAGTTTAGAAAAATTACCCTCGGCTTATCAAATGGCACGTCTTGGAAAAAGTCTTGAACCGGTGGAAGTTCATGGCTTTGCTCCAAATTATTTGAAAAAAGTTGAAGCAGAAGAGAAATGGTTGGAGACACATGAAGAAGCTGAAAGCGCTGCTGGCGAATATGTTCAAAGGATTTGAACCACGCCGCTATCTAAATATGGATGAAGTTGAGTTAAAGTCTAATATTGATGGTGTTGAATATCGTTTAGCAGAACGTGAAGACATTGTTGAGATGCTAGCTATTGAGCGTGACGTTTATAATGGTGAAGTTCCATGGACCTTTTCACATTTTGAGCATGAAATTGTTCAGAATGAAAATGCCTTTTTTGTGTCTGCGGTAGTTGACGGAAAACTTATTGGATTTATTGGGATTCGTCTTACAGAGCGGGGCAAGGTTGTTCATATCACTAATCTTGCTGTTTCAGTCGCCTATCAAGGGTGGGGAGTGGGAACTCATCTTGTGAACCAGATGATTCGACTGATGACCTTACTCGGCAAGAATCAGGTAACGCTTGAAGTGCGCCGTGACAATACCAAAGCTCAAGGACTTTATCGGCGTTTGGGTTTCTCAACAGGTAAGCTGATTTCACAGTATTATGAAGATGGTGGAGATGCCGTGTGGATGTCAAGGCAGTTGAAAAATGAATCTAAAAATTAGGCGACTTGATGTTAAAAATTCGGATAGAGCCAAGTTAGCGCATAAGCTAGAAAAAATTTTGAAAGACTGCTACGGTCGTTCGCCTTGGTCTGAAGCATATCTCATGAAGAACCTGAAAACGGATACGTATTTTCTAGCAGAAGCTGAGGGAGAGCTTGTTGGTTTTTTATCTGTTCAGCTTATCATGGGCGATATGGAAATCACCAATCTTGCAGTTAAACCGGAATTTCAAAGTAAAAAAATTGCCAGTGCCCTGATGGAACAGGTAAAGGATTTTTCGGGAACGATTTTCTTAGAGGTTAGAGAATCAAATATACCTGCTCAAAATTTATACCAAAAATATAATTTCGAAAAGTTTCATACTCGAAAAAACTATTATTCGCACCCGACAGAAGATGCGATTCTGATGAGGAAAATACAATAAAATGAAGGATAAATATATACTAGCTTTTGAAACTTCTTGCGATGAAACATCTGTTGCTGTTTTAAAAAATGGAACAGAGCTTCTTTCTAACATTATCGCGAGTCAAGTAAATAGCCACAAACGTTTTGGTGGAGTGGTTCCAGAAGTTGCCAGCCGTCACCATGTTGAACAAATCACAGCATGTATCGATGAAGCCTTAGATGAAGCTGGCATCGAGGCCTCTGATCTTACAGCAGTAGCTGTAACAGAAGGACCTGGTCTCGTTGGTGCTTTGCTGATTGGGATTATGGCGGCGAAAACTTTTGCCTGGGCTCATAAACTACCGCTTATTCCGGTCAATCATATGGCTGGTCATCTTATGGCAGCTGCATTAGTGGATACTATCGAATATCCAGCAATGGCGCTTCTAGTCAGTGGTGGACATACGGAGCTCGTCTATGTTGAATCTGAGGGCAATTACAAGAAAATAGGTGAAACACGGGATGATGCCGCAGGAGAAGCCTATGATAAGGTTGGACGTGTGATGGGCCTGACTTATCCATCAGGAAAAGAAATTGATGAGCTCGCGCATAAAGGGAAAGATACTTACGCTTTCCCACGTGCGATGATGACTGCAGCAGACGGTCTCGAGATGTCTTTCAGCGGGCTCAAATCTGCCTTTATCAACCTTGTACATAACGCAAAGCAAGGAGGAAAGGACTTAGTTGCAGATGATTTAGAAAATCTCGCGGCAAGTTTTCAAGCGGCGGTAGTAGATGTTCTTATTGAAAAAACAAAACGTGCACTTGAACAGTACCCAGCGAAGACATTGATTGTTGGAGGCGGTGTGTCTGCAAATCAAGGTTTACGCGAGCGCTTGGCTACCGATATGACAGACATTAAGGTTATCTTGCCACCCCTTCGCCTCTGTGGTGATAATGCAGGAATGATTGCTGCTGCGGCTTCTATTGAAATGGAAAAAGGAAATCTTGCAGATTTATCGCTTAATGCCCGTCCAAGTCTTGTTTTTCGTGATATGTAAGAAAGTTCGGTGCTTTTCTTAAGTACCTTCTTGTTATAAGGGAAAGAGAGTGAGACAAAAGTTTCAAAAATGAAAAAACGCTTAACCCCATGTATGAGAATGCTGTGGTTAAGCGTTTTTTATGATGTGCTTTGACGAAATGAGTTTTTTTATAAGACAAATGCATGAAAAAATCCTGAGAACAAGAGAAGCTCTTACATGTCATTCTAGCTTGAAGGAGTGAAGAGCAGTATAAGAACTGTTAAAATATTCAGGGCGCATTACGCATTAAGTAATACATTCATCGCTTTTTCGAAATTTTTTCGCCTTCTTTTTCTGAGGCTTTTTATTTTTTCACAACGGGAGGCCAAAATTCTCCATAATAGCTCCCGTCTCCTCTCTCTTGCCGATAAGCAGCATTTGAGCCCCCGAGGTAAGCATAGTCAGTCATTGCTGGCAGGATATTTCGGAAAGCCTGATGAGACAACCGCTCGAAGATTGCTTCCTTATCTGCGATAGCAGCAATAACAATGTAATCACTCTCAGGGAATTTAATCAAGCGGCTATCATCCTTGACTGTTTTTCTGGTTTCCACTGCAAAATAATTCCAAGCTTTTTCATAGTAATCATCATTGACGGACCATTCTCGGTCATTTTTGGCCAGCTTTTTGAGTTTGTCAAAACGCCCATCCGTTCGTAAAGTCTTCTCAAACAGTTCCTTTTCAAGCAACAAGGTGCGATAATCTTGAAGCGAAGCTTGGACTGGAAAGCCGTAGGCAGATAATATAAAAGAGGGTTTGTGCTCCAAAGTATAGTCAATCATAAGTGCTCCTTAGTTGACAACAGTTAGTTCATGTATAGAGCGACCTTCATCATCAAACATTTCCAACCAGCTGTTAGTCCCCGCAAAATAAAGAAAATGTCCCACTTCATTTACAGAGCGTAAGATGATATCCTCTGTAGTTGTCCAAGTTTTAGGGTCGAACTTGTCCTTGTTTTCTTCTCGAAGTGCGAACGTAAATTTTGCTGCCAAGCCAAAGGTTCCATCTGCTCTTTTTGGGGCAGCATCATCAGGCAAAATCTTTGCCCCTGCAAGAAGGCGCATCTCAGTAGATTTTTGCCAAATAACAGTCCCAGATGTTCCCTCATGTTTAATGTGAAATTCAATATCAGAAATTGCCTTTTTCCAACGATGTTGTGCCTTAGCGGAGAAAGCTTTTTTCTTCGCAAACTTAAACCCGAAAGCTTCCAAACTAGGTAGAAATTCCGCCGCCGCTTTACTGCAGGCTTGGTAGATATTTTTAGGAATCTTGAGAGACTCAGGTTGAGCTGCCAGTTTCATCCCTGCTTCCTGCGCCTTTTCAATCAGAAAGGCTTCTAGATAGTTGCTGTCTATATCGTAAGCACTCGGATTAAGGACGATTACTTTGTCAAACTCTAGTTTAGGGATTAACTTTTTATCCACAGCAATCATAATAATCTGTCCTTTTTTCACCAACAAAAATATTTCGCCTTCCTGTAGGGCAAAGCGACTATTGTGGCTTTCAAAAATACGAATACTTGCGCCAGATGCAAGCTCTAAGAGAAGCTTTCCCTTTTCATCAAGGGTTACCGAAAATCTTGTTTTTTTCATAGTTTCATTTTACCAGAAAAAATTGTTTTTTCATCCTGTTTTGAAATATGCAGTAAAATTTGTTTATTTTCTCGAAATTTTCTAAACAATTTGCTATAATTGGTTAAACTAACTAAAAAGGAAGCGAAAAAACTATGGCAGTAAAACGTTTAATCGAAACATTTGTACCAGAAAATTATAAAATTTTTCTTGATATTGACCGTAAGGCTAAAACTTTCAAAGGTCAAGTAGCTATCAAAGGTGAAGCCAAGGCAGACACTGTTTATTTTCACCAAAAAGATTTGAATATTACTAAGGTTTCTGCTTTTAGTGTTGAGGCAGACTTTACTGTAGATGATGCCAATGAAGAAATCGCGGTTAAAGTCGGTCATGAAGGACAAGTCACTGTAGCTTTTGAGTATGAAGGTAAGATTACAGATAATATGATGGGGATTTATCCTTCATATTATGAGGTAAACGGTGAGAAGAAAATGCTTATCGGTACGCAATTTGAGTCGCATTTTGCACGTCAAGCCTTCCCATCTATTGATGAGCCAGAGGCTAAAGCTACATTCGACCTCTCTGTGAAGTTTGATGAAGAACCGGGTGATATTATCATTTCTAATATGCCAGAGCTTCTCAATATCGAAGGCATTCACGTTTTTGAACGTACAGTTCGTATGAGTACTTACCTTCTTGCTTTCGTCTTCGGTGACATGCAGTATAAAAAAGGACGTACCAAGTCTGGTATTGAAGTAGGAACTTTCTCAACAAAGGCACATTCAGAAGAGGTCTTAGACTTTCCTTTAGATATCGCGATTCGTTCGATTGAATTTTACGAGGACTATTATAAAACACCTTATCCATTGCCACACAGCTGGCATGTTGCGCTGCCTGACTTCTCAGCAGGTGCGATGGAAAACTGGGGCTGTATCACTTACCGTGAAGTCTGCATGCTGGTTGACCCAGAAAATGCCACAGTTGCCAGCAAGCAGTATGTAGCAACAGTCATTGCGCACGAGCTGGCGCACCAGTGGTTTGGTGATTTGGTAACCATGCGCTGGTGGGATGACTTGTGGCTCAACGAATCCTTTGCCAACAACATGGAATATGTGGCGATTGATGCTATTGAGCCTGACTGGAAAGTTTGGGAAAGCTTCTCTGTTAAAGAAGCCAGTCTTGCCTTAGATCGTGATGCTACAGATGGTGTTCAATCTGTTCACGTGGATGTGAACCATCCTGACGAAATCGGTACACTTTTTGATGCTGCCATTGTCTATGCCAAGGGCTCTCGCCTGATGGTCATGCTCCGTAAATGGCTCGGCGATAAAGACTTCTCAGCAGGACTTCACAAATACTTTGAAACACACCAATATGGAAATACAGTAGGTGAAGATCTCTGGACGGCGCTTTCAAGTACGTCAGGTAAGGATGTCGGCGCATTTATGAACTCATGGGTTAACCAACCCGGCTATCCTGTGTTGACTGCGGAAGTTGTTGATGACACACTGGTCTTAAGTCAAAAGCAATTCTTCATTGGTAAAGGTGAGGATAAAGGGCGTTTGTGGCAAATTCCATTGAATACGAACTGGAAAGGCTTGCCAGATACATTGACTACGGAAAAGGTTGAAATTCCGGGTTATGCAGCTCTTAAGGCTGAAAATGCAGGTCAACCGCTCTTCTTCAATGAAGCGCATGCAGCGCACTATATTATTGATTACAAAGGCGAGCTTTTGGATAATCTTTTGGCTGACCTCGCAAATCTTGAAGACATTACAAAATTCCAAATTTTGCAAGACCGCAAATACCTTGCTAAAGGTGAGGTCATTAGCTATGCTGATGTGGTGAAAATTTTACCTGCCTTCGCCAATGAAGAAAGCTATATCGTTAACCAAGCCCTCAATCAAATTTTTGCAGAGTTGGATATCTTCGTTGATGATGAATCAGAGACCGAAAAATCATACAAGTCCCTTGTTGGCAAATTATTTGCGAAAAACTATGCCCGTCTAGGTTGGGAGAAAAAAGCAGGAGAATCTGCTGGCGATGAGACACTACGCGGAACGGTACTTTCTCGCATACTTTATGCTGAAAATCCTGGAGCAGTAGCGAAAGCAAGCGAAATTTATGCAGCACATAAGGACAATGTAGCGACTATTCCTGCGGACATCCGTCCAATCATTCTGACTAACGAAATCAAAGTTACGAACTCTGCAGAACTTGTAGCTTCCTACATGGACATTTATACAAAAACAAGCTTGCAAGAGTTAAAACGTGAGTTGGCAGCAGCTGTGGCTAACATACGTGATGAGGCTGCTATCGACAGCCTCTTGAAGGACTTCAAGAACGCTGATGTTGTGAAACCACAAGATATTGCTTTCTCATGGTTCTACCTCTTATCAAAAGATTTTGCCCAAGATGCTGCATGGACTTGGGAACGTGAAAACTGGGAGTGGCTCGCTGAAAAACTTGGTGGTGACATGAGTTATGATAAATTTGTTATTTACCCAGGTAATGTCTTCAAGACAGCTGAAAAATTTGAAGAATATAAAGCGTTCTTTGAGCCAAAACTAAGTAATCCAGGACTCAAACGTTCTATTGAGATGGCGATTAAACAAATCGATGCGCGTGTAGCATTGATTAACAATCAAAAGCGTGCTGTTGAGAACGCAATTGCTGCTGTAGAAAAAGAACTTTAAGAAGGAAAATGTTGCTTGAAAGTTGGATAAAACTGACTTTTGAGCGCTTTTCATTTTATGAAGCAAACTTCTGTAAACATCTAAAATCCAATGTAAAAGAAAAGCCTTGAAATTGAGAAGTATCTGAACAAAGCTTATGATAAGCTAGGGAGGTAAAAAATAAACAGAGTAGGGCCGATGCGTTAAGTGCTGTGAAATGGGATGTCGTTCACAGACGAAACTTGATTTTTCAAGTGCGGTAGAGGCTTGCATCCGCTGATTCTCATATAATCAGTTACTCACCAGATCCTTGGGAGGTACTATATGAAAAAGTTTACTGTGAAGCTGTCACTCATACAGCTTGTTTTCTTAGCGATTTTGTTGGCATTGTCTATCATCTTACGCTCTTTTACTCTTGGGAGTAGTCTTTGGAAGTTATCGCCAGGCTTTGTGGCTGATGGCTTGATTGGCTTCTTTGTTGGCCCTTTGTGGGCGGGAGTAGCTCTAGGACTAGGCGATATCCTAGGTGTACTTTTTCGAGGGAGTATCTCTTCACCGGGTATGACTGTAACAGCTGTCATTGTCGGAGTTATTTATGGTTGGGCTTTTTACAACAAGAAGTTCAGCATAACGCGAACTAAAGATTGGCTTTATATTTTAGCTGTTGTGAGTGTAACAATGCTTCTTCAAACAGTGCTACTCAATACTTTTTGGCTTTCGCTCATGTATCAGACACCTTTTAAAGTTCTATTGGCTACCCGCATTCCTTTTCTCGTGCAGATTCCTATAAGAACGGCCATCTTCATGGTAGTGTTTGATAATATTCAACGTTTACCACAGATTATGAGCCGTCTAAAAACATAAAAAAGATGAAAAATTGCTTACCTAATACACAGGAATGCTGCAGGTAAGCAATTTTTGTTTTTCCATTTTGTCTGAAATTAGAATATCTTCCTTCTTTGGCTTTGTATTATTGTTTTCTTTGTCACTGGATACTTTTTTAAATATCATTTTGAATTTGGTAAGAAAAAGATTACAATAACATTATATAATATGTATATTGTGTTACTTGATGTGTACAATATACTTGACGAGGAAAAGGCCATGCTCTATAATCAGACAGCACAGCACAGCACAGCACAGCACAGCACAGCACAGCACAGCACAGCACAGCACAGCACAGCACAGCACAGCACAGCACAGCACAGCACAGCACAGCACAGCACAGCACAGCACAGCACAGCACACACAGCACAGCACAGCACATAAACAGGCGGTAGATTGTCGCTCTTTTCTCCATGCACCAAAACGTTCCGGATGACTGGGACGTTTTTTGCCGTGTGCTGCTGCCATGTGCCTGAAAGTGCTCCTATTCACCATCACTTCTAATCGAAAAAACTAAAAAAGAGGAAAAACAAAATGCACGTAAAAAACAAGAGAAAACTGGGGATTGCCCTAGTTCTGTTCACACTCCTTCTGCTGATTGCAGGGACATTCGCCTTCACCGCCTTCAACCAACGCGCTATTAACGACCGCCTAAGAGATAATCTGGGCGAAGTAGGCGGCCGTGTTCACGACTACTACAACCGTGACACAGAAAACAAGGACGTCTTTGTCGAAAACTATGGGGAGGAGCCTATCATGGCACGGGTTCGCCTGTCTGAGTTTATGGCGATTCGAGCCCGTGGAGAAGAGAACTTCAATTCCATAGTGCCAACTGCCGTTCGAGAGAGTGTAGAGACTTGGACGACCTACATTCCCTCAACAGAAAGCCTCAGTATCCGCACGGGCGACTCTGCCGTCTTTAACCAATATAGTAACCTGACCTTTGGTTGGACCCGTCAAGGAGAACATGCGCCTTGGTACTTGCCCACCTTCAACCATGTGGAGAACGACCTGATGACGGCTGCAGCAGGGCATGCGCGAGACTATATCGCTGGAACTGGCGCCACAGACGGTGAGACAGATGGGGCCACTCATCCAGGTACGGGTGAGGATGCCTACTGGCAAGAAGGGGAGAGCTATACAAATGGTCAAGGCCCAACAAGTACAGTCTGGCCCGGTGCCCTTGAAGGCGTTGAACGTACAACAGCGCAAAATTTAGCACAAGACCGTGCCCCACTTACACTTCAGCAATGGTCTGCCTTACCCAATGAGCATAAAATTGGGGACTTCTGGGTAATCGACCATGAAACAGGCTGGGCTTACTGGGCCAGTCAACTGCAGGAGGGGGAAAGCAGTTCTTACCTGCTTGATGCAGCAGTGATGACAGAGGCGGCACATGATATCCGTGGTTCTTATTACTACGCTATCCATGTGGACAGCCAGTTGATTACGCCGGACCGCGACTTTGAAAATGAGCCAGAAAGTGGAGAGGTAGGTCGTCTGCTTCGTGGTATCCGGAATAATGCAGTGGATGATAATGGCGAACTGCCTGCAGAAAATCCAGATGCCGATGAACCTTCGCCGATAAGCGCTTTTAATTTTGAGAGTATGAATCCTGGTCGTCTCTTTACGACATCAGACGGGCAACAATTCCGTTACCTTGAAGATATGGGAGAGGGGAATCACTTGATTATCCGCGATGAAGTAATCCCTTCCGTTACTTGGAATGGAAAAGATGCTTATTTTAACATGTGGTTAGCTACAGAGACACCTCAAGATTTGCAGGACATTGTTCAACCTGTTGCTAATAACTTTATAACTGGAAATGTTGCGTTTGATTCGTCTGCTTTCGAGTGGTTAGGGAGTATGCGTAATCCTACCAATTTAACTGGGGCGGCGGCAATAGATTTTACTGCTGTTGTTCCTGGAGGAGCTAGGCGTGCTTTTGCCCTTTCCTTAGCGGATGTTATCCGATTTTCCGGTCCAGGTCGTGGGTTTCCGAACAATGCAGAACGTGGTGCTGGTATACATTGGTGGCTACGTACCCCATCTACTGTTGAAAATAGGGCTTGGGAGACAAGTTCTTCGGGTGGTTTTCATGGTTCGATAAGTACCACAGGAGAAGCTTTCTCTGGTAGAGGCGTCCGCCCCGCCCTCATCATCCATCAATAACAAAGCATCAACAACCTCTATCTACAAAAAGTACAATTCCTTAAGGAATTGTACTTTTTACATAGTATTTCAGCCTGTTACCGAGACTACTAAGAACTCGCTTTAATCTCTTCAAAGGACAGAAGTTTCCTCAGCTTTTTCTGTGAGCTGACGGTAGATACAACGCCAGTACTCATTTCTTCGCCAGACACTTGATACCGTATAGCTCTTTTGGTTGTCCAGATAATGGTAAGTGAGGATGAAAGTTTTCTTGCTGACTTGCTCTGCCTGATAGTTTTTAATCGCTAAGTTTTCTTTTGGTGTTGCGTTAGCGATGAAGCTTTCTGCTTGGATAATTTCACCGCTTGAGGTGATAGCTTGAAATTGTGGGGCTAGCAGCTGATTGAGGTTTTGACCATTGAGGAGCATTTCTTCCTTTGGGAGAAGTTCCAAAGCACGTGAAGCAAAGTGCTCTTCCTCTGGTAAAGCGGCGGGTTCTACATGGACATCAACATCATAAACATCAAAACCAGCCATGAGCATACGCTCTATTTTTTCAGTAGCAGCATGACTTTCATAGACAGAGAGGTCACGTGACATCTCAACGACAACATCCAGAAAGATATTGCTGCCATAGGTGCGACCACGAATCATTTTAACAGATTTGACCTTATCGATCAGTTCGATAGCTTCCTTATAATCTTCTAAAAGATTATCGTCAAAACCATCAGAGAGCGAAAAGACACTGTCTCGGAAAATATCATAAGCGGTTTTGAGAATGAAGCCACAAATGATTAAAGCCATGATGCGGTCTAACCAAATCCAATGCATAGCAGCTGCAATGATAGCAACAGTTGTACCCAAAGAAGTCAGTGCATCACTAAGATTGTCTTTGCTAGATGCTTCAAGTGCTTTTGATTGTGTTTTCTTAGCTAAACGATTAGAGTAGAAATAAACGGAAATCATAACCAGAGCAGAAAATAGTGCGATTATAGCACCAACTGGATTGATTTCTGCTGAACTTCCTTCTATAAAATTGACGATGGTTTGACGAAGAACTTCAAAACCGATAAGGAACATGATAAAGCTGGAGATAAGACTGGAAATAGACTCGACTTTCCAATGTCCATAAGCATGATCATTATCAGAAGGAATGCGCGCAATGCGTAGACCGATAACGATGGCGATGTTACCTAGAATATCAGTGACATTATTAAAACCATTGGCCAAAAGGGAAGCAGAGTGAGTGATTTGTGCGACTCCAAGTTGTAAGAGGGAGAGAAATATATAAGCGCCTATACTGACCCACACGCCACGTTCGGCAAGCTTAAGGCTGTGAGAGCGTGAAATTTTACCGTTGTTCATAACATAATTATAACAGAAAAGCAGCTCGCCCGCTTTTCACCAATACCTCCATAAGAGAG
This sequence comes from Lactococcus muris, assembly GCF_042849115.1. Lineage (NCBI taxonomy): Bacteria > Bacillati > Bacillota > Bacilli > Lactobacillales > Streptococcaceae > Lactococcus > Lactococcus muris. Next base: position 31,442 of record NZ_BAAFQO010000009.1, on the reverse strand, counting down.
TGGAGTAAAAACAAGCCAAGGCTTACCGTCTTTCTTTCACCAGAATGAGAAGATTAAAGGAAGGGGACTGTTCATTAACTAGGGTATCACAAATCATTGACACTCTTCTTGAAAAAGGTTAGAATATAATTGTTAGTTTATACAAGTTATAAACTAAACAAAAGATTAACAGTGTTAGTTATTTTTGTTGAAAAATAAATATTTAAATGTTATAATTTTTCAGCTAACGTATTTATTTTTGTCATTTTTGACAAGAAAATGAAAGGAAACTTTTTTATTTATGGTAATGAAAGCCATCGGCAAGTACAAATTTCTTGTCTTCGCTGCCCTCGCTACCATGCTTCTTCAAGTTGGTGCTGCGCTTTGGCAACCGCAATATATGAAGAACATTCTAAGCGTTATGGCAGAGTCTATCTCAATATCAGATAAGGTCGATAAAATTAATCACTATGGGGTATATCTTTTACTCATCGCCGCCGTAGGATTGATTGGTTCTATTCTTAACACAGTTACTGCTGCAAAGATTGCGCAGTCAGTATCCGCAGATATCCGTGAAGAAACTTTCCGTAAGATTCAAACTTTCTCCTATGAAAACATTGAGAAGTTTAATGCCGGAAATCTGGTTGTACGTATGACGAACGACATCAACCAAGTGCAGACACTTTTGATGATGACTTTCCAAGTTTTAATCCGGGTGCCCTTGCTCTTTGTCGGAGCTTTTGTCTTGTCCATTATCACTATGCCAGAACTTTGGTGGATTATCGTTGTCATGGTTGTACTCATCGTAATAGTAACCATGCTGTCCATGAAGTCAATGGGGCCTCACTTCATGGTCTTTCAAAAACTGATGGACCGCATTAACGGGATTGCCAAAGAAAACCTACGTGGCGCACGTGTTGTTAAGTCCTTTGTTCAGGAAAAAGACCAGATTCAAAAATTTGATGAAACCTCTGACGAACTTCTGGATCACAATATGGCTGTAGGCTACACTTTTGCTGCCATGATTCCAGCCTTCACTATCATCTCTCAACTGGCTGTATTTGGAGCGATTCTGTTGGTTTCTACCTATGTTACCCGTGATTTAAATACAGCTGCCAGCACACTTGGTGGTATCATGTCCTTCATCCAGTACATGATGCAAATCATGATGGCTATCATCATGGGAGGAATGATGTCCATGTTTGCATCGCGTGGTTTTGTTTCGATTGGGCGTATCAAAGAAGTGCTTGAAACCGAACCTGCGATGGTCTTCGAAGATGTTCCGGATGAAGAGCTAGAAGGATCAGTCAAGTTTGATCATGTTTCTTTCTCTTACCCTAATGATGAGCAGCCAACACTTAAAGACATAAGTTTTGAAATAAAACCAGGTCAAATGGTGGGTATTGTCGGAGCTACAGGTTCTGGTAAATCAACCTTGGCTCAGCTTATTCCTCGTCTTTTTGATCCGACAGAAGGTACAGTAAGTGTCGGCGGCAAAGACCTGCGGCATGTTTCCAAGACAACCCTGAAAAACACGATTTCGATTGTCTTGCAAAAAGCGATCCTCTTCTCGGGGACAATTTCAGGAAATCTGAAACAAGGTAAAGCAGATGCGACACCAGAACAGATGAGCCGTGCAGCAGAAATTGCCCAAGCAGCAGAATTTATCGAGAAGCTTCCCGAACACTATGAATCACAGGTTGAAGAACGTGGAAATAACTTCTCTGGTGGTCAAAAACAACGCATGTCGATCACACGTGGTATCATCAAAGATCCTAAAGTTCTCATCTTGGATGACTCAACATCAGCGCTTGATGCCAAGTCAGAAAAGTTAGTTCAGGAAGCTCTAAGTAAAGACTTGAAAGATACGACAACAATTATTATCGCTCAAAAGATTTCATCTGTCGTTCATGCGGACAATATTCTTGTCCTTGATGAAGGTAAACTTGTTGCGCAGGGCACACACACAGAGCTAGTTAAGAACTCTGCGGTTTACCGTGAAATCTATGATACACAGAAAGCAAAGGAGGACTAAGTTTTCATTGTTCTTCAAACCATTTATTTGAAAACAAGAAAATGAAAAAAGATTATGAATGATACATCTCGTGCATTGAAGTTCTTCTATCTCTACTTCAAAAAATACAAATTACAGTTCCTCGTGATTGCGATATTTATCATTGCGGCTACTTATCTGCAAGTTAAAGCACCCGTACTTCTTGGGGATTCTATTACACACCTTTCTACCTACGTAGGAGGTTATTTTAGTCATCAACATGCTGATGAAGCGGTCAAGGGCTTGCAACAAATCGCGGCTAGCTCGAGTCAGGCACAAGATGCACTGCAGCAAATCGCTAGTCAAATGTCTCAGGCCGCAGGTCATGTGGTTGATTGGCATAGCCTAACATCTGCTAATGTTCCTGCAGCGGTAACGTCAAACCTACCATCTGGTACGACTATTGACAGCTTGCAAGCTCTGGCTAAAATTCCCACAGACTGGCACCAATTGACAGATGCCAATGTACCAGAAGTTATCCGTGCAACGCTCAATGGGCAGTCTATTGCTGACTTGATGAAGGTGGCTACCTCACAAGCGCCAAGTAAGGCTGACTTTATGAATTCGATGTGGATGCTTCTTGCCTTTTACTTGATGACAGGTGTGGCTCAGCTCATCTATAGCTTGCTCTTTACACGTATCGTTGCACACTCTACAAACCGTATGCGTAAAGGTCTCTTTGGTAAGTTGGAGCGCCTTACGATTTCTTATTTTGACCGCCATGCGGATGGTGACATTCTCGCCCGCTTTACTTCTGACTTGGATAATATTCAAAATACACTGAACCAAGCAGCGGTCAATGTAACGACCAACTTTGCTCTTTTCATCGGGATTTTGTATATGATTTTTGATCAAAATGTCAAGATGGCTTTGGTTACAATCTCGACGACACCTGTCGCTATCCTCTGTGCAGTGATTATCATTGTCCAAGCTAAAAAGTACACAGACAAGCAGCAAAAAGAAGTCGGTGAACTCAATGCTTATATGGATGAAAAAATTTCTGGGCAAAAAGCGATTATCGTTGAAGGACTTCAAGCAGATGCGATTGCAGGTTTTGAAGTCCGTAATGATAAAGTGCGTAAAACAACCTTTGCAGCGCAAGCTTGGTCAGGGATGATTTTTCCACTGATGAATGGCTTCTCGCTCTTGACTTTGGCCTTGGTTATCTTTGCAGGAGCGAATATCCTACTTAACGATGCTTCATTGTCAACTGCAGCAGCTTTTGGTTTACTTGCTACATTTATCCAATATGCACAACAGTATTACAACCCAATCATGCAAATTTCATCTTCTTTCGGTCAATTGCAACTTGCGGTAACTGGTGCAACACGTCTGAATGTGATGTTCGATGAAAAAGAAGAAGTACGTCCTGAAAATGGAAAAGTATTTGAAGGCATTTCTGAAGGGGTTCACATTGAAAATATTGACTTCAGTTATCTTCCAGAAAAACCAGTCCTTAAAAACGTGAATATCAATGTCGAAAAAGGCCAAATGGTTGCCTTGGTTGGTCCAACAGGGTCAGGTAAAACCACTGTTATGAATCTTATGAACCGTTTCTATGATGTGGACAAGGGCGGAATCAAGTTTGATGGAACAGATATCCGAGAATTTGACTTAGATTCTCTACGCTCTAAGGTTGGTATTGTTTTGCAAGAGTCTGTCCTTTTCTCTGGCACAATTGCGGACAATATCAAGTTTGGTAAAAAAGATGCGACTATGGAAGAAGTTATCACGGTAGCCAAGACAACACATATCCATGAATTTATTGAGAGTTTGCCCGAGGGATATGACACGATGGTCGACGATGAAGACAACGTCTTCTCTGTGGGGCAAAAGCAACAAATTTCAATCGCGCGAACTATTTTGACAAATCCGGAATTGCTGATTCTGGATGAGGCGACATCTAATGTTGATACAGTAACGGAAGAGCAAATTCAGTGGGCGATGGAAGCAGCCATCGCTGGGCGTACCTCTTTTGTTATCGCACACCGTTTGAAAACAATTCTTAATGCAGATAAGATTGTTGTTCTTAAGGATGGTGAGGTCATCGAAGAAGGAAACCACAATGAACTTGTAAATCTCGGAGGCTTTTATTCTGAGCTTTATCATAACCAATTTGTCTTTGAATAAAATTAAGAATAGCCTTTATATATAAAGGCCACAACGACATAACTCGACTCTAAAAACTGCTTAGTGGGCGAGTTGAGATTTAACTTTTGGACAAATACTCTAAATGTGTTATAGTGAATCCAACGAAATTTGACACGCAAAAACGCCCGTATTCCCGTACGAGCGTTTTTGTTATGTGTGGCTAACATCCAATAAATCTAGCGCTTATCTTTATGGTTAAGCTAATAAGTAAAGATAGCCACGATACAATCCGATATAACCGAGACTAAAAGTGTAATAGCGAAATTTGACACTTCAAGCCCTCCTTTCTGCTAGATTATCCAGAAGGACAAAGTTTATTATGGCATAAAATTAAAAGCTTCTAGAGTAATGATGAAGTAGAGGGATATTTTTATGTTTTTTAGAATATTTATTGTAAGAATGACGAACACCCAGATTATGATATTTGTTCAAAAACAGCAACAATATCAACGGCACCAACGCCAGGCGGGATAATGGGTTGGTCTTTGCTGACGGGATTATCTCCCACTTGCCAGCCGATGAACTGATAGTAAGGTAACTTAGCTTTGGCTTGGGAAATATAGCCTTGCTCGATGCTCCGCATCCCCACAGGATGCGTCCAATCTAGAGATTCATTCCAGATTGTCCTTGCACTATAGCGAACAGGATATTTGATAGGCGTCCATTGTGCATGAAAATCATAGATTTGTCCCAGTGGTTCAAAGTTAGGATTCTCCTGCGGTTTCCAAAGAAAGCTCGGGTTATACACTCTTGTCCGATGGATAACAGAACTTGGTCCAGCGTAAAGTTGAGCCTGTTCTTGTGATTGAGGAGTGGCGAGTACATTGTGACGATTGCGGACCTTCGCCCAACCCTCAAACGTGTAGCCTTGAAGCTTCAAAGTTTTGTTTTTAAGAGAATAACTTTGACTTTTTGGAAGGAGCTCAGAACTCATACCAATCCATTTGCCCTCGGAGTTAAAAATCTTATGGTAGTTTTGGTAGTCTGCCTCATTGAGAAGCGGCAGTGGAGAAAGTTCGGCTCTTTCAAGATGGTGAAGCATGTCTTTGTTAATATTAAAAAAATAATTGGCTTTAAAAAAGTTGGATTTCTTTTTATTTGGGATGAAGGAAGTTTTGAGCGAAAAATTCATCATTTATCCCTTTCTTTGATTTAGTCTTTAAGGTTATATTATCATTTTTTTCTAATGATATACAATAATATGGCATGGCTATAGAGACAGACAATTTATGCAGATATATGTGAAGGAAAAAGAGCACTTTTTATCTATCCAAAAGAAAGGAAAAATGATAGAATAGAAGGTACATGTATTTCATGTCTCAAATAAAACAATAAGTGATAGAGTAAATAAATTTATGAAAAAGATAGTAATCAATGGTGGTCGAAGTATTTCGGGGAGAGTGACAATTTCTGGAGCTAAAAATAGTGTTGTCGCCCTCATTCCGGCAACTATTTTAGCCAATGATGTTGTAACTCTTGAAGGTGTTCCTGATATTTCTGACGTTGCGAGCTTGGTAGAAATCATGGAGATTATGGGGGCAAAGATTGAGCGTGATGTTGATGCTGGGGTTTTGACCATCGATACACGTGATGTTGTTTCCAAACCTCTGCCCTACGGTAAGATAAATTCCCTACGTGCTTCTTATTATTTCAACGGTGCCTTGCTTGGACGTTTTGGGAAAGCAACCGTTGGTCTACCGGGAGGCTGTGATCTTGGACCACGTCCGATGGATTTGCACATTAAAGCTTTTGAAGCTTTAGGAGCAGAGCTGTCTTATCTTGAAAACGCAATGCATCTTGAGGCTAAAGAAGAAAAATTACATGGCACAACTATCTATATGGATATGGTGTCTGTAGGAGCGACAATCAATACCATGCTTGCGGCAAGTACAGCAGAAGGTGTTACGATTATTGAAAATGCTGCGCGTGAACCAGAAATTATTGATGTGGCTACTTTGCTGAATAATATGGGTGCTAAAGTTCGGGGTGCTGGTACAGATGTTATTCGTATCACGGGGAAGGCAGACATGCATGGTGCACGTCATACAGTGATTCCTGATCGTATCGAGGCAGGGACTTATCTGGCCTTAGCTGCAGCTGTCGGTGAGGGTGTTATTGTTGATAATGTGATTTACGAGCATTTAGAATCTTTTATCGCTAAACTGGAAGAAATGGGTGTACGGATGACGATTCGCGAAGACTCTATCGAAGTTCATCGCTCTGAAAACTTGAAGGCTGTTAACATAAAGACAGTACCTTATCCAGGATTTGCAACAGATTTACAGCAACCCATTACGCCACTTTTGCTCAAAGCGAAAGGTCGCGGATGGGTTATGGACACAATCTATGAAAAACGTGTCAATCATGTGCCGGAAATGGCACGCATGGGTGCTGCTATTTCAACTGTTGATGATCGAATCGTTTATGAAGCACCGAGTACACTTAAGGGGGCGCGTGTGCGTGCAACGGACTTACGTGCGGGCGCTGGATTGGTCTTGGCAGGTATTATTGCAGAAGGGACAACGACAATCGAAAATATTGAATTTATCCTGCGGGGCTATGACAGTATCATTGAAAAGATGACAGCCCTCGGCGTGGACATTAAACTAATCGAAGATTAGGCGTGAAAAGTTTGATACTTTTACGTATCAATCTACAGGAGGTAAATATGGCTGATTTAAAATTTGAGATTGAGGAACATCTTATTACGCTGTCTGAAAATGCTAAAGGCTGGACAAAAGAACTTAACCGTGTTTCTTGGAATGGTATGGAAGCAAAGTATGACCTCCGTCAATGGTCACCTGATCATAAAAAGATGGGTAAAGGTGTGACTTTGACGGATGAAGAGTTTGCTGTGCTCTTAAGAGAACTTGGGAACAAATAAAGACCAGTAGACTGTCAATAAGATAGAGACAAGAAGCTCCAACCGGGGCTTCTTTTCGCATGCCTAAAAGTCAAGTCCCAGCCACCCACCCTTTTCTCATCAAACACTCATTTCATTTGACCTTTTTTTTTTTATACTATAGACTCAGAAAGTAAACGTAACATTAGAAATGAAAATGTAATGAAAATCTAAACCACAGGTTACGTCAAAGGAGGAGTTTATGACACCAGAAAAGAAAAACCAGCGGCGGCTGCGCAACCTCGCGCTCCTGTCCCTCTTATTGCTCTTGGTAGGCGGCACCTTCGCCTTCCAAGCCTTCAACCAACGGGCCATCAATGACCGGTTGAATGAAGTGGACATCAATGTCGGTGGTCGTGTCCACGACTACTACAACCGAGACACCGAAAACAAGGACGTCTTCGTGGAAAACTACGGGGAGCGGCCTATCATGGCACGGATACGCCTGTCCGAGTTCCTTGAAACCCGCCAGCGTGACGAAACGGACTTCACGCCCCTAGTGGCAGGGACCAGCCGTGACGATGTAGAAAACTGGACCACATGGATTCCCAGCGCAAACGACATCACCGACCGTGAAAACACCAATGACTCAAATGCTTTCGACCAGTACGCCAACCTCATCTTTGGTTGGGAACGTTCCGGTCAAGATGCCCCATGGTATATGCCCACCTTCAACCATGACAACCTCGACCAGAGAACAGCAGCGGCAGGTCATGCGCGGGACTGGATCGAAGGGAACGGTGCAACAGATGCGGTCACAGACGGCGCGACACATCCGGGTGACGGAACCGATGCTTACTGGTCAGCAGGTGAAGACTTTGACAACAGTGGTCCAATCTGGCCGGGAGAAGAAGTGACCAACCACACCGCCCAGAACCTTCCCCAAGACCGTGCCCCAATGACCATGAACCAGTGGAGCACCTTGCCTAACGAAGACAAGATAGGCAACTTCTGGGTGGTTGACCACAACACAGGTTGGGCTTACTGGGCCAACAGACTGAACAGTGAGCAAGCCAGCTCTTACCTGCTTGATGCAGCGGAGATGACAGCTGCCATTGAGGACAAGGTTTTTAACGGCTTTTACTACTATGGGATTCATGTCGAGAGTGGACTGGTGAGTCCTGACCAGCATGAGGAGTTCCTCAATGACGGGGAGCAACACCATGCGGAGCTGGCAGACCTTCTCCGTGGTATCCAGAACGGAGCGATGTACGATGACGGCCCGAACCCACTGCCTAACGAAGACAGTGCCCCTGCAGCCTTTGACTTTTCGACCATGCGCCCGGGCCGTATCTTTACCATGGCTGGGGAGCAGTATCGTTATCTGGAGAATCAAGGTTCTGGGAATCATCTGATTATTCGGAACAATGTGATTAGTAATGCTCGTTTTCATAATCAAGAGAGCTTCATTGACACATGGTATAGTGGACTAGATGCATCGGTTAGAAATATGGTGCAACCTGTGGCCAATACTTTTACGACAGGTGCTATTCCACATGAGGATGTAACTTGGACAGATGGGACTATAAATAGACCAACCAATTTGCATGACTTTCCAGAAGCTGATGCAGATGTATCTCGAGTTGTTCCGGGCGGAACGCCACGTGCATTTCCTCTATCTGTGGCAGATGTGACACGTCTTTTTGGTAATAGACAAGAACGGAGACTACCTCACATTCCTCCATATGGTGCTTATTGGATGCTTCGTACTCCCGGAGCATCAGGACATGGCTGGATCGTCAGCATGGGAGGCTGGATGGGTGGCGACCGTCTTAATACATGGGGTGGTCCTGAAGGCGGTGCTCGTCCCGCCCTCATCATCAACCAATAAAACCCATTAATCTTATTCATCAGCAAAAAAATCGTTCAATCTTAGCCTAAAGAAAGGCGTGACTGAACGATTTTTTTAGTTTCCTCTTTAGAGGAAAGCCATATGTACTACTAGCTTTACCTTAAATATCATAGAGCTTGCTTGCATGTTCATGACTAGTATCAATGATATGTACATCGCGCTTAGTGTCCACGTCATGTTGAGCAAGAAAGCCGTCCATGGTCATGTGGGCTAATTCTTGAATATTGTTGTTCAAGCTGAGATGACCGAGGAAGATACGTTTTGTCTTGTTTCCTAGAACCCTAAAGGCTGCTTCAGCACCGTCCTCGTTGGACAAATGCCCTTGATCACTGAGGATACGTTGCTTTGTCTTCCAAGGATAGCCTCCCATACGCAGGATTTCGATATCATGATTGCTTTCCATGAGATAAGCATCTGCATTTTCAATCGTTCCTCGTATGCGATCACTAACATAACCTGTGTCAGTCAGTAAAACAAAAGACTTATTGTCTTTCATAAAACGATAAAACTGAGGGGCAATAGCATCATGGCTGACACCGAAACTTTCAACATCAATATCACCGAAAGTTTTAGTTTTGCCCATTTCAAAAACATGTTTTTGTTCATGCGGGATTTTTCCCAATGAATTTTTACTGTCCAACTCTTGCCAAGTCAGTTCGTTGGCGTAGAGTTGAATCCCGTATTTTCGAGCAAGAACCCCAATTCCTTTGATGTGATCCCCATGTTCATGCGTGATGAGAAGGGAGTCGATGTCCTTGATATCACGGTCAATTTCTTTCAGAAGACTTTCTATTTTTTTCCCAGACAGTCCGGCATCTACAAGGATTTTCTTTTTTGGGGTTTCTAAGTAAAAAGAATTTCCAGTACTTCCAGAGGCTAAAATCGAATATTTAAATGCTGCTTCCTTACTCATTCAGCAAAATCCTCCCAGTCGTTATTTTCTTGATTGATTTCATCACTGTAGGGGAAAGACAGAGTGAAAGTTGAGCCATTTTTGCCATCAGAAGTGACCTGAATATCGCCTTTGTGCAGTTTCATGATATCGTAGGCAATAGATAGTCCTAAGCCAGTACCACCAATCTGACTGTTTCGAGAAGAATTATCTACGCGATAAAAGCGATCAAAAACTTTAGACAACGCTGGTTTAGGAATCCCTATACCTTGGTCAGCAATAGAGGTAAATGCTTTATTGTTATTACACCATACCGTTACAGTTATAGTGCCACCATTTGGCGAATATTTAAAGGCGTTGTTAATGATGTTGTCAATAACCTGTGAGAGCTTATCAGTGTCAATCTCAAGCCAGATTTCTTGGCGAGGTATTTGGCGCTTAATTTTAAAGTTTCTATAATTTTTTTCGATGATTTTATCAAAACGATCAAGAATATAGTTGATAAAGTCAACATAGTTTATAATTTCAGTATGAAGTTTGACTTTGTCTTGATCCATGCGTGAAAGTTCTAGCAGCTCACCAATCATGCGAATCATACGGTCTGTTTCGTTGAGAGAGACGTCAACAAAGCTCGCAGCTAAGTTGGGGTCAGCGAGTGCTCCATCGTTTAATGCTTCCAAGTAAGCTTTGACAGAAGTTAAAGGTGTTCGCAATTCATGGGAAACGTTAGACACAAAAAGGCGGCGATCACGTTCAGTCTTTTCTTGTTCAGTTGTGTCATGCAAAACGGCTATGATACCAGAGATGAAGCCTGATTCGCTTCGAAAAAGCATGAAATTAACACGAAGAATGACACTTGCCCCTTCACAGTTTACAGTGTTTAAGGTCAGTTCAGGCTCTTTCTGGAGTAAGTCATGAAAAGAATATTTGTCGGATATTTTTAATACCTCTATCAGTTCTTTTCCGAGGATGCCTTCATTCGACTGATCAAGTAAATTCAGAGCTGCGTGGTTAGCCAAGTTAATATGTCCATGTCTGTCTGTTGTGATAACGCCATCGACAAGGTAGGTCAAAATGCTTTCAAGCTGGCTTCTTTGATTTTCGAGATGTTCTTGCCGATCTTCTATTTCATGTCCGAGTGTGATTAATTTATTATAGGCTGTAGAGAGTTCATCATTTTCCGTTGATTTTTGGAGATTCTCATAGTTATTATTTAGAAAATTATCAACTTGATTGGAAATTTTGTTTGCAGTCTGAGCTAAATTGCTGAGGTACCAGATAAGCAAGCTCAGAGTAACGATGTAAAAAATAAAAAACAGTAAGAGGGCTTTTGTATCACTAAGATAATATGTACTGTTCATTATCTCAAAAATGCCAAAAAGAAGTAGATGAATCACTACTCCTTTCAATACTATCGAATTAAAGAATTTATTCATGTGGTTCGCTCATGTAGTAGCCGACACCGCGACGTGTAGACACGTATTGTGGGCGGCTTGGTGTATCTTCAACTTTTTCACGCAAGCGACGAACGGTAACGTCAACAGTACGGACATCCCCAAAGTAGTCATAGCCCCAAACAGTTTCAAGTAATGTTTCACGTGTGATTACTTCACCAAGATGCTGTGCAAGATAGTAAAGTAACTCGAATTCACGATGTGTGAGATCTAACTGCTTCTCATTTTTGTAGGCTGCATAGTGTGTAGGATTGATACGCAAAGTACCAATAACCAATTCTTTTTTAGAATCTTTGGGTTGTTCCACAGGCATGTTTGTAATTCGCCGCAAGTTTGACTTAATGCGCGCCAGCAATTCACGGTTTGAAAATGGCTTCGTAATATAATCATCTGCGCCAAGTTCAAGACCGATAACTTTATCAAACTCTGTATCTTTGGCAGAAACCATCAAAATCGGAACCTCAGAAGTCTTACGGATTTGACGTGTAACTTCAAGGCCATCAATTTTTGGCAACATCAAATCAAGATAGATAAGGTCTGGTTTTTCTGATTCAAAGAGTTCAAGAGCTTCTTCACCATCAAAAGCAGTGACTACTTCATACCCTTCTTTGACGAGATTAAATTTAACAATATCTGAAATTGGCTTTTCGTCGTCAACAACAAGAATTTTTTTCATGATAATCCTTTCGCTTAGATGTATTTAATATTAATTGCTTTTCTCATTATACAATTATTACAGTAGTATAGCAAGGTAAAGATGTCCATAATATAGAAATTTTACAAAAGCGAAATCATTTGTAAAATAAGAAACTTATATGGTAAAAAATGTTTACAAAATAAGAATTTCTGCATAAATTTTGTCATAATGCTCTTTACAGAAATCTATAAGAACTTTGACACACGATTCAGACTTTGGGATACTATTCAAGCAAATTGCAGACAAAAAAGTAAAAAAAAATCGTTTCTAGATTTTAGTGAATAGGACACTTGGAGAAAAGCAACTTCCCTGCTTTTTTGCTATAATATAAGTTATGAATGGAATACTTATTAGTCTGGAAGGACCGGATGGAGCCGGTAAAACAACGGTTTTACAAAGGATACTTCCTGAACTAGAAAAATCACGATATGAAGTGCTTGCAACACGTGAACCAGGCGGAGTACGTGTGGCAGAAGAAATTCGCAAGATAATTCTCAGCACAGAAAATACAGAAATTGACAGCAAGACGGAGCTGATGCTATTTGCTGCAGCAAGGCGGCTACACATGCAGACGAAAATGCTCCCTGCTCTTGCAGCAGGGAAACTTGTGCTTGTCGATCGTTTTATTGATTCTTCAGTTGCTTATCAAGGTTATGGACGTGCGCTTGGTGTTGAACCTGTAAATTGGCTTAATGAATTTGCAACAGACGGTCTTAAACCAGATTTGACATTATATTTCGATATTGATACAAATATTGCACTGGAGCGCATCATGAGGAACAGAGCGGATGAGCTGAACCGCCTTGACTTGGAGCGTGCTGAGATGCACCGCAAAGTAAGACAAGGTTATTTAGAAATTGTGCAACATGACCCAGAACGCTTTGTCACAATAGATGCAAGTCAAGATATTGATACAGTTGTTGCAGATACGCTAAGAGCTATCAAAAAAAGGTTTTTCTTGTAATAAAAATTCAAAATTAAGGAGTTTCTATGAAAATCGCAGAAATCCAGCCCATGCTTTATAAAAGATTTCAACATATTTTGCAAAACCATAAGTTGAGTCATGCTTATTTATTCAGTGGTGGTTTCGGCAGTTTTGATATGGCGATATGGTTAAGCCAAGCGATTTTTTGTGAAAATCCAAAGAAAGGTCTACCTTGTGAAGCGTGCCGACATTGTCGGTTAGTCGCAATGGAAGAGTTTACTGACTTGCACATCATTCGTCCAGAAGGGCAAACTATAAAGACGGGTCAGATTCGCGACTTATCAGAGATTTTTAGTCAGTCTGGATTTGAGGGGAGTCAAAAGGTAGTGATTATTACTGAGGCAGAAAAAATGCATAGTAATGCGGCGAATGCTCTCCTCAAGTCCATTGAAGAGCCAGATAACGCAACCCATGTTTTTTTGCTGACAGAAAACGAAAATTTGATTTTACCAACGGTGAAGTCCCGGGCACAAGTCTTTAGCTTTCCTAAAAACAGTGCTTATATGCAAGAATTTCTTGAAAATAGAGGCATATTAAAAACACAGGCAGAGCTGCTTGGACGAATTTGCACTTCTGTTGAAGAGGCCCAGGAGATAGCAGGAGCCTCCTGGTTTACTGAGACTCTCAATAAATTACAACAGCTGATAAAATTAATAAGAACCGATCAGAGAGAAGCCTTTCTTTATCTTTCAAGTGTAGTGGAGAATGTTGAGGAAAAAGAGAGGCAGAAACTTATTTTTTCATTGCTCTTAGAACTGTTTAATCAAGAGAAACTGTCTGAAAAGCTTCAAAGTACTTTTCAGGCAGAAAAGATGTGGAAAAGTAATGTTCGCTTTGGAGCTTGTTTAGAATATATAGTACTGAAATAGGAAGAAAATACTATGATTTATAAAATAGAGTTTACGCATGGGGAGCAAAACGCCTTTGTAAGTAGCTGCATAGCGCTTATGCCCAGAACTCAAGTCATTATCCAAAATGAAAAAGGAAAATGTCATGGGCGTGTAATAAAGCAATTGCCGGAAGGAAGTGAGATGAACACTTCGGGAGAGATTGTGCGTGCAGTAACGGAAGAAGACAGGGAGTTGATTGAAACAACGGAGGAACTTTCGCAAAAAGCATGTACTAAGATTCGTCAAATTGTTGCTGCTCATGGTATCGATATGAAGGTCATCAACGCAGCCTATAATTTAAACCAGAGTCAGCTCTTTGTGTCTTTTACGTCGGAAAACAGAGTAGATTTCCGAGAGTTACTGAAAGAATTGGCAGCGACTTTCCGTACACGTATTGAACTCAGACAGATCGGTGCGCGTGATGCTGCAAAAATTTATGGAGGAGTTGGTCCTTGTGGGCGTCCGCTGTGTTGTTCTGAATTTATCTACGAATTTCCTAATGTTTCGATTAAGATGGCTAAAAATCAGTCCCTATCTTTGAAACAAAGTAAGCTTAATGGTCTCTGTGGGCGTTTGATGTGTTGCCTGTCCTATGAAGACGAGTTTTACCGGGAAGCACGAAAAAATTTCCCTGATTTTGGTGAGCATATTACGACTGCGCAAGGTGAAGGAAAAGTTATCGGATTGAATATTTTGAACAATAAAATTAAGCTACAGCTTGAGCATACGATAAAAGAGTTTGATATTTCAGAGGTTGAGATGTAAGGTGTCTTAAGATTTAGGTGATTTATGGGGGGAACAATGATTGATAAGAATGAGATTTATGTGCAACTTGGACTATTAGAAGAAAGTTTAGCTTATACATTGAGCCAGATTTCAGCAGTACGTGATGCGCTTGATGAATCCTTAAGAGAAAATGCGACAATTCGCATGGAAAATGAGAAGCTACGTGAGCGTTTGGCCCATGTTGAGAAGAAAGAAGGAAAAGCCAGCTCAAAATCAAAAAATGAGCCTAATCCAAATCTTATTCAAATTTTTAATGAAGGCTTTCATGTATGCCACTTGCATTATGCTGAACGTTTGCAAGATGGTGAGAATTGCTTGGACTGTTTGGAGCTGTTATACAGATGATCAATATACAAAGGAGTTTCAAAGGAGAAAAAGAAGCTGGAAAACTCTACTTGGTGCCCACGCCCATTGGCAATATGCAGGATATGACCCTACGTGCGCTAGAAACATTGCGCAGTGTGGACGTGGTGGCAAGTGAGGACACGCGCAATACTCAAAAACTTTTAAACCATTTTGAGATTAAAGTTGCACAAGAATCTTTTCATGAACATAATTCCTTTGAGAAAATTCCCAAGCTTCTGGATTTTCTTTTGGCAGGAAAGTCAGTGGCTCAGGTATCTGATGCAGGCATGCCTTCGATATCGGATCCGGGTCATGACTTGGTTGTTGAAGCGATTAAGCTAAATATTGATGTCATTGCTCTCCCTGGCGCCTCAGCGGGTATTACAGCGCTTATCGCTTCAGGTTTGGTGCCTCAGCCTCATGTTTTTTATGGCTTTTTACCACGAAAAAAGGGGGAGCAGAAAAAGTTTTTGGAAATGAAGAAGGCTTATCCAGAAACGCAGATTTTTTATGAATCCCCATATCGTGTGGCAGAAACCTTAGAGAATATGTTTCAGGTTTATGGCAATCGCCAAGTGACTCTGGTCAGAGAATTGACAAAAATCTATGAAGAATACCGGCGTGGAAAAATTTCCGAAATTTTGCTCTCATTGAAAGAACAACCGATAAAAGGAGAATGCTTGATTATCGTTTCGGGTTTTAGCGGTAGAGGAGAGACTGAAGGAGTTGAAGAAACTTCCCCTTTGGAGGCTGTTGCTCGTCTTGTTGAGGAGGGGATAAAGCCGAATGTGGCCATTAAACAAGTTGCAAAAGAACGGAACTTGGTGCGTCAAGAGCTTTATGCGCAGTATCATAACTTATAAAAAATTTCAAAAAGTAAAAAAAAATCGCTCCATTTGGCATATAATAATGCTTTGTTGAGCGATTTTTTTCTTATTTTGGATAAATTTTTTATCTCTGCATCTCTGATTATGCTTAACAGTGTCCGTCTACATTTTCATTAATCCAGCGCTGATTTTTCTCATCAAAAATTCTTAGCTGGGGATTGTCAAGAATAAATTTAAGAGCTTCTTCTCTGCTTAAACCACTGTATTTAACGGCCGCATCCAAAGTGACAATCTCCATGTTTTCAAGGGCTAAACGTAAATTTTCCATAGGTTCATTATATCTTTTTTTCTAAAATTTAGGAAAAGAAAGTACAGAGCGTCATTTCTCCTACAGATTTTCTTAAAAAGAAATTGCCACTTGATTTTCACTCTCAAATTTTATAAAATTGTCAAGTACCTTTGTGTACCTTAATGGAGAATTTATAGTTATGACTACAAATAAAATGGGCACGGGAACAGCTCATGCTAAATTAATTTTGATTGGAGAGCATTCAGTTGTCCATGGACAGCCTGCCATTGCGCTTCCTGTCAAGATTTTGAAAACAACGGTTACAATTTCTTCTATCAAATACGGACAATACATTGAAAATAATGAATCTCGTCGTAGATTGGATGTGCTGGGAGACGAATTTGAGGGGGTGCGCCAACTTATTTTACGCCTATTGGAGAAATTTCAGTCTGTAAAGCTTCCTTTTTCGTTAGAAGTAGATTCTAATATCCCTCTTGGTCGTGGTTTGGGGGCATCCGCTGCTTTGGCAACAGCCATCACACGTGCTTTTTATGATTTCTTTGACACAGAGCTAACAGATAAGACACTTTTATCTTTTGCCAACTTCTCAGAGAACATCACACACGGGCGCTCATCGGGTATTGATGTGGCAACCGTTAATTCGGAGTCGCCGCTTTGGTTTATCAAGGGGCAAACGGCGGAACCTTTTGACTTGAAGCTTTCAGGCCATTTGGTTATCGGAGACTCAGGAGTACATGGTTTTACAAGTCAGGCTATTAGTATAGTAAGAGAAAAGTTATCTGACAATAGGGTAAAAGCTCAAGAATATATTGAGAATCTGGGAAGTCTTTCTAAAGCTTCAAAAGATTTTTTGATGACCAATAAATTGGAGGAATTTGGGCAGGTGATGAATCAAGCCCATGAAAATCTCTCGGCTCTCGGTGTGTCGCACCCTCGTTTGGATACCCTTGTGGATACGGCCCTAAGAAATGGCGCGCTGGGGGCGAAGCTCACAGGTTCTGGTTTGGGCGGAGTGATGGTCGCTTTGGCTTCTAATGAAAAAGATGCCATCCATATCAGTCAAAAACTTTTGAAAAATGGGGCGAAAAACACTTGGATTTACTCTTTTTAAAGTCTAAAGATGTGATTGACCTTTAGGAATATGGTTTTCCTGAAGGTTTTTTTATTTCAAAATGACTTAAGGTTTTAAGGGGACGTTATTTATAAGCTTGGAGATTGCCTTTAGTCCTTAGATTTTCCTAACTGGTGAAGTACATTTATTTATAAAAGCGTGGCGCTTTCATTTGTCCTTAGAAAGCATTATAATATAAGCAGAGCGATGGAGGAGTATCATGATAAGATATAAAAACATTTTGGTGCCAGTAGATGGCTCAGAAAATGCATACAAGGCACTTCGTGAAGCAGTAGAAATTGCTCAGGCGAATAAGGATGAAATTTCTATTTTGATAGTACAGGATGACGGGAAATTATACGGTCATGCTTTGCCTATTCCTAAACAACGCTACACAAGAGCTTCAGAAATGATTGTGCAAGAAGCTCTAGATGTGGTAAAAGACACTGTCAAAAGTCAAATCTTTGTGGTTGTTGGACTGCCTAAAAAACAGATTGTAGAATTTGCGACAGAGCAGAAAAGTGATTTGATTGTCATGGGAGCTACAGGTGCAAATTATTTTGAGCGAATGACCTTAGGTTCAACTACAGCCTATGTTGTTAACCATGCCCCTTGTAATGTTACAGTGGTGAAGTAGTAGACATGGGCAATATATTTTTCTCATTCAACAGAAATTAAAACAATATACGAATCAGAACAGTTGATTATACACGAGGAACGTAATTCTTTTTCCTGTTCTTTTTTTCTTTATTAAGAGAAGAAAAAAGGGGGAGAACCATAGCAACTTGCAAATTTCCTTTAAAATCTGCGGCAGTTGGGACAAGGTGAAAAATAACAAATGGCTAAATTTCAGTACCTTTGTTATAATGGGAGAGATTAATCCCCACAAGAGGAAAAATAAAATGAATGAAATTACCGTAAGAGCACATACGAATATTGCCTTGATTAAATATTGGGGTAAAGCGAACGTGCCATTAAACATCCCAACAACGAGTTCCTTATCAATGACTTTGGATAGGTTTTACACAACGACTTCAGTTGCATTTGCTGATCAGGATCAGCTGGTCTTAAATGGACAAACTGCAGATGCGACACGGGTGCATAATTTCCTAGACATACTCCGTGCAAAACATGGTGATTTTCCTGCTGTCTTAGTGACTTCGACAAATCATGTGCCCACTGCGGCAGGATTAGCATCATCGGCATCAAGCTTCGCGGCTTTAACAGGTGCAATGTTTAGACTTTTAGAATTGTCAGAAGACTTGACCGAAATGTCTCGCATTGCTCGTCGTGGCTCTGGATCAGCGTCACGCTCGCTTTTTGGAAATTTTGCAGTCTGGAATAAGGGCGAGAATGATGCCTCTTCTTATGCGGAGAGTTTTTATGATGAAGACATCCAACTGTCAATGCTTGTAGCAGAGATTTCAAGTGCGCAAAAGAAAATGCCTTCAACACGAGGCATGCAGCTAGCACAAACCGCACCAACTTATCGTTCTTGGGTAGAAAAATCAGCACGTCAACTGGAAGAAATGAAAGCAGCCATTCGCCAAGCGGATATTGAAAAGATAGGTCTCCTTGCGGAAGACAATGCTTTAGGCATGCATGAGCAAAATCGTTCATGTGCAGAACCTTTTGACTATTTTACAGAGGATACGCGGCGTATCATTGCCTTTGCGCAAAAATGCTATAAGTCAGGACTTCTAGCTTTTGTGACGATTGATGCCGGACCAAATGTGAAGATTATCACGGATAAAGCTACAGAAAAGATACTTTTAGAAAAATTTCGTGCGAATTTCCCAGAAATTACCTTTGATGTCGCACATGCTGGAGGCGGTCTTGAATACTTATAAGATAGATGTTCCTGGAAAGCTTTTTATTGCGGGAGAATATGCGGTCACTCGCCCAGGTGGATTGGCGCTGGTCACTAGTCTGGAAAGTGATTTCCAAGTAAGCATCACAACAGCGACAGAAGTCAGTCTCTTACGAACCAATGTTGATATACCAGACTATACTTTTTCAATGAAAAATTTCAAGCCTGAACGAACAGGTCCGTGGAATTTTGTCATGACGGCGATTGAGTATGTGCGAAAGGAAGTCAAACTGAACGAAGAGTTTGAGCTTGAAATCAAGAGTGGTCTAGGTCTTGGAAAAGACAAAAAAGGCTATGGGTCATCAGCCTGTGTTGTGGTGGGTGTCGTCAATGCGCTTAACGAATTTTTTCGTTTAAATTTGTCACTTGAACAGCGTTTTAGACTTGCTGGACAAGCGCATTACGATGTGCAAGGCAGCGGTTCGCGGGGGGATGTTGCGGCTATTATGTACGGCGGCAGTATCTTTTATGAAAATCATCAACGTGTTTTTCCCATAAATATTCCTTGGCAGCCTTATGTTGTACAGACCAATCAATCTTCTAAGACAGGAGAAAAACTAAAGCAAAAGTGGCCTAAGGAGTTCTTTGAAAAAAGTGATGAACTCGTCATTGAAATCAGCACAGCTATTGATATGCAAGACTTTGCCCTTTTTAAAGAGAAACTTTTAGAAAATCAGATACTCCTCATAAATAACCAGACCAAGGGTTACATGACAGATCAACTTGCCTTGGCCTTAAATATTATTAATAGTCAACCAGAATTGGCTGGGAAAATTTCAGGTGCTGGTTTTGGTGAAAATATCATTCTCTTTGCAGAACATGAGGAGAATATAGCTGAATTGGGTGCTGTCCTTGAAGCAGAAGGGATGAAGCTTGAAAAAGCAAGGATAGGAAAAATAAATGAGTAAAGAAATACATAGTCATCGTAAAGATGAGCATTTGTCACTTGCCTTAAAATACTGGAAGGAAGGGCGAAACCATTCTGAATTTTCATCTGCTCTACGCTTGGTTCCGAATGGTTTGCCTGAAATTTCCACAGAAGAAGTGGATTTATCTCTGACTCTCTTTGGACATCAGTTTGAATTTCCTTTTTACATAGAAGCTATGACAGGCGGCTCAAAAATGGGAAACAGGATTAACTTAGAGCTTGCCGAAATAGCTGCCAGTCAAAAGCTTGCTATGGCTGTTGGCTCACAGTCTATTGCCCTTAAATACCCTGAGTTGGCGGAAGGCTTTCGTCAAGTGCGTCAGCATAACCCTCAAGGCTTTATTTTTGCGAACATAGGCGCAGGGCATTCATTGGAAAACGCTCAAAAAGCTGTCGAGATGCTCTCTGCTGATGCTTTAGAAATCCATATCAATACTGGCCAAGAGTTAGTCATGAAAGACAGTGAAGGAGATCGTTCTTTTTACTGGCTTGAAAATATCAACGGTATTGCTGAAAACTTAGGAGTTCCTGTTGTAGTCAAAGAAGTAGGCTTTGGTATGAGCCAAAAAATGTTCAAGCAACTCAGTCAGACAGCTGTAGCAGGAATTAATATTGGCGGCAAAGGAGGAACGAACTTTGCTTGGATTGAACGTGAGCGAGGCCAAACTACTCTAAACTTAGACCATTACGGTTTCACGGGACCAGAAAGTCTCGTAGAAGCCCGACTGGCCAAAAATAATAAGCCCTTAATTGCTACGGGAGCTGTGTCTTCTTCAATGGATATTCTTGCAGCACAGCTTTTTGGGGCCTCTCTCGTAAGCTCTGCCGGATATGTCCTGTCTGTGCTTAAGGATGAAGGTTCTCAGGCCTTGGATGAACTGTTTAGTCAGTGGAAAGATGAGCTGGTGAAACTCTATACTTTAGTTGGCGCCCGTCAGTTCAATGATCTATCACAGGTCGAATTTATCTATAATCAATCCTTGAGGCATTTTCTTGAAGAAAGAAAAGATAAGCAGATAATTTTGTAAACGGTTCTTATTTCTTTATAATATAGAGTATATTAACATTTAAGGAGAATATTATGGCTTACACACTTCCAGAATTACCTTACGCATACGATGCTTTGGAACCTTTCTTTGATGAAGAAACAATGCATCTGCATCATGATAAACATCACCAAACTTATGTAAATAATCTTAATGCAGCCATCGAGAAGCACCCTGAATTTTTTGATAAAACTGTTGGAGAATTAGTGGCTTATTTGGACAGTTTACCAGAAGATATTCGTACTGCAGTACGCAATAATGGTGGTGGGCATCTTAATCACACAATGTTCTGGGAATGGTTAGCTCCAAACGCAGGTGGTGCGCCAACGGGCGACATTGCTGCAGCAATTGATGAAGCTTTCGGCTCATTTGACAACTTTAAAGCTGAATTTAAGGCTGCTGCCACAGGTCGTTTCGGTTCCGGCTGGGCTTGGTTGGTTCTTGACTATGGTAAACTTAAAGTTGTTTCTACAGCAAACCAAGACAATCCAATTTCTGACGGTCAAATTCCGGTGCTTGGTCTTGACGTTTGGGAACATGCTTATTACTTGAAGTACCGCAACGTTCGTCCAGATTATATTGAAGCTTTCTTCAGCCTGATTAACTGGGATAAGGTAAACGAACTTTATACAAAGGCTAAATAAGCGTAAAAGGATAGAGCGCTGCTCTTAAATTAATAAAGTCTTAAGACCAGATCTTTGAAGAAGAGAGTCTGGTCTTTTTAATGCATGTCTGGGCTTTTATCTGAAAAAGTTCCCCTATGGAAAAGGGAAGTTCATGATGCCCTTGCTATGGTACATGTAGTGGTATTGGATAAATCTGTCTTTTTGCTTTGCCATTGCGTTAGTTTTTCTATCTGCTTATTAAGGATTGTGGGGAATTATTTTGGAATTTCCATGTCAGTTTGGAAGTAACTTCCCCTCGGACTGTCTATGATATAATGAAAACATGTTAACTTTTCCACTGATTAATGACATTTCACGTAAAATCATCCATATTGATATGGATGCCTTTTTTGCATCGGTGGAAATTCGTGATAATCCAAGCTTGAAAGGAAAACCTGTTGTTATTGCTCGGAGCCCTTTACAGACAGGAGGACGAGGTGTTGTTTCAACTTGTTCTTATGAAGCAAGAGCTTTTGGTATTCATTCGGCAATGAGTGCCAAGGAAGCTTACGATCTCTGTCCACAGGCTATTTTTATTAGTGGAAATTATGAAAAATACCGTGCAGTTTCCGAACAGGTGCGTGAAATTTTTAGGCGTTATACGGATGAAATTGAAGCTGCTTCTATCGATGAAGCTTATCTAGATGTAACTGAGAACAAGATAGGATCAACAAGTGCAATAAAAATCGCCAAGCTTATTCAACATGATATCTTTGTTGAGCTTGGCTTGACCTGTTCGGCAGGAGTTTCTTACAATAAGTTCTTAGCAAAGATTGCTTCGGATTATGAAAAGCCACACGGTCTGACGGTTATCATGCCTAAAGATGCTAAAAAGTTTTTAGCAGACCTTCCAGTTGAAAAATTTCATGGAGTAGGCAAGGCAACCGAAATGAAGCTGCATGAGATGGGCATATTTACAGGAGCAGACATACAGGCAGCAGATCCTTTAGTTTTAGCAGAACGCTTTGGTCTTTACGGATGGAAACTTTTTCAAAAAGCAAATGGTATCCATGATTCGGCAGTAGTTACTAGCCGCCAGCGTAAGTCTGTAGGAAAAGAGAAAACCTATGGCAAATTACTTTATCAGATTGAAGATGTAAAGCAAGAGCTCATCAATCTATCAGAACGCGTTGCAGACAGTCTTAAAAAACATCATCTTAAAGGAGATACAGTCGTTTTAAAGTTGCGTTATTCAGACTTTCGAACTTTAACAAAAAGAAAAAAACTTTCTGAGAAACTGAGTGAAGCAGAAGCTTTGGCACTTGTTGCTCAAGATTTACTTGAGGAAATTGACTATGATGATACCCTAGGAGTTCGCCTTCTGGGTGTGACGCTTACTGGATTTGGGGCAGAAGAATTACGATTAGATATGCCAGACTAAGAAAAGGAATAAAGGGTAATTTTCGTTCTTTTTTGATCAATAAGAAGCAGAGTCCAAGTATACACGCAATTTGAATCAAAGAAAGCAGCTGATTTAGTGAAAGCGAAAATGATGCGAGAAAAAGCCAGAGAAAATCTCCAGCACCGATTTTGATGTCGAAAAAATAAGAAAAGTAGGCAAGGCCCAGCCAAAAATACGTCCAAGCATTTGAGGGAAAGCATAAGAAAAATATTCCGGCAAAAAATAGCCCGAGACTCAAAGGGTAAGAAAAAGAATCAATATCAAACTTGCTTAGAAGCAAGCTAAGGAGCAAGGTCCAAAAATGTAAAAAATCTAAATCAAACCATGCGGCTACAAATAAAACCCCTGTCAAAAATTCTAGAAAAAAATAGCTATAAGAAAAACGGGCTTGGCAATAGAAACAGCGGCTTTTAAAAATGAGTTGAGAAAACAAAGGGACTAACTGCTTCCATGTCAGTACCCTTTGACAACTGTTACAGCGAGAACGTCCCCAGATAATGGAATCCTTTGAATACCAGCGGTCGGTGACCAATCCTAGAAAAGAGCCAACACTGCAACCCACTGTAAAAATGAAAAATACAAGCATACTTATGAAGACGTAAAAAAGCGAAAAAATTCACCAAAGAATTAAAATAAGAGATAGTGGTTTAAAAAGTAGTTAAAAAATATAAATAAAACTGTACCCGCCAAGGGCAGCTGGAATAAAGGTCTCAAAAATACAAAGTGCTTAAGCAGCGGTATCAGCATATGGAGGCAAAAAGTGCTAGTCCCCACCTTCCCTTCTGTTTGGCAAGCTAACATGTTATTGTAGAAAACGAAAGAGTGGCAGTAGAATTGTAAATAGCCGCTTGGTTATCCATTGTACGGTCTAAAAGTATCCATTTGGTGAAGTTCTTCTACAGCTCCTATATTTGCTTGCGTTTTTGGCACATATCTTCCGCAATGGATAGTTCAAAGATTGGATTAGGGACAAGCAGTCAAGCTCTAATTTATAGGGAATAAGAGGCTCTGTCTTATGCTTTAAAGTGCTGTAAATCCTCTTGACAATTGTACCAATATCTATACGATATGTGCGGTTCTATTATTGGATTACTTGGCTATATTTTTATATAATTATAGTAGAAATAAAAAATTGGAGGTTACTATGTCAAAGGAAAAAACACAAGAAGTTTTGAATCAAACAGTTGCAGATTTATCTAAAGCAGCAGCGCTTATTCACCAAACTCACTGGTATATGCGTGGTTCTGGCTTCTTAACATTGCACCCTAAAATGGACGAGTTCATGGATGGACTGAACGATCATTTAGATGAGTTTGCAGAACGTTTAATCACTATCGGTGGTTCACCTGTTTCAACACTTAAAGAATTTGATGAAAAGTCAAAAATTGAGCTTCATCCTGCAACTTGGGACAAGTCAATGTCTGAACGTTTGCAAGAAGTTTTGAATGCCTATAAGTACTTGGCGAAACTTTTCCAAGAAGGTATGGACGTGGCTGAAGCTGAAGGAGATGCAGTTACAGTTGACCTTTATACAGTTGCACTAGGCGATGTTGAGAAAACAATCTGGATGCTTGAAGCAGAGCTTGGATAATAAAAAGAACCTTAGTTTTTAAGGTTCTTTTCGTTATCCTTTTTTTATTTTCCCTGTCCAGTTGTTAAGCCCATCTTTGAGGATATAAATTTCAGGGACACCAGCTTTTTTGAGTTGCTTAGCGACCTTGACTGAGGCAAGTGGTTTGCCATTTTCATAGAGCAAGACGGGTTTCTTTTTATTGATAGCGTTTAGGCTCTGCTCCATCTGTGAGGCTGGTAAATTACGCGCGCTGAGGATATGCTTTACACGAAATTCTGAAATCTCGCGTATATCAATAAGTTGTGATGTTGCCATCAAGCGTTCAAATTCAAGCTGTTCCACAACTTTAGCATTACGCTTAAGTGTCCAACGTGGATAGATGAAAAAGACGATGATGATAGCTAAAAGTATAAAGTTAATGACCCAAAGCATTTGTTTTCTCCTAAGATTATTTTTTAAATTTTAAAGCGAGACTTGCTGCGCCGATAATACCAGCATCATTCCCCAGTTCAGCAAGTTTTATTTTTGTTGATTCACGTACAGTTGGGAAAGAGTATTTTTTGAAGTTTGCTTCTACTTTGGCGCGAAGAAATTCGCCAGCAGCAGATACTCCACCCCCGATAACGATAGCAGCAGGATTAAGTGTGCTTCCAAGATTTGCGCAAGCAAAGCCAAGATAGTAAGCAAACTTATCAACGACACTCAATGAAAAGGCATCGCCAGCCTCAGCTGCAATAAAGATGTCTTTAGAAGTTACTTCGTCACCGTTGTCAATACTTGCTTTAATTTGGCTGTCGCCTTCGTATTCTTCAGCGAATTTTCTTGCGAGACGTACAATACCAGTTGCAGAAGTTACCGTCTCAAGGCAGCCATAGTTTCCACATGTACAAGCAAAGCCGTTATGGGGTTCTACAACGATATGTCCGATTTCCCCAGCGGCGCCTACAATACCGTGGAGGAGAGCACCATCGGCAACAATACCGCCACCAACACCAGTTCCTAAGGTGATAAAGACAACATCGGGTTGATTTTCGCCAGCACCAACCCAGCGTTCGCCTAAAGCAGCAACATTTGCATCATTATCAAGGATAAAAGGTAGTCCAACACCTTGGCTGATTGGGACTCCAACTTCTTGGACATCTTCCCAGTTTAGATTGTATGCACCACGGACAGTAGCAGCTTCAATATCAACTGTACCAGGCGTTCCCATACCAATACCGACGAAGTCTGATTTATCCAAGTTGTAAAGTTCCAAGCGGTGGTTGATGGATTCGATAATATCAGGGACGATGTGCTTTCCGTCATTCAAGATATTTGTCGGGATAGCCCACTTATCTTGTACCTCACCTTCAAGTGTCAAAATCCCAAACTTGATGGACGTTCCACCGAGATCAACACCAATAATTTTGTTAGCCATTTCGTTTATCCTCCTCAATTCTTTCTTCACGACGTAAAATAAGTTGAGCTGTAAGGTAGTCCTCATCACTTTTCTCGAAAATACCTTGCTCAGCCATTTGGGAGAGTTCTTGTTGCATAAAATAAATCGCATCTAAGCGATTGGTCATGAAATTAATAAACCCATATTTTTTTAACATTTCTTGTACATCGTAAAGTGTTCTCATCTCTCTATTTTACCTTAACTGTAAGCGGTTTTCAAGTGTTGGGAGGAATTTTTCTCTCTAACATTCGGTGTGTATTTAGCCATGATTTTTTTCAAAGAAAGGGGACAAATTTATAAGGGGAGGAGCATGACTTTTCTCTCTAAAACTTGTAAACGCGTGCATTTTCGCCTTTGCCTAAAAGTGTGCTATAATAAGTCTGATATATTGTTTGGGCGCCCATGAAAGCTAGCGTTCAAGCTGTGGAGATACGATTTCCGCAGGAAATTTTCGAAAGAATAGGTAGAAATAAATTGACTAAATTACGCGAAAACATCAGAAACGTTGCGATTATTGCCCACGTCGACCATGGTAAAACAACTTTGGTTGATGAGTTGCTTAAACAATCTCAAACGCTTGATGCCCGTACAAACCTCGCTGAACGCGCGATGGACTCCAACGCTCTTGAACAAGAACGTGGGATTACAATCCTTGCTAAAAATACAGCCGTAGAATATGGCGACACACGCATTAACATCTTGGACACACCAGGGCACGCGGACTTCGGTGGTGAAGTAGAACGTATCATGAAGATGGTTGACGGCGTTGTTCTTGTCGTGGATGCTTATGAAGGTACAATGCCTCAAACACGTTTTGTATTGAAAAAAGCTTTGGATCAAAACTTGACACCAATCGTTGTCGTGAACAAAATCGATAAACCATCTGCACGTCCACAAGAAGTTGTTGATGAAGTTTTGGAACTTTTCATCGAACTTGGTGCAGACGATGATCAATTGGATTTCCCAGTAGTTTATGCTTCAGCAATTAACGGTTCATCTTCATTGAGCGATGATCCAGCAGATCAAGAAGCAACGATGGATCCAATCTTCAACACAATCATCGAACACATTCCAGCGCCTATCGATAACTCTGACGAACCCTTGCAATTCCAAGTTTCTCTTTTGGACTACAATGATTTCGTGGGTCGTATTGGTATCGGACGTGTCTTCCGTGGAACGATCAAAGTAGGCGACAATGTAACCTTGTCTAAACTTGATGGTTCAACGAAGAACTTCCGTGTCACAAAACTTTTTGGTTTCTTTGGGCTTGAACGTCAAGAAATCACAGAAGCAAAAGCAGGGGACTTGATTGCTGTTTCTGGTATGGACGATATCTTCGTTGGTGAAACTGTTACACCGACAGATGCTGTTGAACCATTGCCAGTACTTCACATTGACGAACCAACACTTCAAATGACTTTCCTTGTAAATAACTCACCATTCGCAGGACGCGAAGGTAAATGGGTAACTGCACGTAAAGTTGAAGAACGTTTGCAAGCAGAACTTCAAACAGACGTTTCGCTTCGTGTTGAAAGTACTGATTCACCAGATAAATGGATCGTTTCAGGCCGTGGAGAGTTGCACTTGTCTATCCTTATCGAAACAATGCGTCGTGAAGGCTATGAACTTCAAGTGTCACGTCCAGAAGTTATCGTTAAAGAAATCGACGGCGTAGAGTGCGAACCATTTGAACGTGTACGTATCGACACACCTGAAGAATATCAAGGTTCAATCATCCAAGCCCTTTCAGAACGTAAAGGGGATATGTTGGATATGGAAATCACTGGTAACGGTCAAGCCCGTTTGGTCTTCTTAGTCCCAGCACGTGGTTTGATTGGTTTCACAACAGAATTTATGTCAATGACACGTGGTTATGGTATCATGAACCACACCTTTGACCAATATATGCCAATGGTTAAAGGAACAATCGGTGGACGTAGTCGTGGGGCTTTGATTTCTATGGATCAGGGGACAGTAACAGCTTATGCTATGGGCTATGTACAAGAACGCGGCGTCCTCTTTGTTGAACCAGGAACAGAAGTTTATGGTGGTATGATTATTGGTGAACACTCACGTGATAATGACCTAACTGTTAACGTTACAAAAGCTAAGCAACAAACAAACGTTCGTTCATCTAATAAAGACTCAACTTCAGTGCTCAATGCTTCTAAAATCTTGTCACTTGAAGAATCTCTCGAGTTCTTGGGTGATGATGAATACATGGAAGTCACACCAGAGTCCATCCGCTTGCGTAAACAAATTCTTGACAAAGCAATGCGTGAAAAGGCAACGAAGAAGAAAAAATGCTGAGTAATAGAGTTGAAACGTCTTTCTAATCTCAGAAGAGAAGCAGTTTTAAAAGCAAATAAGATAAGGAGAAAAGCATGTTTTATCTGATACTTTTGGTTTTATTTGCCTTGGGCTATATCTTTTTAATGCCTAAGGATGTGAGAAGAAGTACAGATATCTTTGTCTTTGCCTCAGTGGCTGTGCTTATCGTTGCTGTTGTAATTGGTCAGGCTGTCAGTCATAGAGCAGCCTTGTATGATATTGCAATGGTGATTGCCCTTTTAGCGCTTGCTTTTAAGGCACTTGTGGAAATTGAAAAATTATAGAAAAAATAGTTTGTCTCTGACAGACTATTTTTTGGAGGTAATATGGATATAGAAAAAATCGAAAAAGCCTTCGGTTTTGTACTTGAGAACATCATGGGGATTCAAGCTGAACTGACGACGGATTTTTATGATGCCTTTGTGGAACAAAATGCAGCTTATCTGGGGGCCTTGGAGTTTGCTGACATTACAAAAGTTAACAATGACAAGGTTCGTTCAATGAATCTTACAAAGAGTGAGTGGCAGAAACTTTTTCAGTTTGTCTTACTCCAAGGGTCACGTGTAGCACCGATGCAGGCAAATCACGCTTTAACACCAGATTCCATTGGGTTCATCTTTAATTTTATTATCGAAGAACTACATAAGGAGAGGAAAGTACGTGTGCTGGAGTTTGGCTCAGGTACAGGAAACTTGGCAGAAACGCTCCTGGTTTATTTGCAGAAAGAGTTGGACTATGTCGGTTTTGAGATAGATGACTTATTATTGGATTTGGCTGCTTCTATGTCAGAAGTGATAGGAACCGATGCAACTTTTGTGCAAGTAGATGCAGTGAAACCCCAAACATTAGAGGCTGTAGACCTTGTGGTTAGTGATCTTCCGGTGGGATATTATCCTGATGATGAAACCGCGCGCCATTTTCAAGTTCACGACAAGTCAGAGCATACTTATGTCCATCATTTGATGATGGAGCAATCCTTTAAATATCTTAAAGAGACAGGATTTGCTCTTTTCCTGGCACCGGATAATCTTTTAACCAGTGCACAATCAGAGCTCCTGAAAGGCTGGATAAAAGAAAACGCCCATGTCGCAGCAGTTATCACACTGCCTTCATCGCTGTTTAAAGGGGCTGGAAAATCGATTTATCTACTCAGCAAAAAGCAGCTGCACACACCTACTTTTGTCTATCCGTTGACCGACTTAGCAGACCCTTCTGTTTTACAAGAATTTATGTCTGAGTTTGTGAAAAATGTCAAGATTTGACCAAAAACTCTTAGCCAGTCACTGCCTTCAATTTGGTTTTGTGATATAATTTAAGGGAGAATTGAAAGAAGAAGGAACAAATAAAATGACAAAAACGCTTGCAGTTAACGCTGGTTCATCATCAATGAAATGGCAAATGTATGAGATGCCTGAAGAAAAAGTTCTTGCCAAAGGTTTGATTGAACGTATTGGCTTAAAAGATTCAGTTACAACTGTAAAGTTTGGAGACCAAAAAGAAGAGCGGGTACTTGATATTGTAGACCACACACAAGCCGTTCATATTTTGCTTGAAGATTTGAAGCGTCTCCACATTGTTGAAGAATTTACTGAAATCACGGGAGTGGGACACCGTGTGGTTGCTGGTGGAGAAATTTTTAAAAAATCTACTTTGATTAACCAAGAAGTTGTGCAACAAATAGAGGAACTGTCGCCGCTTGCTCCACTGCACAATCCAGCAAATGCAGCAGGAATCAAGGCCTTCTTGGAACTCCTGCCTGATGCTACAGCTGTAGCTGTGTTTGATACGGCTTTCCACACAACAATGCCTGAAAAAGCTTTCCGTTATCCTTTGCCTAAAAAATATTACACTGAAAATGCCGTGCGTAAATACGGGGCACACGGAACTTCACACATGTTTGTGGCACAGGAAGCTGCAAAAATGTTGGGCAAGGATATTAAGGATACAAAAATTATCACTGCACACATCGGAAATGGTGGTTCTATCACTGCTGTTAAGGGTGGCGAGTCAATGGATACCTCAATGGGCTTCACACCATTAGCAGGGATAATGATGGGAACACGTACAGGCGATATGGATCCTTCTGTTTTCCCTTACCTTATTGCCAACGATGATTCACTCAAAGATGCTCAAGACGTTGTCGATATGATGAATAAAGAGTCAGGCTTGCTTGGTGTATCGGGCTTGTCTTCAGATATGCGTGAAATCATTGCTGCACGTGATGCAGGAGATGCAGATGCAAGTTTGGCCTTTGAGATGTATGTGGACCGTATACAAAAATTTATAGGACAATACTTAGCTGTGTTGAATGGTGCAGATGCGATTGTATTTACAGCAGGTGTAGGTGAAAACTCTGCTCCTGTACGTGAAGCTGTCTTAAAAGGACTGTCATGGTTTGGCATTGATGTTGATTTTTCTAAGAATGTTTTTGGCTTTGAAGGTGAACTGTCAACGCCAGAGTCGCGTGTTAAGGTCTTTGTTATTCCAACTGACGAAGAACTTGTTATTGCGCGTGATGTTGAAGCGGCGAAAGCTAAGTAAAAAGTGGTGAGATTAAGTGAAGAAGCTCTAGCTCAGGCAAGAGCTTCTTTTTTGTCCGCTTTTCAGGCGCTGGTTACGGAAGCTGAAAACAAGTCCAAGTGAAAGCCCTCCTCGCTTTTCTCATCAAACACTCATTTCATTTGACCTTTTTTTTTTTATACTATAGACTCAGAAAGTAAACGTAACATTAGAAATGTAGTTGTAATGAAAATCCAAAAGTAAATGTTACGCCAAAGGAGGAGTTTATGACACCAGAAAAGAAAAAACAGCGGCGGCTGCGCAACCTTGCACTCCTGTCGCTCTTGTTACTCGCAGTAGGCGGCACCTTCGCCTTCCAAGCCTTCAACCAACGGGCCATCAATGACCGGTTGAATGAAGTGGACATCAATGTCGGCGGGCGTGTCCACGACTACT
>NZ_BAAFQO010000008.1:0-111664 GCF_042849115.1 Lactococcus muris | reverse complement strand
GCTGGTTGAAGGCTTGGAAGGCGAAGGTGCCGCCTACCAAGAGCAATAAGAGGGACAGGAGCGCGAGGTTGCGCAGCCACCGCTGGTTTTTCTTTTCTGGTGTCATAAACTCCTCCTTTGACGTAACCTGTGGTTTAGATTTTCATTACATTTGTATTTCTAATGTTACGTTTACTTTCTGAGTCTATAGTATAAAAAAAAAAAAAGGTCAAATGAAATGAGTGTTTGATGAGAAAAGGGTGTTTGATTTGGCTGGGGGCTTTGCTTGTTTCTCTCTTCTGAACCAAGGAAAGCATGAGAAAAGAAGCCCCGACTGGAGCTTCTTGACTCTATGTTATTGACAGTTGACTGTCTTTTATTTGCGACGGCTGTAGTTCGCAACGTCTGCTTGGATATTTTCGATAAATCGATCCAAACTGATGACTTCTGTGTCATTTGAACCGTAACGGCGGATGTTTACTGTACCATCTGCCATTTCTTGGTCACCGACAACGATTTGATATGGAACTTTACGTGTTTGGGCTTGACGAATCTTATAACCCATTTTTTCATTAGATTCATCAACAACGATACGCAAGCCTTTTTCTTGTAGACGTTTTTTGATTTCCCATGCGTAATCCGCATGAATTTCGTTGTTTACTGGAATAATAATCGCCTGAGTAGGTGCCAACCAAGTTGGGAATGCCCCTTTATAAAGTTCAATCAAGTAAGCTGTAAAGCGTTCCAAGGTAGAGATTACACCACGGTGAATCATGACAGGGCGATGTTTTTCACCATCTGCACCAACATATGTGATGTCGAAGTTTTCAGGGTTAAGGAAGTCCAGCTGGATAGTTGAAAGTGTTTCTTCATTACCCAAGGCAGTTTTTACTTGGATATCTAGTTTTGGACCGTAGAAGGCTGCTTCGCCTTCTGCTTCAACGTAATCAAGATTCATGTCATCCATTGTTGCCTTAAGCATACGTTGTGATTTTTCCCACATTGCATCGTCTGGGAAGTATTTTTCTGTATCTTCTGGATCACGGTATGACAGACGGAAGCTGTAATCATCGATACCGAAGTCACGGTACATTTCCATAATCAATTCAAGAATTTTACCAAATTCTTCTTGAATCTGGTCTGGTGTGACAAATGTATGCCCGTCGTTCAACTGCATGACACGTACACGTTGAAGGCCTGAAAGAGCACCTGATTTTTCATAACGGTGCATTGTTCCAAACTCTGCGATACGGATAGGTAACTCGCGGTAGCTGTGTACATGATGCTTGTAGATAGCGATGTGTGATGGGCAGTTCATTGGACGAAGTTCCATTTGTTCGCCGTCACCCATATCCATTGGCGGGAACATGTCTTCATGATAGTGCTGCCAGTGCCCAGATTGTTTATAGATGTCCAAGTTCATCAGATTCGGTGTATGTACATGCAAGTAGCCTGCAGCGATTTCACGGTCTTCTACGAAACGTTGGATTGTACGGCGAATAGTTGCACCATCTGGAAGCCAATAAGCTGTACCGGCACCCAAAGATGCTTCGTTGAAGAAAAGGTCTAATTCGCGGCCCAGTTTACGGTGGTCACGTTCTTTCGCTTCTTCACGCATTTTCAGGTTTTCTTCCAGGTCTTCTTTAGTAAACCAAGCTGTACCGTAAACACGTTGCATCATCGCGTTATCGCTATTTCCACGCCAGTAAGCGCCGGCTACGTTGAGCAATTTAAAGTATTTGATGAAGCCTGTTGACGGCACATGTGGCCCACGGCAAAGGTCAGTATATTCACCTTGGCTATAAATAGTCAAACCGCCTTCATCGCCGTTATGCTCTTCAATAAGTTCGAGTTTATAAGGGTCATTCGCAAAGATTTCTTTTGCTTCTTCTTTAGTGACTTCTCTACGAATGGAAGGGAAATTTTCTTTCGAAATGCGGTGCATCTCTTCTTCTATCTTTTCCAAATCCTCGTTAGAAATTTGTCCTTCTTCATTATCTGTATCATAGTAAAAGCCATTCTCAATAGCTGGACCTACCCCAAGATGGATATTGGGAAAATGACGGCGTGCCGCTTGGGCAAAGAGGTGAGCCGCTGAGTGGCGAAGCAAGTCAAAAGCATCTTCATGCTCTGGAGTCACAATTTCGAAAGTTGCATCTTCCTCAATCGGACGAGTCACATCAATAAGCTTACCATTGACTTTACCAGCTAGGGCTTTTTTTGCCAAACCTGGTGAGATGGATTTTGCGATTTCAAGTGTTGAGATGCCTGCCTCAAATTCTTTGACAGCACCATCAGGGAAAGTAATTTTAACCATATAAGCCTCCTATTTTTTGTTAACATTAGTTAGTTTGTACGATGAGACTCGAAGAAAATAAAAAAAACGCAGACCAGCTTCCTCATATAAAGGACGCCGGCTGCGTGTTACCACCTTCTTAATTTTCTAGGCACAAAAAGCCTCAAAAATTGTCTCATCTTTGACGTAACGTGTCAGCGACGCTCCCTGTTCGCAGGGAGTAGAAATAGAGTGGTATCCTTAACAATCACAATACGAGTTTGCACCGACCACTCGCTCTCTTGAAAAGAATTGCTTAAAGACTTGTCTCTGATAATTATTTTATGTCTTTCTTTATCTTTTGTCAAGTCTTTTTATGCAATTTTTTGATTTTTTAGAAAAATATATTTACTTTTTCTTCACAATTTCTTTTACAAGTTCAGCAAAAGCCTTATCGTCATTAAAAGGTGGGAGATAGATATATTTTTCACCTCCATTTTCCAAGAAGTATGTCCTGTTTTCTTCCTCTAGTTCTTCAAGAGTTTCTAGACAATCTACTACAAATCCAGGTGCAACAATAAGGACTTTTTTCACACCTTGCCCAGGTAACTTTTTTAGGGTATCGTCTGTTGCGGGGGTCAACCACTCGGCAGGGCCAAATTTCGACTGATAAGTTTGATAATGCGGAAAATCGCCAATTTCTTCCATGATTAAGCGTGTCGTTTCCGTGCATTCTTCTGGATAAGTGTCGCCATCCGTTACGTAAGAAAGCGGAATACCATGATAGGAAAAAATAAGCGCCTCGATATCTGTTTCTTTTGCTAAGGCATTTTTTATCTTGTCGGCAAAATATTTGATATAGAGCGGTTCCTGATAGAAAGAACGAATAAAGCTCAAATCAACAATATTATCTTTTTTCAAGAAGTAGTTCATCACACTGTCAAAGACTGAACCTACTGTCGTTCCTGAATATTGCGGATACATGGGGAGAACAGTTAACTCTTCTACACCTTTATTCAAAAGATTCTCCAGACTGGTTTCAATGCTAGGTGCGCTGTAAGACATCCCCATAGCCACTTCAACATCGGGACAAAGTTCCTGAAGATTTTTTTCTTGGGCTGCTGTATAGGTAAGCAGCGGGAACTCCCCCTCTTGAACAATCTTCTCATAAAGTCGCGCTGATTTTCGCGGTCGAGTATTGAGGATAATACCGTGTAAGAGCGGTTGCCAGACCAAGGGATGTGTCTTGATGACACGCCTGTCAGACAAAAATTTCTTCAAATATTTTCTTAGTGCTCGAGGGGAGGTGTTCTCGGGTGTCCCAAGATTAACTAAGAGGAGGCCTCTTTTTTTCATGCTATATATTTCTCCTGTATTTTCTAAATTTCAACAAACAATACAATCATCTGCTTACTATTTTACCTGAATTTCACAAGTTCGTCATTAATAGTGTAGAAAAGTTGGAATCTCAACAGCACTCAAGTAAAAGAGAAGGGAAATAGAAAAATGCTCAACCCAGCATTATTATGCACATGATTAAGCATTTTTTCATTTTTGGAACTTCTTTCAGTAAAGCTTTACACTGGAAAATAAAATTTTCCGCTGACCTATGCTTCACTTTTTCAAACTAGGACTGATTATTTTTTGTTCTTTTTCCGTAAAACAACTGCACTGACTAGAGCTGCCAAGCCTGCAATTCCAAGACCGATGCCAATCATATCCCCCGTACTTGGTAATTCTGCTCTGATTTTTTGGATATTTTCAATGTCTCTCTCATCGTCTTGCCTAACTTCATCTTCAAGAGGTCTATCTTCTTCCGAAGGATAGCCCTTGTCCTGCTCATTGCTTTCCCCTGTATCACCTGTTTCAGTGTCTGGACGATTGTTTTGCTCCCCTGTATTGTCGTTATCTGGTCGACCATTTTCTCCTCCTGGTTCCCCATTATCAGACTGAGGCGGTGCTTCTCCTAAAGTCACAACAGTGGCACCAGCAATTATCTCTCCCTCGTAGCGATTATGATGTTCTGCTTGGCGGGCGAAGAGGAAATATTCTGTACCTGGTAACAAATCTGTGAAAAGAGTAGATTGCTGCCAAGCAGCTGCATCCAAATCTTCAGGATTTTCTGTTCTTGAAACTGCGTATTCAACCTGATAAGGTCCTGGATCAAAGTCAGTAGCTGATGCCAATAGATCGCCCAATCCTGTAAGTTCTGTCCCCACCACGTTAAAGGCAAGTGGTTCAAAGACAAAAGGCATATCTTCTAGGAAAAAGTCATGGCATCATGATTTGAGAGTGGAAAAGCTCAATCTCCGTCTTCTCCACACGTGCCGCTTGCGGTCTAGTAACCGAGAAACCTTGTGCCTTTGTGATACGACCAATCGTTTCAACATTGTCAGCAAAGACATACTCATAGTTACGGTTAACATTTCCGTCCGCATCACGCAGTTCAACAAGAACATCCGCTCTTTCGATAACATTACCTTGGGCATCAACAAAGACCAACTCATCCTCAGCAACGTGAGGCTGGCCATTAGCCAAACGTGACATTTGATTGACAAAAGTTATGGTTAAGTAGTGACCTCCGATAGCATCCATAGGCTCACCTGTATCCACATTGGTCCATTTTTCTGGTCTGTCGAAACCAGCTTCAACGCCATACTCGTAGGTTTTATCTTCTGCCATGAAATAGTAATCATAGTTGAAGACCCGCTCCGCAATCTTTCGACCATTAAAGCTTAGTCGAACAGGGTCAATGACTTGGCTTTCAAACAATGGATTAACGGACTGCACTGGTCGAGGGCTGAAGGATAAGAGCGCTTGACGTGCTGGGAGAATGGAGTTTAACGCACTGCTCATTGAAGGCTGCAACCAATAGTTGCCTGAGTATTCTCCTGAAATACTCCACTCACCTGTTCCTAAAGCATGAACGGGCATAGCAATAACATTTCCCTCGTCATCAAAGCGTACATTAGCATCATCAAACTGAGCTTGACCGGTCTGAATATTTACTCTAGGTTTATCAACTGCTAAGATAGGCAAGCTTGGCATCGCAGCAGCAGCAATTTTTGCTTCTGCTGTGCCATCATAGCGACGTCTTTCGACCTGCCCTTGTGTCCATTGGATAACCATAGGAGTAATTTCTCCAGTCAGCAAATGTTCGCTCATCCAATCCTTAAAGTCACTCTGCAAGGATACATTTCGTGAATCCAGATAGAAGCCTTTTATGGTTACCTGCTTATCATTGCCTGCATGGCGATCCTCAAAGACAATCTCATAGTCTTCACCAAAGAGGATGGGAATAACAACCTCCGTGCCCACAATCTCAATCCCAAGCTCTGGGAAGAGCTTAATATTCTCTCCAGCATTGTTTGGGTCAGGAATTTCTGGAACAGTCCAAGCTGTTTCACCATTATACTCCTTTCGGATAAGGGAATCGCCCACAAGAGAAATGACGGCTTCATCAAGATATGATTTGTTAAGTTCCCACGGTGTGATTCGTCCCGTGAAAAGCAGTGCCTTAATCTCACTTAATCCAGCATCAGAAAGCTCAACGTTGGCAAGGTTAAGACCATCAACACTTGTGATAACCCCTTTATCTGCAACATTTCCGTTATCATAAGCAACATTCTCATCTTGGAAGCGAACACTTAGATTTTCCAAGTTTTCAAGTGTTAATTTGATATCCTGCCCTTGTTCATTACGCAAGCTTAACTCTGGGCTGACTTCTACATCATCTGGGAGGTTGATTCGGTCAGTGCCATTATACTGCCGTTCGATATAACCGGATTGGATATAAAGAATGTTGTTCTTCATGTCGGATGGATTTTCTGGCATTGGCTGGACGTCCGTAATAGACACTGGCCAAATATTGGCTGAGGCAAAGTGAGGCTGTAGCATTTCTCCTGCCTCGCTATCGCTTCCAAAAGTGTAATTGGTTAATGGATGCTCGTCTTCTTTATCTGAATCTACCACCAGTTGCCAGTTATCATCTGAAACTACTGGAATATCCTCGCCCACCTCTGTCTGAGTAAACTGTGCGCCGCCCTCAGCCTCGGTAATAATGCCCCAATCACGCGCAACAATAGCACTTTCGAGCACAGTCACTTCTGGAGCCTCCACTCTTGAACCATCCTCTTCTGTATCAAGCAGACGAATTAACCTAGGGGGGTTAAAAATATTGTGAACCTTATCAGTATTATCCCATTCCTTATCTGAAGCTTGTCCTTCTGTCCAAGCAATACGGCGTGGCGTAATCTCAGCCTCTCGGAAGTTGAGAATATACTGTTCAATCTCCTCAATAATTTCTGCGATAGCACTTTCTTCAAAAAAGTTAATTTTCTCGTCAAGGACAATCCCGTTAAGGGCAAATTCAAGCTCTCTTGTACCCGCATTGTGATTGGCAAAACGCAATCCTTCTACACGGTAAGGCAAGGTAATCTCATGGTCGCCTTCAAGGGCAATCACAGCTACAAAGTCATTGTCTGAAATTTCAGTTTGTCCATCATACTCTCGGCTCTCCACGGTAAAGCCAGTCCCTATAATATCTTCTTTGACTATATTTACGGGGAGGATTGATGCGCTAGCTTTTCCCAATTCTGGTACAACATAGTTGCCCCTATGCCTTGGGTCTGCAAATTCGATGCTTAACCCCACAGCTTCAAACCAGTTAAAGGTATAGCTTCCTATCGCCGTATCAGGGAAGACAAGTTCAGATAAGAGATTTGAATTATGAGTAACCTCCACATGATTCGCTAAAATCTCATGTCCCACTTCTGATCTAACAAGTTCTGGCAAGCTAATCGTCCCTATAATATCAGTGCTAGAATTATAGGGGCGCGACGGGATACTCCCATTTTCCCAACGCAAGATACGCGGTGTGATTTCTGCTACAAAAAGGCTGTTGAAGTCAAAATCCTCAGCTAGAACTTGATTTCCTCTAAACAGGGTCTCTAACTGTGCACGAACCTTATCGGTATTTTCGATAGTAAGACTACGCTCTCTACCCGCATCTGCTGAATCAAAAGTCAGTCCCCAGCCCTCAACGTTTAAAACATCAGGATTTCGGACCCTACCAAAGCTTGGTAATCTATTGAGGGGTCTATTGAATTGATCTTCCAAGACTTTATTTGTATCATCAAAAATCTTAGTCGCAAATCCAGCTTGTGCACCTACTACATCTTGCCAAGAATTGATTTGCTTGACAGTGATTTCCCATTCGATATCAGGAGAGTTTATTAAGCGATAGTTGGTATGGTGTGTGCCACCAATATCCCAACCAGATAGAGCTGAAACTGCTGTCCCCACTTCACGGTTGTTCGTGTGAACAAGGCCTCCTTCAACTACTGTTATTCGATCGTTCATCTCACGCTCTAATAAGTCTTGCTTGTCCTCAAAAACTGTACTTAAGGTTGGCAGCAGGAAATCGGATAATTCTGGTCTTATCGGTCTTCCCGTGTAAGTTCTGCTTGAGTCAATCAAAGAACCGTTTGTGAAATGAACATCTAATGGACGGATTGTCGCATCAGCAAAGCTTGGCTTCATAAGCGCTGTATAAAAGAAATTCGGCATTCCAAAAGCAGATTGGCCAAAAAGGTTATCAGGCAAGTCAAAAGCGGCAGTTTCTCCAGTTCTATCTGGATCTGGCACTATCTCATAGTTACGCGCAAGGTAACCACTGATTGTCCAGCCCTCTGTTGCAACAACAGGCTGTGCGATAACATCTCCTTGGTCATCACGGGCAACATTTCTAGACTGAAATTCAGCTGAACCATGGTTCAGTGTGATGTATTCTTTGTCTAAGTCATGTATCGCGAAGTCATCCCTATCTATTGCTGAGAAAAGTTGTGGCATTCCTGTATCCGTAAGCGTAGCTGACTTATTTCCATCATAATCTTTGTCTTTCACTTGGCCCATGCCCCAGAAAATTTGACGAGGTGTAATTTGGCCAAGGAAAAGCTTATTGCGTAGATAATCCTGTAAGTTCTCAGAGAGTTCAACAGG
Organism: Lactococcus muris; assembly: GCF_042849115.1. Classification (NCBI taxonomy): domain Bacteria; kingdom Bacillati; phylum Bacillota; class Bacilli; order Lactobacillales; family Streptococcaceae; genus Lactococcus; species Lactococcus muris. The sequence continues at coordinate 103,410 of NZ_BAAFQO010000008.1, read as the reverse complement.
CTGCGTTTCTCCTCCTTGACGTTGCAAGAGAATGGTTGACTCTTCTAAATAAACTTCCACATGATTGGCCGTGACACTATTGTCTTCAAAGCGAAGCACACCATCTTCAGAAAAGAGCAATTGATAAATATGTTCTTCTCCTTCATCAACCCCATTGATTGTGACAAAAATTGGGTCCAAACTTCCCTTATAGATAGCCGTCCTATCGTATTGACGAGACACCTTATTTCTCACAAATGTAAGGCGGTTGAAATCGTTAACCTCCAAAACTAAGGGACGGATGGTAGCAAGCTCAAACTGAGGCTGATCCATAATCTGATAGTTGAAATTACCACCACCGGCATGGTCCTTACGATTGAGCATACGCTCATCAAAGTCAAGTCCCTCAATTTCCCAGCTTCCCGGCAAACTATTGGCAAAGCGGAGACGCTCTGTCAAGGTGCCAAATTCAACGTCAATAATATTGTCATCACCAGCAACGAAGCCTTTTAATCGAGGGGGAACAATGCCCGATACGCGAGCAGTCCCATCATAGACCTTGTCATCAACACGTCCTGCTATCCACGTTACTGGCTTAGGAGTGATTGTCGCTTCGTTAAAGAGACCACCATTTTCCGCCATAATCCGAATGCTTTTTTCTATCTGCCCTCCGTAAGCCTCTATAAAATCACTCAGGTCTTCGGGATTAAGGATATCTCGTTCCCCACTTCTTATCTGTAAGTTCATACTAGAAGCCGCACGTAGATTAATCTTATGTGTCCCTACATTGACATGCTCAAACTCCAGATCGTTAGGGTTTATCACTAAGCTTGCTGTAACAAAACGTAGCGTCCCTTCACCCGCAGGATTCGCCCTCATGATTCCAAACTCAATCCTATATCCCTCCTGTACACCTGAGACAGTATTCGTATTATCAAACACCTTGTCTGGCACGCTTTGAAGATTTCCTAGAATCATCGGCGTAAAGCCTTCTTCTGCAAGAGTAATCTGCCCGTCATAGAGTCCATTTGAGTTGCCTGTAAGGTTGTGGACAGCTGACTGCGTGAGGATGCTCTGAGTTAACTCTCTGAGCATCTCATCGCTAAGGTCGTATGAAAGACCTGCTGCTGCCGTAAGCACAGCTTGATGCACTTCATCAAAGCGATTATTTCCTACCAGATGAACGAAGGAAGCCCAGAGACTTGCGCGGTCGTAACGTAAGATATCCACGGGGAGCTGTACTTGCAGAGGAGGAGGAAGAACAGGATTATCTTCAGGGTTAGCCATTTGAATCTCAAAGCTAAGTGAAATGTGCTGTTCAATAGACTGTACCATACGCGTGCCATCAAATGGACGCGTATGTACTCGACCACGATTAACCTGAATATTATGAAGCGCTACAGGAACATTTTCCAAAACGTTCCCATTATAAAAGAGACCTGTGCCAGTGAGGCTGTCACGGAGAGCTGCTGGGATCTCTACCCTATAGTACTGACCTACAGGAAGATTGTCTTGCGCATTGAGTGCATCTGCAATCTCCTGTTCAATCATGCTCCAACTCACATTCCCATAGTTGATTCGTGATGCCCCTACTTGTGTTACTCTTGCAAAAACAATGTCTGCTATTTTACTGGTAAAATCAAGATTTCCTCTAAACCCAAAGTCTGACAGGTCCAAGTGTGGCCAGTGCTCAACATCAGCTTCTGGTTCATCACCAACAAATTTGTCAGCAACCCTCCCTTGATGAATGTGCCTCTCTGTAAGAACTATAGGAACGAAAGGACTAGGACGTAAGAAAGCACCATCGAGACGGAAAGAGTTTTCATTATCTGGATCACCTACATAAACAGTGATATCACCAAAGGCTTCCTCCGTTATGCCTTCTAAGATAATACGGTAGAGTCCCCCTCCCGCATTTTCTCCAGAGTAGAAGGATACATTATCTAAAAACTTATCTCCTTCTCCTATCTCTACTACAAATTCCATTTTGCCAATCTGGCCAGTACCTAGCGTTTCATCATTGGAAAGTTCTCTTTTAAAAGTAATCTCAACCTGATCTTCACCTACCCACCTTGTATGAGTAATTTCCGCCCAAGGCCAGTTCTCTTTACCCACCCAGTTCACCGCTAAAGGCGCAATGCCCAAATAAGCATCATTCCCCTCAAAACTAGTCAATCCCCCCTCTGAAAAACTCGGAGCCACAAACGTTTGAGGAGCTTCAAAAGCTGGGAGAGTTCCTAAATCTTCTTGAATTTCTTGCTCTTTGCTAGCTTCTTCCTCTTCGATTATTTCTTCTGCAAGTGCTTCTGGTAGCACGATGTCTGCGATCTCCTGTTCTGAAACCTCAACCATCTGTTCAATACCCAGTGCCTCTTCATTGTGCCGACCCCGTACAAGCGTTGCAACTGGTGCTCCTTTAGAAACCACAAGAGGCAGTATCGCAGCGACAGTCCCCGCTTTTTTCAGTCGAGCACGACGTATCGCCTGCTTTCTTGCCTTGATTACTTTTCTTTCCGTCATATATTGTTCTCCTAAAATTTATTTGCACTTGTTTCATCACAGGTTCCAATATTCTTATATATCAAACTCCGCATAATAGTAAGCGCTTACTTCATAATTGCAGTAAAAGTCTTTGATGATATGATACCCCTTAAAATATTCCCTACATTACAAATTATATCAAATGTAAAAGTTAAAAAGAAATAATATTACGATTAGTTGTTTATGTTAAACAATGCACACATTAATGTTGCTTTTGTGTGATTTTTGAAACTAGCGTATATGCATAAAAATAATTACTGTCTAACTTTTTACCTCAATTGGCGAACAAAAAAAGCAGGTTCTTAAAGAATCTGCTTTAATGTTTACGGTTGATTTCTTGTTTAACTTTATATTCTAAAAAATCTTTTGCGACTTCTTTATCAAAATCATTGAGTTGCTTCACAACTTGATTTTGAATCGTATCAATCTCAATCTTTTCAAATGGAAGCTCGGCAATTACCTTTTCTACAACCTTGGCAACATTATTTGCAATCATGTTGGCATGCAAGGGTTTATCTGCGTATTTTCCATTAATAGCTGCCTTAAAAACAGCCGTTTGAATACGAAATGAATCCCAGTCAACTACTCGTCCGTTACGCTTAATAACTACTTTATTGAGCAATTTTGCTTCCATGTATTCTCTCCTTATTTGTGGTTTTATCTCTACTCACTTCAACAGTTTACTGTTTTATTATAGCAAATTATCGTTTTCCCTACAAAAAAAAATCTCAAAACTTGGGAAGGATACAAAATAGAGCGCTTCAATCTAAATATGCAAAAATAGAACCGCATGATTGAGCGATTCCACTTTTATCTTATGCTTTGCGGCTTTTTCCCTGCTTTGGATTTTTTAACTTATTTCACAACGATGAAACGGTCATCATCTTCCATATAAGTTTTCTCACCTGCTTCATCCTCAATGGAACCAAATACAAGCTGTCCACGTAATTTCCAGTTTGATGGAATATTCCATTCTTTAGCAACAGCTTCATCAATCACTGGATTGTAGTGTTGCAGGTTTGCACCGATACCAAGTTCAGCAAGTGCAGTCCACGCATTTACAGTAGTAATACCTGAAGCTTGTTCGCTCCATACGGGGAAGTTTTCGGCATAAAGGGCAAACTGTTCTTGCAAGCCTTTAACAACATCTTGATCTTCGAAGAAGAGGGCCGTACCATAGGCCGCTTTGAAACCATCGAGTTTTGCTTTTGTTCCTTCCCAAGCTGACTCTGGAACGCCTTGAGCTTTCATCGCTGCTTTCAATTCGTCAGCAACGATTTGCCCCCAAAGTTTTTCCTGTGCATCTCCTGTAACGATAAGGACGCGTGTTGTTTGGCTGTTAAATGCTGTTGGGCTGTGTTTCACAGCTTCTTTAATTGTTTCGATAGCTTGATCCGTATCTTTAATATGTTTGCCAAGTGCATAGATTGAGCGACGTTTTTTGAGTGCGTTGATAAATGACATGTTATGTCTCCTTTTTAAATTACTTATTTTTGTTTACAAACGTAATCTTATCACATAAATTTACGTTTGTAAACTATTTAGTTTGAAATATTTTTATAAAAAAACACTGAAAGCTGAGTTCAACTTTAAGTGTTTTAAATTGACTTTTTATTTTGTTCCAAACAAACGGTCTCCAGCATCACCAAGACCTGGAACAATGTAACCATGCTCGTTTAGATGATCATCAAGTGCTGCAACATAGATATCAATATCTGGATGTGCTTCTTGAACTGCTTTAATCCCTTCTGGTGCAGCCACAAGGCAAACAAATTTGATGTTGTTGGCGTTACGTTTTTTAAGGCTATCAATAGCAAGGATGGCAGAGCCTCCGGTAGCCAACATCGGATCAACTAGAAAGATCTGACGTTCTGCAATATCCGTTGGAAGTTTTACCAAATACTCCACTGGTGTAAGTGTTTCTTCGTCACGATACATACCGATATGACCTACACGCGCAGCTGGGATGAGTTTCAAGATACCATCCACCATACCAATACCTGCACGAAGAATCGGTACAATAGCAAGCTTTTTACCTGCAAGTTCTTGTGCTGTCATATGTGCAACAGGTGTATCAATCTCCACATCTTGTAAAGGCAAATCTCGTGATACTTCATAAGCCATGAGCATACCAATCTCATCGACAAGTTCACGAAACTCTTTTGTTGATACATCCGCACGGCGTAAGATTGAAAGTTTGTGTTGGATAAGTGGATGTTTTACTACTTGAAAGTTTGACATAAGAAACCCCTTCATTTTATATACTTTGACTATTTTATCATTTTTTTCCTTATAAGTCTGTTATTATTGTCAGCTTATTCCCTTTTTCAAAGATTGCTTAATCAAAAATGGTGCGATAAGTGTACTCAAGATAATGACGATGACAAGTTCTGAATAAATGTCACTGTTAATCACTTGTGAAGCCAACCCAATCTGCGCGATGATGAGTGCCATCTCCCCACGAGAAACCATACCAGTACCAACCAAGGCACTCTCTGATGTTGTGAGCCCCGTGGATTTTCCAATAAAGTATGCTGGGATAAACTTGGTTAAGACCGCTAGAAGTGTAAAGAAGAGAATCAAGAGAGGCTGTTCAAAGATACTCTCAAAAGTAACCGATATAGCTATGGAAACAAAGAAAACAGGGATAAAGACGACATAAGCAATAGCTGAGCTGTATTCTTCAATCTTATGTGAAACATCGGTTTGACTCAGTGCCAAGCCCGCAAAAAAAGAACCAATTACTGCTGACATTCCTGCAGCATCAGCTAAAAGACTCAAAACCAAGCAAAGAATCAGTGCTGCGGTTGTGTTTTTCGCATAGATGGGCAGTTTCTCAACAAATCGCCAAATTTTTGGTACAGACTTGTGAACAAGAACCAAAAAGACGAGGAACAGAAATTCCATAAAGAACTGTTGCGGCAAGTTTCCTGAAGAACTGTTTGCTGATGTAAAAATAGATAAGGCAAGAACAGCCAGGATATCATCCACAACTGCTGCACCCAAGATAATCGAACCTGCTTTTGTCGAAAGTTTACCATACTCTTGCAGAACTTCGACCGTAATCGATACAGAAGTTGCTGCAAAGACAATCCCATAAAAGATGGCTGTAGAGAAAGCATAACCCATCAGAGCAGTAACACCCCAGAATACCAGCAAAGGGACAAGTACACCTGCTAAGGCAACCAGTAAAGCGGGTTTAAAATTTTTCTTAAGTACACTAAGGTCACTCTCTAAACCAGCAAGGAACATGAGCAAAATCACGCCTATTTCAGAAAGAACCTCAATCGTATGTCCACCATGTAACCAGCCTAAAGCAGCAGGAGCTAAAACAATACCAATAAGTATCTGTCCAACTACTGCTGGAATTCTTATTCTTCTTGCAAACAAGGTTGCAACCAAAGAAGCAACCAAAATCAATGTAAGTTGGAAAATATCATTCATACCTTCTATTATAACAATTTACGCCTTGTTTTTCCTCTCAGCCTTCTTAAAAAATAGAAAAAAGATAGCGCTATGTCTATCTTTGACCGTTAATTTATTTCGACAACATAGGTACAAGTAAATTTTTCTTGAGGGTCAAGTTGATTCATACCGAACTTCTCCGTCAACTGCCCATTGGTAGCAACTTCATCAGCAATCCCCGCCCAAGGCTCAATGCAAACAAAACTTGCCTCAGCTGGATAAGGGCTCCAAAGTCCAAAGAAAGGCATCTCTTTCCAAGTTACTTTCACGCTCCGCTTGTCTAAACTGTTTGTCAATGCCACGGACATTTCATCTGAAGAAGTATAGACAAGGGCATCCTTAGCAAAGAGTTCATGCTTTAGTGGCAACTCACTCACTTCTACTTCTGCTTGTTCCTCTCTTTTAAGCATACCTGTCGGCAAGTCTAAAGGAATAAAGGTGCGCTTTTCTGAAGGAGAAACTGTCAATTTATAGTCTTCAAAAGTCCCCTTTTCTATAGGAACGTTAAAGGCAGGATGTGCTCCAAGACCGAAAATCATCTGTTTATGGCCCTTGTTTTCAACCTGATAGCGCACACGAATCTGATTATCCATGAGTTTATAGCCTACTTTAAAGCTAAACTCAAAAGGATAGCTTGCAAGAGTTTCAGCGGTTGATACAAGCTCATAAATGAGTTCATCTTCTTCCTCTTTGACAAGTGTAAACACGCTATCACGGGCAAAACCATGTCCAGACATAGCATAGACCTTGTTCTCATAAATGTATTGGCCCTCTTTAAGCTTCCCAACGATGGGGAAGAGCACCGGCGCATGACGTCCCCAAAAGTCTGCATCTGCCTGCCAAAGGTACTCAATGCCATCCTTTTTAACAGAGTTCAGTTCTGCGCCAAAAGCGTTAACTTCGACAGTTAATGTGTCATTTTTCAGTGTATGTTTCATCTTTTCTTTCTATACTAGTTATTCAAGGGCTTGTAAAAGTTACGGTTTTCCAAGGCAAAGACACGCTGGCTGGATTGTCCGGGATCGACATTGTTAAGGGCAGTCATCATCATCATCATGCTGGCATCCATCATGTCAATCTGATGTATGATTTCAGCTTCCATGATTTTAGGGCGCACAGGGCTGCCATACTCCAGCTGTCCATGGTGACTCAATAACACATGTCGCAGCAAAAGTAAGTCTTCTTTCTCCTCATCAATTCCTAACTCCATGGCTGCTTTACTCACTTCTTCATCAATAAGTACAATATGCCCTAAAAGATTTCCTCGCAGAGTATAGCTTGTGTTTTCAACACCGGTAAACTCTATGCATTTAGCCATATCATGCAAAAGAATTCCTGCAAACATTAAAGATTCGTTGAGCTGAGGATAAACTTCACAAACCTTTTCAGCCAGCTGGAGCATGGTTGTCGTATGGTAGGCCAAGCCACCCTCAAAAGCATGGTGATTGGTTTTGGCTGCTGGGAACTGGTAAAACTCACGGTCAAACTTCTTCAAAATATGACGTACAATGCGATTCCATGTCGCGTTTTCGATTCGAAAAAGAATGCTTTCAACATATTCCCGAAGCTCCGTCTCATTTACAGGGGACTTTTCTCGATAATCTTCTGGATTTATCGGCTCATTTCCCTCTGCTAAGCGTAAACTGATGCGGTTGACTTGGGGCATGCCATTATAAAGCTCTTTTAATGCCTTCATATGCACCACGCGCCCCGCAACGAACTGTTTTATAGCTTTCGGATTTGCATCCCAAATATTTCCTGAGATAGTTCCTGTACGATCTTGAAAAACAATCGCAAGAAAGTCTTTGCCTGCACGTGTTTGACGGAGTTCAACTGATTTTATCAGGTAAAAACCCTCAAAAAATTCACCAATGGATAGATTTTTTATCAGAACCATATTAGTCCCCTTCTATTTCTAAAAGCGCAGCACTCGTCTCTTTATCAATGGCATCAATCGTGCGCAATTTACGATTCATGACATTTGTTCTTGTCGTAATCAGCGTGTTGATTTCCTTTTCAGACTGTTGCAAACGTTCATGAACTTTCTTGAGCGAGGTTTCAAATTTGCCAAATTCGGTCTTGACTGCCCCAAGCATTTCGTACACTTCACTGGATTTTTGTTCAATCTGTAAGGTCTTAAAGCCCATTTGTAAGCTGTTCAAAACAGCTGTCATGGTTGTTGGACCAGTAATATTCACTTTATAATCACGGCTGAGTTGCTCATAAAGCTCTGTATTATTCACCACTTCCATGAAAAGTCCCTCAATAGGTAAAAACATAATGGCAAAATCCGTTGTCTTTGGCGGTAAAATGTATTTTTCCGAAATTGATTTTGCCTGAGCTTTAACCGCCGCAAACAGAGCTTTTCTTGATGCTTCAATCGCCACCGTATCGTTTGTTTCAAGAGCAGCCTGCAAGCGCTGATAGTCTTCCAAAGGAAACTTTGAGTCAATCGGCAATAAAACATCGCTGCCCTCTAATTTACCAGGCATCACAACCGCAAAGTCCACAGCATTTCGCTCTTGAATATTGACTTGTTCCTGATATTGTCCTGCGGTAAAAATCTGATCCAAAATCCGCCCAAGTTGCACTTCACCAATAATTCCTCGCGTTTTCACGCCTGTCATCACTTTTTGCAAACTGTCAACATCGCTGGCGAGATTGCGCATCTCTCCCAGTCCTTTGTCCACAGAAGTCAGAAGATTAGTGACTTGCTCAAAGCTTTGAGAAATTCTTTTATTCAGCGTTTCCTGAAGTTTTTCATCTACTGTGTTCTGGATTTGACTTAATTTTTTATCGTTAGCTTCTTGCAATTCTTGGAACTTTCGGTCAAATTTTTCAGTCATTGCCTCTGACATCTCTGCTAAGTTGAGGGCAATCTTATCCAGTTTTTGCTCATTGGAACTTTGTAAATCCTTAAACTGATGGTCAAATTTGGTATTGATATTTTCTGTCAAATTCGACAGGTTTTCATTCAGATTATGGGAAAGGTTTAATACAGTACCCGACATTTCTTGACGATTTTGCCCCAGCTGTTGAGACATTTCTAAACGTAGTTCTGTTAAATTTGACGAAAGGTTTTCCACTCTGGCATTCAGTTTGGAGTCTATGGCTGGTTTTTTGAAAAGATTAGCTGTTCCTATCAGAAGAGCTAAAATCAAAAGAATAATGATAAATATGTTCATAACTTATCTCTCAACTTCTGAACCTTAGCAGCTACATCTCCCTTGAAAACAAAGGACCCAGCCACAAATACATTTGCCCCTGCATCACGTGCTTGCTCTATCGTTTTATCGTCAATGCCACCATCTACCTCAATCTCAAAAATCAAGCCTTTGGTTTCACGTATTTTCACAAGCTCACGAACTTTATCCATGGTTTCTGGAATAAAAGCTTGACCTCCAAAACCAGGATTGACAGTCATTACTAAAACCATATCAACCATACTGAGAACGGGCTCAATGGCTGAGACGGGTGTTCCAGGATTGATGACCACGCTTGCTTTCATCCCCGCAGCTTTGATCTTCTGCAATGCCCCGTGGATATGCGCTGTCGCTTCAACATGAATGCTCATGATATCTGCACCAGCCTGAGCAAATTCTTCAACATATTTTTCTGGATTTTCGACCATCATGTGCACATCCAAAACCATATCTGTATGTGGGCGAAGTGCTGCAACCACGCCCGAACCAAAGGTCAGATTATCGACAAAGTGACCATCCATAACATCAATATGTACATAATCTGCACCAGCAGCTTTAATCTTTGCGACTTCTGCTGTAAAGGCACCAAAGTCAGCTGCGAGAATAGACGGTGCTATTTTATTTGTAAATTGTTGCATGTTTCCTCCTATTTTTTCAAGCCAAAGAAGGCTTTATTGATTTGATATAAACCCCAAACAGTCAAGACAACCAGAAAAGCAAATAACGGCCACTTCCAGTCTCCCAAGCTATTTTTAAAGAAAATGATTAAAGCCCAAAGAATCACTAAACCTAAGAAGCCGGCCTGCTTCATCCAAATGTTTCCTTTAATTTTGTTTTTTTCTTTGTTTGGCATAAGTTTCCCTCGTGTTATTTATTTCTGTTAATAATTGCAGATAGTCCTCATAGCGACTCGCTAAAATTCTGCCTTCTTCAAGTGCAAGCTTGACAGCACAAGAAGGCTCATGTGTATGGGTACATTCTCTAAACTTACACCCATGACTCTCTCGTAAAATTTCTGGAAAGGCTGCATTTAAATCTGGTTGGTTAGAAACATCATAGTCTAGATTTGAGAAACCTGGTGTATCTGCAATTAAGCCTGATGCAACTTCAAAGAACTCCACATGACGTGTTGTGTGACGGCCACGGCCTAACTTGTCTGAGGTTTCGCCAGTCGCCAAATTCATGCCCGGTGCAATCAAATTTAGCAAGGTCGTTTTCCCTGCCCCTGTTTGTCCCATAAAAACAGTTACCTTACCAGCCAAAGACTTTTCCAGCTCTTTCCAGTCAAAGAAAATCTGATACCCAATCTGTTCATAGTCTTGTTTAAATTTTTGATAAGTGCTTAAATCCTCCATCAGGTCAAGCTTGGAAATATAGATAAGGGGACGGATATTTTTATGTTCCAGAAAAACAAGAAACCGATCCAGCAGATTCAATGAAAAATCTGGGTTAACCGTCGACATGATGATAACCGCCTGATCAATATTTGCAATCGAAGGACGAATCAAACTGTTTTTCCGTTCGTGTATATCTAAGATATAGCCTTCTGAGTTTTCTTCAGCTGAAAAGTCCACAAAATCGCCAACGATTGGCTTCATTCCTTTCTTCCGAAAGTTCCCCCGCGCACGCGTTTGATAAACTTGTCCCTCAGATTCTACATTGTAAAATCCTGCTAAAGATTTAATAATACGTCCTTTTTTTACCATATTGATATTTTAGCAGAAATTATGTTTTTATTCTCTTTGCACTCCTCTATGCTGCTCTCTTTCTACGATGCGCTGCTTTTTCTAGAGTTAAAAACAATAATAACTTTCCTCTTGCTCCCCCTCTCCTCTAGCTCTCGCTTAGTTTTTCAGCTTAACCCTTTCGTTCCAGTATAGGTTTGTTTACATCCTTTCCTTCACTTTCATCCCCCTCCATAAGCACGGCTTTTTGAAAGAAGTTAGACCAAAAGTTTTTTTACACCTACAAGTAGAGATACTTTTCCTTTGACAGTTTTTTATCAGACCGTTTATCTCGCCTTTGCTGGCAGGAAAGAAAATATGTGTACTTCTCTATTATAACATTTTCTCGTACTGTTCTTGCTTATCCCCCACATGTTTATAATCTTCCGATAAACTTAAATCTAGGGAAGATTATAACCTTTACAAATATCTTCCTATCTTTGATAGACATCTTGGACAAGCTGATGCGTATCCAAAAGTTATAAGCACTTGCCTCCATTATCTAAATGTTTATCACCAGTTCCTTTCTTGACAAAAGATGTAATTGCATGTACAATATTAAATGCATTTGCATGTATTTTTCAGTGAAAGGATTTTATTATATGGATACTATTGCTAAAACGATCGATCCTAAAATACGGTTGATTGTTACTCTCTTGTTATTGTTTACTTGTTTTGTTAGTTTAGCTAGTCAAACAATGATGGTCACTGCTCTACCTGTCATTGGACATGATATGAATGTTTCACTGTCTTTAGTCCAATGGCTTACAACAGGTTATACTTTAATGATGGGAGTTATCACACCCCTGTCATCAAACCTGTATGAAAAATTCAAAAAGCGCAATATTTTTTTGTCTTCTCTTACGCTCTTTGTTTTGGGAACTTTGCTCGGCTGTTTTGCGACTAGCTTTTGGATGTTACTCTTTGCACGCTTAATCCAAGCCTGTGCTGGTGGTATATTAATGTCCTTTCAGATGACCACGATGATTTCAATCTATCCCAGCGAAAAACGTGGAACAATCCTCGGTTTGTCAGGTTTAGTCATTGCCTTTGGACCAGCAATTGGGCCTACTCTTTCAGGATTAATTGTTAACACGTTAGGATGGCGCTATATTTTCATCTTAGTTTTACCGCTGATGCTTTTCGTGTTATTGGTGGGTTGGCTTGCCTTCCCTAACTTTTCTGAACCAAAAGATATCCAGATTGATTTTACCTCTGTAACATTATCCTTGATTGGATCAGGCTTGACTCTTGCCAGCTTGACTGTTTTCCAAACTTCGGCTATTCAGGGTTGGAGCATGCTGGCTATCGGAATCCTTGTCTTGTTCATCTTTATCAAGCGACAATTGCGTTTAAAGCAACCCATGCTCAAAGTTCAGTTGGTTAAGAACCGTCCATTTAGACTGATGACCTTAGTTGGTATCTGTGCTTTTATGGTTTTACTTGGAACTGAACAAATGTTACCAATCTTTACTCAGAATGTTTTACACCTCGACAGTATGGTATCCGGGATGATTCTTTTACCTGGAGCAATTCTAAATGCACTTTGTGCCGCCCTAGTGGGACGGCTTTATGATCGGTACGGCCCTAAGTACCTTATTATCTCAGGAGGGCTCTTAATGCTGATTGCAGCAATTCCTTTTGTCATGATTTCAGATACAACTCCCGTATGGCTGTTGACCATAGCTTATATGGTGCGTATGATAGGCAATGCTCTGGTCTTTTCACCTGCGATGTCAGAAGCTTTTATAGCCATTGCTCCTGATGAGATTAGTCACGCCACAGCACTTAATAATAGTTTACGCCAAGCTTTTGGAGCTTCAGCGATAACTGTTTTGATTGTCTTAGCTGATATTCCAAGCAATTTTGTTACTGGAATGCGTCTTGCAATGTGGGCAACAATCTTCATCGTTGTTTTGATGTTAAGCTTCTTCGGACTTTATCTACGTCAAAGTTCTCGAAAGGATGCTTAATTATGGAATTTAGAATGGACAAGTTAACTTTTATTTTGAATCATAAGTTACATACGGAACTCAACTTTCAATATAAAAAAATAGGTCTAAATAGCAAAAACTATATCTATCTTGAAAAAATAGACGAAAATCCAGGTGTTAGTCAAGCATTCTTTATCAAGGAGTTCCATCGCGAACAAAGTATCGTAACGCGACAGATAAATGAACTTGTCTCTGCCGGCTGGGTCAGAAAGCAACCTGCCTCTGATGATCATCGTCGCTCTGAATTATATTTAACTCCAAAAGCTCAGCAAGCTTTACCCACGGTCAAAAAAATCTACTGTCAAGTTATCCGTCAAGCGCTTGATGGATTGACAGCAGATGAGTCGCAACTGTTCGCTTCACTTTTATCACGCCTTGTCAACACCTATCAGCCACTGAGTGATAAAGAACCGCCTATCAATTGATAATATTGAATGGCACAAGCCCCGTAATGGCTTTCCCTAGAACCTGTGTTTTTTCATACAGAAAATGTAACCGAAACCCGAATTGACAAATCCTAAGTTACTCCCCGTCTGGGACCTGTCCAACAAGCCTTTATTTTATAAATTTCATCATCTTTCACATAATCATTGCCCGATCCTACTAGATAATAAAAGCTCCACCGCTTTCTCACAGACAGGCTCTTCTCTTGCATTATGTCTTTTATTGATTTTTTCAATTTTTACACTTGACTTTCAACCCTTATTAACTTATAATATTGATAAATTCAATAAAAGAGGTTGAGGTATGAATTTAGGACAAAACCTTAAAAAGTTGCGTAAAAAGCATCATTTTACTCAAAAAGAGCTTGCTGAAATGCTTGATATCACTCAAGGAACTTATGCACTTTGGGAGAAAAAAACAGGCAATCCAGCTCTAGAGATGATTGTCAAGCTCGGGGACATTTACAATACCCCTATTGACCTTATTCTCAATGAACAAAAATCTGATTCTCCTTTTATTGAGCTTCTCAATATTTACAATACACTAGATGCTGAACAACAGAACAGTATTCTGGATTTTTCTAGGTTTCTCGCCACTCAAAAAGCTGAACCTCTCCCTCCCTCAGATAACATTATCCCTTTGCAAACTTATCGCCGTGAGGAGCTCTATACGATTGAGGTTGCTGATGAACAACTTTCTGCTGGATTTGGTCAGTCTTTAAACGATACACAGGAAACTTATACCGTATTCACAGATATTCGCCCCGGGCGTTATGATGGTGCTGCGCGTATCAAAGGTGACTCCATGCAACCAGAATATCCTGACTCCTCTATTGTAACTTTTATTGCAACTGGGTTTGATCGGGATGGAGATATCTATGTGATTTCGGAAGGTGGTCCTGGAGAGGAACAGCTCTACTGCAAGCAAGTTTTCCGAGAAGAAGAGAGTTTTCGCTGTCACTCTCTCAACCCTGACCCTCAATACAAGGACTTCTATCTTGATGAGGAAACATCAAGAATCGTAGGACCTGTGGTTGATTGTATCGAAGCGATAGATCCTGAATTAATAGAAAACTAAGAAAAGCTAAAAGAAGGTCTAAGATGGAATATATAGAGATTGTTTTAATATTTGGTGGTATGGGTTTAGGTTTTGCAGCTCTCTATGAGCTCGTCCTCTGGTTTAGCCCAGAAGAAAGAGAGTTACGCGAGGCTAAACAGAGCAAAAATAATGAATCAAAAAAACTTATTGATTTAGCTGCAACGTTAAAGCTTAAAGCGAGACAAAAAGTCTCGTGACAGTAAAAAAGATAGAAAGCTTCCTAAAAAACATAAAACGTTCAAAAGAACCATAAATGGTTCAATATTGAACGTTTTTTATTTATTTCATTGGTTTTGTTAACGGATGATAAGGGCTGGGCGGAGACCGCCACTACCAGCAGTCCAACCATGTCCAACAACACTCAATTCGCCACCAATACCATCACCATTGTTTACGAACCAACCTCTGACCGAGGATTCGCCATGGGTACGTAGCCTCCACCAAGTATCACCGCCCCCCACACGTTCTGCATGGTTAGGGAAAGCACGGCCTGGCCCTGATAAGCGTGTCACATCAGCCAAGGAAAGGGAAAAGGCACGGGAAGTTCCGCCAGTATCCACCCGAGTCACATCGGCCGCAACCTCTGGAAAATCGTCCAGATTGTTGGGGATCCAGCGCGGTCCTGGCCCGTCAAAGGTAATATCTCCATAAGGAACATTTCCTGTCACAAAGTCATCAGACACAGGTTGCACTCGATCTTGAACTGCTGGTTCTAGCCCATCAAACCAAGAATCGAAAACTTCTTCTTCCTGAGCAAAGCTTGTGTTAGCAAAGGTATGGTTTCGGATAATCATGTGATTACCAGAACCCATATTTTCCAGATAACGGTACTGTTCACCCGCCATGGTGAAAACACGTCCTGGGTTCATGGCACTAAAGTTAAACGCCTCTGGCTGTGCATCCTCAAAAACGCCTGGATTACCGTCATTATTTGTGATTTCTTGGAGTAAAAGAGACAAGTGAATATGCGGAATTGTTCCATCTGCTTCAAGTGTCAAGAATTCCTGAGTTTGATCTGAACTGATCAACTGACTGTCCACATGAATACTGTAATAGTATTGACCCGGGATGTTACCAGCAGCCGCAGCCATCTCTGCCGCATCAATCAAGTAAGAAGTCGCTTGCCCTGACTGGAGCGTATTGGCCCAATAGGCCCAGCCCGTCCGGCTATCAATCACCCAAAAATTACCTGTTTTATCTGCAGCTGGTAGGGCATACCACTGGTCTATCGTCATCGGAGCACGGTCTTGTTGTAAGTTTTGTGCAGCATCGTTTGTGATAGTTTCTCCCGGCCAAGTCCCGCCACTATTGTCAAAATCATCGCCTGATGACCAGTAAGCATCTGTACCGTCACCGGGATGAGTCGCGCCATCTGTTACCGCATCTGTAGCTCCGCCACCTGCTATCCAGTCACGGGCGTGCCCTGCAGCTGCTGTCATTAGGTCTGTGTTATCATGGTTAAAAGTTGGCATGAACCATGGCGCATCTTGTCCTGCACGTTCCCAACCAAAGGTCAGTCGCGAGTAGCGATTGAAAGCTGCTGAGGCACCTGTACGAGTATTTAGATCATTTGCAGCTGGTCGCATGATTGTCCAGCTGTCCACATCATCACGGGTGGTGCCTGGTACCAGAGGCTCAAAACCTGTTGTACCCCCTCTTTGAATTTCCATAAATTCCGACAATCTGATGCGCACCATGATTTCAACATCACCGAAGTTTTCAACGAAAACATCTTTGTTTTCAGTATCACGGTTATAGTAGTCGTGGGTACGTCCGCCGACCGAGTTCTCCCGAATGCGGTCATTGATGGCCCGCTGATTGAAGGCTTGGAAGGCAAAGGTGCCGCCTACCAAGAGCAGTAAGAGCGATAAGAGTGCGAGATTGCGCAGCTGCCGCCGTTTTTTCTTTTCTGGTGTCATAAACTCCTCCTTTGACGTAACATTTACTTTTGGGTTTTCATTACATATGCATTTCTAATGTTACGTTTACTTTCTGAGTCTATAGTATAAAAAAAAAAAAAGGTCAAATGAAATGAGTGTTTGATGAGAAAAGCAAACTCTGGATTTAAAATGACTATCGGAATTAGCCTTAGAAACTATAAGAATAACAGTATTCCCTACATAGTAAGTCTGCTTTTCGTAATCTTTATAGAATGGACATTTAGAATACTGTCTCTATAGCAAAATAAAAAGCAGTTGTGTAAAGCTCCTTTCATAGAGCTTCACACAACTGCCTCTGTACAAGAGGGTTCTAACCTTACTTATTAACTCAACACGTTAATCTGAAGTGTTTTACGTCCCCACGCCTGAGCTTGGGCTGTAGTAGGAAAGTGGACATCGATAATATTCCCCACAATCGCGCCTCCTGTATCTCCCGCAATCGCTATACCATATCCCGGTACTTCAACCATCGTTCCTAAAGGAATCACAGAAGGATCTACAGCGATGCACATAGGGTTCAGATGGAGGTTTATGCCCGTTGCCGTAATAAATCCTAGTCCATTATCTGAAGCGTAAGCTGTAGCTGAAACGATTAATGAATGAGCTCCGCCGCCCGATGGCGTCATTATAGAATTGCTCTCATCAGAAACTTCTGAATCTACTGTCCTATCGACTGAAAGGGAATCTATTTTTGATTTTCCTGAATCTCTATTGAGCGTTGCAGCCTTTATACGCATTTCATCAAGGATACTCTGATTATCTGTCACCTTGTTTTTGAGTAGAGCTATGCTTTCCTCAAGTTTTTCTACCTGCTTCTCATAATCCGTTTGAGCTGCTTCCAACTCAGTTTTTGCTTTAAGAAGCGAGTGTTTCATTCTCTCTAAGTTTTGCTGAGTATCAACCAAGGACTTGGCTTGGGCATCTTCTGCATGTAAGATAAGCCTTAAGTTCGTCAGCGCTTGCACAGCTTCGTGAAAATCTGCTGCGTTGAGCACTATATCAAGAACTGAAGGAAAAACGCCGCCGCGCTCCTGCATTGCACGCATTTGACCCGCTACAGTTTCCTTTAAAGAATTATATTTTTCTTCGGTTTTCTCAATCTCTGTATTCAAATGTTCAATCTTTTCCTGAGTTGCTTTGAGTTCAGTTTGTGAATCATTTGCTTTGGTATAAATTGCATTCGCCTGAGAAAGTTCTGCATTGAGTTGCCTTTGAAAGTTTTCGATTTTTGCATCTATCGAACTTTCATCAGCTTGCACAGCTGGTAAGCCTAAAGTAAGCATGCCAACCGATAAAACCAGTATAGCTGCTTGCTTTTTCCAATTTTTCTTTTTCATATTTTACCATTCTAACACAAAAGTAGTTCAGAAAGATTTCATATGCTTTACATGTGGTTATTTAAACTTAATATAAAACGCTTTTATTAACACTTCATCTCTTGACTTTTTAGAATTCTTATATGAAGCAGAAAAAAGTTCGTGGTCTGCTACATTTTTTGCATATTAACATTCTTTTTGTGAAAGTAGTCAAGATCTAATCAAAGTGTACAAATAAAAATACTCAAAATAGCTTTCTTCGCTATCATGAGCATTTTTCTGTTTTTTAAGACAGCTGTACCAACTTCTGTCCTTTGTTAACGGATTTCAGCATTGAGTTTTTCTACAAGATTTTTTGTAATTTTAGCCATAGCTCTGGCAATTTCTTCTTCTGTCATTGTATTTTCACGACTTTGGAAGGTCAAGCTATAGGCCATTGACTTCTTGCCTTCTGGTAAGTTATCACCTTGATAGATATCGAAGAGCTCTACTTTACTCAAGCTTCTCACTTTGCTTGATGTAATCACTTCTACGATGTCAGCATGTGTTTTGTCTCTATCAACAAGCATAGCAATATCACGGTTTACAGCTTGTACTTTTGGAATATCGACAAAAACCGTTTGGGCTGGAGCAAGCTCAAGCATCGCTTCCAAGTCAAGGGAAGCCACGTAAGTTTCCTTAATATCATAAGCTTTTGCTGTTGCAGGGTGTACTTGTCCAACAAAACCAACTTGACGATTGCCCACTAAAACTCGCGCTGTGCGCCCTGGATGCATTTCTTTGATATCTGAGTCGGCTTCAAAGGAAAGATTTTCATAGCCTGCCAAAAGCTGTTCAACAATGGCTTTTGCATGATAAAAGTCAACGGCTACAGCTGCTGAATTATAGGTTTTGTCCTCTACATTTCCAGAGATGGCAAAGGCAAGATGAGGAATTTCTAAAGGACGGGAATCTTCTGAATCTGATGCAAGGAAAATGTTGCCTATCTCATAGATGGCTACATCTGCATTTTTACGGTTCTGGTTATAATTGATGATATCCAAAAGTCCTGGAATTTGGCTAATCCGTAATGTTTGACGATCTTCGGTCATTGGCAAGAGTAATGAAGTTGTTGGTTTTTGCCCATTAACAAATTCCCGAGCTTTTTCAGAGCTTGTCAATGAGTAGCCAATAACTTCCGAAAGTCCGGCAGCTTCAACGTTGGTGCGTACTTTTCGGCGTAATTTCTGCATAGCTGTTAACTCTCCAACTGTAGCTCCTGCAGGCAAGGTACTTGGCAAGTTGTCATACCCATAAATTCGTGCGATTTCTTCAACAATATCTGCTTCAATCTTGATATCCCACCGACGTGATGGGATTTGAATATGGAATTCGCCCTTGTTTTCTTGGGTTTCAAATCCAAGTTGCGCTAAAATTTCTAACACTTTCTCCACTGTAAGATTTGTTCCAAGAGAAGCATTGATACGTTCTAAAGTAGTTTTAACCTCTTGAGGTTCTGGCATAAAGTCGTTTGACTCAACCACACCAGAAAGAACTTCACCACCAGCAAGCTCTTGAATCATTGCGGCTGCAAAATCCAAAGCTTCACGGACTGTGCCTTGATTAATTCCTTTTTCAAAGCGGCTTGATGATTCTGAACGTAGTGCAAACTTGTGCGATGTTTTCCGGATTGATGTGCCATTGAAAAGCGCAGCCTCCAAAGCAACATTTGTGGTTTGCTCTGTGATTTCGCTATCCAGCCCTCCCATGACACCACCAAGTGCTACTGGTTTTCCGTTGGCTGTGATGACTATGTCTTCTCTGCTGAGCTCACGCTCTTGCTCATCAAGGGTCACAATCTTTTCACCGTCTTGCGCTTGACGCACCAAGATTTCGTCTGCACCAAATTTGTCAAAATCAAAAGCATGCAATGGCTGTCCATAATACATCAAGACATAATTCGTTACGTCAACGACATTATTTATTGGACGAATACCCGCATTCATCAGTGTATTTTGGAGCCAAAGCGGAGATGGGGCGATCTTTACATTTTCAATTATACGAATTTTATAGGTTGGTACTTGTTCTGTACTTGTCTCTACCTTTACAGCAATTTTATCTGTAGCTTTTCTGTCAACCTCTGTTAGTTTTTTATCTTCAAAATTAACTGTTTTGCCGTAGATAGCTGCTACTTCATAGGCCACACCGCGCATAGACATCGCATCTGCACGATTTGCCAAGATATCTGGCTCAATGATTTCATCATCCAAGTCAAGATAAGGAAGGACACTGTCGCCAACCACAGCGTCTTCAGGCAGGATATAGATACCTTCCTCGTGTTTCATCGGATTTACAGACTCCGGAATACCGATTTCATCAAGTGCACAAAGCATCCCTAGTGAAACAATACCTCGGATTTTTCCTTTTTTAATTTTATAATTATCGGCAATGCGTGCTCCCACGAGCGCAGTGATTGCTTTAATTCCTGCTTTTACGTTTGGCGCACCACAAACGATTTGAAGAGGTTCTTCTTCACCAACATCAACTTGGCAAATATGAAGATGAGTGTCCGGTACATCTTCACAGGTTAATACTTCACCGACTACTATTTTTGATAAACCCTCTCCCGGTACTGTGACACCCTCAATTTCAATACCAGACAAGGACATTTTTTCTGCCAAATCTGTGACAGGAATGTCATCAATGCCGTTGACTAATTTTTTTAACCATTTGTATGATACTAACATTTTACTTTTCCTTTTATTCTGCTTACTTCTGTGTTCAGTTCTGAAATTATTTTCCAAATTGTTCTAAGAAACGCAAATCGCCTTGGTAGAATCCTCGAATATCATTGATACCATAACGTAGCATTGCGATGCGTTCTTGCCCCATACCAAAGGCAAATCCAGAATATTCTTTACTGTCAATGCCACTCATCTCTAAGACGTTCGGATGGACCATGCCGGCACCGAGAATTTCGATCCATCCGGTGTGTTTGCAGACGTTACATCCCTTGCCGCCGCATTTAAAACAGCTCACATCCACTTCAACTGAAGGCTCAGTAAACGGGAAATAGGAAGGACGGAGACGGATTTCACGATTGGCACCAAACATCTTTTGTATAACAAATTCAAGGGTGCCTTTAAGGTCAGCCATCGTGATATTTTTATCCACAACCAGTCCTTCAACTTGGTGAAATTGGTGGCTGTGTGTCGCATCATCTGTATCACGACGGTAAACGCGACCTGGCGCTATCATACGGAGACCGCCTTTATTAAAGTCATGCTTATCCATGGTACGCGCCTGCATAGGTGAGGTGTGGGTACGCAGTAAGACCTCATTTGTGATATAAAAACTATCTTGCATATCACGCGCAGGATGATCTTTGGGAAGATTCATGCGTTCAAAGTTATAGTGGTCTGTTTCAACTTCATAGCCATCAACAATTTCATAGCCCATACCTAAGAAGATTTCTTCTATCTCTTCTGCTGTCTGAGTCAAAATATGACGTGTTCCTTTTTTCAAAGCAGCCCCTGGTAAAGTGACATCCAAAGTTTCAGCGCTCAAAGCTGCATTTAGCGCTCTCTCTTCAAGCTCTGCCTTTTTCTCTTCCAGTTTCGCTCCAAATTCATCACGGAAAGCATTGGCTAAAGCGCCAATAACAGGACGTTCTTCATTTGTGAGCTCTTTCATTCCTTTGAGAATTTCTGTCAATTCTCCTTTTTTACCCATGATAGCTGTGCGCAGATCATTTAACATTCTTTCTTCAACGGCAGCTGTCAAGTTGTCCAAGGCCTGCTCTCGCAAAGCTTCAATTTTCTCTTGTAAGTTCATTCTTTCTCCTCATGTACTCTTGCGGTGATTATAAAAAGACCACGATTTTCTCCCCTACTAATTAAGGAGCGAAAACCGCGGTACCATCCCATTTTATCACTTAGTTAAAGCTTCTTTTAAATTTAGAATGAGGTGAACTTCAATCACTTTCCCGTGTGGTGATTTTCAGTCAACGACACCACTCCCTCAAACGTTTCAGTAATCTACTCTTCTCATTCTTGCTATGTACTTATTTTAGCAGATTTCTTTGATTTGTCAATTTTTAATACGCTGCTCTCATTGTGCCTAAAGGCACTAAGGAGAGGCGACAATTCTTATATGAATTGCCTTAGCGTCTTATTGGTTCTCAATCAAAAAAATATCGTTTTTGATTGAAAACGGCATCGCTGCTCTCATTGTGCCTAAAGGCATTAAGGAGAGGCGGCATTTCTTATATGAATTGCCTTAGCGTCTTATTGGTTCTCAATCAAAAAAATATCGTTTTTGATTGAAAACGGCATCGCTGCTCTCATCACGAGAGTAAGAAACGATGAAAAATCTTGGAGGAGGGCTAAGAGAAAGCAAAAAGACAGAAAATTAATCCGATTCTTTCGCATTAATAATCACATCCACTGTGCTTTCAGTAATTTTCTCTTCTTGTTCTTTCTCATAAAACTCTAATAAAATCTGTGCTTTATGTTCCCCCTGCAAGTGTTCGTTTTTCAGTGGAATCTCCGATACACCGTACCCCGGATCAAGTAATTCTGAACGAAAGAATGGCTCTGTTTCCCCTTCTCCTATCACTGAAAATCTTAAGCGTGTCTCGTTTGTGGGTAAATTTTGCACAACAACTCTGCCGACTTTCCTACTCTTTTCCACTTTAATCTCTAGAGATACGCGGACTCTTGCCATATCATCGTCAATAGGAACATCAGTTTCTTGCTCCAAGTCTTGTTCACTCATCTGTCGCGGTCTGCTTTGAACTTCCGCTTCATATCTAAGTGGGAAATGTCCGCCCAAAATTTGAAGAAATTTCCCTCCTGCCATCGCAAGAGTAATAAGTAATACTAAAAGAACAAGTAAAATCACAACTCTCTTAGGCCACTTTTTTACTTTTCTTTTCCTAACACCCGATGAGCGGGAGCTCTGCGAGGAATGAGTCGGTTCTAAAACATGTGTCATTTGGTCCAGCAAATTTTCTGACTCCGCAAATAATTCTTCATACTGACTTTGACTCATTTACTCACCTCCTCCTGCTCCAGAATATAAACTTCAAAAGCTCACTTCCATATTTCCAAGCCATTCGCTCAAAAAGCGCCTTATCAGCGCTTTACTTTTTTAGCTATTTTTTAATTTAATCACTTCTAAATTCCAAGTTTCATCAGTTCACCCAAACGGCCGATTAACTCTTTTGCTGCATTCTTCGTGTCTGCTATCTGACCATTGAGTTCCGTTAATTTTTGCTCTGTCTCATCCAGCTTCTCTTGACCTTTTTGCTCTGCTGCCTCAATAATTGTTTCTGCTTCCTTTTGCTTTTGAACCACATAAGCATTTGCTTCTTCTTTTATCTTTTCAGACTCTTTGTGCGCTTCAAGACGTAATGCTCTATTTTCTTCTTCAATGCCATTTTTTACAACGACGGCATCTTTTTCCAGTTGTTCTATATCTTGCTCTGCTTTTGCTTTTAGCGCTTCGTGTTCTTTAAGCATGGCTGCTTTACGATTTTCTGATTCTTGAGCCATTTTTTCAATCTCACGTCTAGCATTTACTTTGAATTGCTCAGCTTCTTTTTGGGCTTCCTTTTTCAAAGTTCCCATCTCTTGAATCATCGTTTCAGCTTCTTTTTTCGCGTTTGCCTTGAGCTCACTAATTTCTCTCTCTGCTTTATACTTCATCTGGTTACATTCGAGCTTTGTTTTCTCCAAAACATCTTTTTTCTCTTGCTCGAGTACCTCTTGACGCTTTTCATTCTCTTTTTGCAGCTCTAATAAATAGTCTGCAATTTGAGCACGAATATCTACGTTCTCTTTTTTCAAGGCTTCATTTTCTTGCTTTAGTTCTTCAAAGGCTTGCATATTTTCTTGACCATTTTGAATGTTTTGTTCAAGAGACTCTTCCAACTTTTTTACCTCTTCCTCTTTTTCCAAGAGCTTCTTTTCTTTTTCTTCTTTTAGTTTTTGGAGTTCTTCTTCCAATTTTTTCTTTTCAAAAATGACCTTATGCTTCTCTCCTTCTGTTTTAAGAAGCGCATCCTTTAAGCTTCTGTTATTTATCTCTAAATCTTCTCTGAGCTTATTAAATTCTTCAAGATGTACCATCGTTCTGCCTTCCCTCTGAGTCGAAGTATTTTCTTCATTGCGACTGTTTCCAAATAGGTTCTTCATTTTATCTTCCTCATTGCTTCCGGGCAAACAAAACCCTTCCATCCACTATATAAATTCCATCTCTCGCATTGTTATTTTGTATAATTATATTATATATCCGTATCATTTGTAATGTAAAGCAATAATTAAATTAACCACTTTCGTCAATATTATGTCGAAAAAACCATATAAATATTTATATAGTTGTGAAATACTTGTATAAAAAGATTGTTTCAATCTTTTTATTATTATTTTTAAATTATATTGATAAATAATATATGAATAAAGCCCGAAAATACGGGTTAATTATATATAAAATGATTGTTTAGATTTATATTTATCATTGCTTTAGATTACTTTGGTAATAATTTTGTTTCGTCTTGACAACATTTTCTAATATAATAAAATAAAAAGGACATAAGGGAGATTGTGATATGGCCAAAAATACTAAAGAAATAGTCATCCGAACCTTGCTCAATATCGCAGCGGAGGATGGTGTCGTTAATGTCGAAGAAATTACACGACGTACCGGTATTACCCGAAATACTATTCGACATAACTTTGGAAATAAAGGTATTGATAGCATTATTGCTCACATCTATACAGAAATTTTCCAAGAGATAAATGAACAGCTTTTTCGCCATGACCCCAGTGAAATTCCTGTCGAAATTTTTGCTGATATCTTACTCCCCATCTTATGGAAGCACCGTGATGTCGCACACATCCTTGTAACAAGCAACTTGCTTTACCGAACAGCTGATGGGGCAACCGATTTTGTTTTTCCTTGGGCGAAAGAACATTATGATTATCTTGTAAAAGAACATCAGCTAAGCCCTTACTTCTCCTCTAAACAATTGCTTTCCTTTTGGATTTCATATTTGGATATCATCTTCACGCTGTGGTTTAGCTCACAAATCCCCCTTGAACCCGAAAAATTCAAACCTATATTTATCAAACTTATCAAAACATCAATGTATGATTTAATCTATAAGGGAATCGGTCATTGACCCTTTCTGCCGTTCAAAAAGCTCCTCAGTTTGAGGGGCTTTATTTGTCTATTTTAAGCACATATTCCTTACGTCCGTTAACTTTTTTCTCCTCCACCTCTGTTTCTGGTGGAAGTGTGAAGGCTGGGCGGATATGGGCGGGATAGGGAACACCCCCACCTCCCAACTTCCCTTCATAGCTAACTACTTTAACCACTACAGAATCCGTCGCAAATGCAGTACGGAGCCACCAGCTATAAGGAGTTGAATCCCCTTCTAAACAAGCTAATCTGTCCTCTTTTACTCCACCTTTTCTCTTAAAATACAGTAAGTTACGCTCATCCCCCATACGATGCTTGCCTCTATCGTTTCCAACATCAATGTCCGAAAGTAAAAATAATTTCCGCTTTATTTTTTCTATATGCCCCATTCCTGCATTTTCTGCCGAAGGTTTTATCCCCAACTCTGTAAGGGGGATGTTCCCTTGTATATCTTTAGACAAACGCTTGATAAAGTCTTTGTTCATAAAAGCATCGGGTATGCTATGTCCGTAGTAGGCTTCTTCCCAACCATCCCGAAAAGACATTGGCGGATCCAGCAAGTATTTTCGAAGCAGCAAGACATTCCCTTGACCAATATAGTTTTTCGCGAGAACAAGATAGGGCACTAGCTTGCCTTCTTCTTTGATGTGAACGGTATAGCCTAAGCGTTTATCCTTGTCATAAGCTAAATCTCTTAGGATTTGGGGTTCTTTAACAGGAAGCAAATATACAAGTTCCTCTCTCTTTATGAGGACAATTGAGAGGACAATGCTTATGAGCAGTGAAGCAATAAGAAAAAATATTTTTTTACCGGTTCTTTTGGTCATCTAATCTCCACCTCCCCTTTCTTACTTATCCATTTTAAGCACATATTCCTTATGCCCATTGATTTCTTTCTCCTCCACCTCTGTTTCTGGTGGAAGTGTGAAGGCTGGGCGGACATGGGCGGGGTAGGCAACTCCATTCCCTCCAAACTTCCCATCATTAATCGTATCTGCTACTGCAGAAGCCGTTTCAAAAGCAGTACGAAGCCACCAAGTATAAGCGACAGGGTCGTTTTCCAAATAAGCGAGTCTAGTCGTATTTCCACCATCCTTTCTCTTGAAATATAACAAATTTTCCTCTTCTTCCAAACGAATTCTTTGCTTATAGTTCCCTACATCAATATCCGAAAGCAAGAAAAGTTTCCGCTTTATTTTATCTATATGCCTACTTTCAAAGTTAGGTTTTAGAGCTTTTATCCCAAGCTCTGTGAGGGGAATATTTTCTTGCACATTTTTAGGCAAACGATTAATATACTCTTTGTTCATAAAGGCATCAATCATACTATGCCCGTAATAAAATCTTTTCCAGCCTTCTTGAAAGGGCATGGGCGGATCCAGCAAGTATTTTCGAAGCAGTAAGACATTGCCTTGACCGATATAATTTTTTGTGAGAACTAGATAGGGCACTAACTTACCATCTTCTTTGATATGAACGGTATAACCTAAGCGTTTGTCTTTATCATAGGCTATATCTCTTAGGATTTGGGGGTCTTTTGCAGGAAACAAATATACAAGTTCCTCTCTCTTTATGAGGACAATTGAGAGGACAATGCTTAAGAGTAGTGAAGCAATAAGTAAAAATATTTTTTTACTGGTTATTTTGTTCATCTAATCTCCCCTTTCTTACTTATCTATTTTAAGCACATATTCCTTACGTCCGTTAACTTTTTTCTCCTCCACCTCCGTTTCTGGTGAAAGTGTGAAGGCTGGACGGACATAAGAAATGTAGGCAACACCATTTCCTCCAAACATCCCTTCATAGTCAACTACCTTAGCTACCGCAGAATCCGTCGCAAAAGCAGTACGGAGCCACCAGCTATAAGGAGTTGAATCCCCTTCTGAATAAGCTAACCTGTCTTCTTTTACTCCACCTTTTCGCTTAAAATACAGTAAATTACGATCATCTCCCTTGCGATGTTTGCCTCTACTATTTCCAATATCAACGTCTGAAAGCAAGAAAAATTTCCGCTTTATTTTTTCTATATGCCCCCTTCCAGCATGTTCTGCCGAAGGCTTTATCCCCAGCTCTGTGAGAGCAATATTTTCTTGTATACCTTTAGACAAACGCTTGATAAAGTCCTTGTGCATAAAGGCATCCGGTATGCTATGTCCATAATAGGCTTCCTCCCAACCATCCCGAAAAGACATGGGTGGATCTACGAGGTGTTTTCTTAAAAGCAAAACATTACCTTGTCCGATATAATTTTTCGTGAGCACCAGATAGGGCACTAGCTTCTCATTTTCCTTAATATGAACGGTATAACCTAAACGCTTATCCTTGTCATAAGCTAAATCTCTTAGGATTTGGGGTTCTTTAACAGGAAGCAAATATACAAGTTCCTCTCTCTTTATGAGGACAATTGAGAGGACAATGCTTAAGAGTAGTGACGAAATAAGAAAAAATATTTTTTTACTGGTCATTTGGCTTTACCTCTCTAAACTTCGCAACAAGTTCTTCCTCAGCTTTTACTTGGTGCTGATAAGTATTTTCCGAAGATAAAAGCACATCTCCTTTGTACCAACCCACAAACTCCGCATTTTCTCGTGGAAGAGCATATAAGGGCGAATAGTTGGCAAAGCGAGTCATTCCACCCCCTAGGACAAAGCCTAGGTTTTCGTTTTCCACTCTAATATTTGTCGAGTAATATTTTGATGACTCTTCTTTACCGCTCGTTTCTGAGCTTAGCTGTTCTCCCTCCTTGACGAGTTCTGTAGCTTTATCTTCTGATTCTTTATAGAGGTTTATCTCAACTTTTTCTCCCGCATTTAGTTCAACATCTTCAAACTCTTCGGTCAGAACTACGCTTCCGTCCTTATTATCAATGGTCTGTACAGTATAATCCACCTTTGTCGCCTCGCTGGCTTGGACAAGGACTGTCGTGTCTTCTGCTGCTGAAGTGGAAAGCTCCATGACTTCATCCGTCGAATATTTCTCCATTTCTCCTGTTTCACGTTTTACCTTAATGTCTACATCTCCTGCTATTAGGATACGTTTTGAGGTTTTGCTTGGCTCAGGAGCCTCAATCTTTTTCTTTTGATAATTTTCATCCTGCGCCCTCAACCATGCGAGGCAAAGGTCAGGATGATGGGCTTGGGCAACTGGGTCTAAGTTTGCTATGAGAGTCACTGAAAGATTAGGATGTTTAATCATAAATTTGAACACAAGCTCTCGAAAAGTCTCTGCTAAAGACTCAATTCGTACCTCTGAATGATTGACCAACCCCATGTTTCTCAACCAATCAATAACAAAATTTTTCACCCTCGTTGCATTACTTCCTAACATCATAGAGGTGACAAGATTTTTAAATAAACTTTTTGTAAGTTTTTCCCTATCTTCAACCCGTGTTGTGAAATAGAGTTCAGCTAGTATTCGTATGTCCTCTTGATACACGTTAACATACTTATTTCTATGCTTTATTTGCTCAACTGCAAAGGTTCTGATGATGTCATCCAGAGATTCATTCATTCTCTTACCCTCTGGATCATCCACAATTAAGCCATTAAAAATATCCAGTATACTTATTTTTTTAGCTTGAAATTCTTCTAGTTTATAGTTTAAGTTAGAGTCTAGCTTTTTTAATTCCGCTTCCATTCGACTTTTGGCAGATTCATAAACCTCTTGGGGAAGTAGAGTTTTATCAGGCAAAGACGAATCCTGCCCATAACGTGTAAACTCAAACGGATAGACCTCCGGTCCCACTTTAGTCACCACATCATTGACATTAATAACATTGACAATATTATCATGTCGTTCATTATCATTCCCCGTTCCCTTCAAAGTCCCCGCAGGTGCTTCAAAGCAGAAAGCATACATATCTTCTGCTTTGAGTTCACCACTGGCCAACTTTCGCCCCTTATTTAAAGCGCCAGCGGTCAAGTTGGTTACTGCAGCTGCTCGGCTATAGCCGTTAATCCAGAGCTTTATCTTGCCTGTCACCTTGTTTTCTTTCAAGTATTGGTCTAAAAAGGTCAACACTTTTTCGCTGGCTTCTCTAAAACCTTGATGCTCGCCTGACCGTCCTAAAGTCAGGTTACTGGCCCACTCTGCTTCGTAACCCCCGCCTCGGATGGCTAGAGCTATCAAGGTGTAGTCTTCTTCTTTGACGGTCAGTTTTTTCTGGGCAATGACCGCACCAATCGAGTCTTTCGAGGGTCTTTCTTGAAAATGCTGGTTAGCCTTGAATTTTTCAAAACCGATTTCTTCCAGTAGCTGCTTCGCATTTCTATTTTTTAAAAGATAGTTTTTTTCTTGGATACTGGACCAAGCAGCAAGTTCTAGGTTGAGGGACATGGTCGCTAGCCTTGGGTCATAAGGGCGATTTTTCTCCTTGCGATAAGCATAGGCACTCTGCTCAAAATAAGAATCACTGTAGTGGTAGACGGCTTGAGAATCCTTGACTTCTTTTCCTGCAGGTGCGGAACCATAGTTAAAAGTCCCTGATTGGAAATCCTTTCCCGCCTCCTTACTTTTAAAAACAAAATCCATATCTTGTACATCTTTAAAATCAAAGGCCCCATCTGTTTGAATATTTTGGAAAAAGGTTCGGGCAAATGCTTTGGTCGAGTCCACAATCTTATCCATAAATACGAAAGTCCGAAAGCTTACCTGCTGTTCTGCTTTCATCTTTTGCGCCAGATTATTCGCCGCATTGGCAAACTGATAGCTGTAGATGTCTTTGCTTCCATACTTTCCTGTATTTACTTTTTCCCCTGCGGTTGGTGTCCGGTCACTGATGATGAAGATATTTTTTTGCCCCTCATCCTTGACTTCTTGCAGGAGCTGCTCTGCACGTTTCAAACCACTGTATAAGTTGGTCTTCCCTCGTGTTTCTATCTTTTCCAAAGCGGACAGCAGTTGTTTCTCATCAGGAGTAAAAGCTTGAAGCACAGTTGCCTCATCTCCAAAACCCACAAGCGCAATTTGATGCTCCTGCTTGGACGCACCCGACTCTTTTACAAACTTGCCAACCATATCTTTGGTCTGCTTGACACTTCTTCCACCCATACTTCTGGAGCTATCCATCAGAAAAATACTGTACTGCTTTCTCTTACTGTCATCAGGAGCTTCAAAGCTTATCTTTTGTCTTTGAACTTCTGACAAACTGATACTTAAATCCAAATCTTTCACTGCTGTAGCAGATACACGTGTACCAAAAAATATGGGTTGACACAGCATAAATAGCAATAAACATAATTTTTTAAACATCTTCTTCTCCTTTATTTATCTGTCTTAAGCACATACACTGTCTGGCCGTCACTCTCTTTTTTCTCTACCTCTGTTTCTGGCGGAAGCGTAAAGGCTGGACGGACATGGGCGGGATAGACAACACCCCCGCCTGACAACATCCCCTCGTAATCAACTCCTTTAACTACTGTGGAGGCCGTCGCAAAAGCCGTACGGAGCCACCAGCTATAAGGGGTAGGATCCTCTTCTAAATAAGCTAACCTGTCCTCCTTTACTCCCCCTTTTCGCTTAAAATACATTAAGTTACGGTCATCTTCAAAACGAACTCTACCCTTGTAATTTCCTACATCAATGTCTGAAAGCAAGAAAAGTTTCCGCTTTATTTTTTCTATGTGCCCCATTCCTGCATTTTTTGCCGAGGGTTTTATTCCCAGCTCTGTGAGGGGGATATTTTCCTGCACATCTTTAGACAAACGCTTGATAAAGTCCTTGTGCATAAAGGCATCCGGTATGCTGTGCCCGTAGTAGGCTTCTTCCCAACCATCCCGAAAAGACATGGGCGGCTCTACGAGATGCTTTCGAAGCAATAAAACATTGCCTTGATCAATATAATTTTTCGTAAGCACCAGATAGGGCACTAACTTGCCATTTTCCTTAATGTGAACGGTGTAGCCCAAGCGCTTGTCTTTGTCATAGGCTAAATCTCTTAATACTTGTGGCTCTTTTGCGGGAAGTAAATACACATGTTTTTCTCTACTTGCCAAAAGAACCGTTACTGCGATACTAAAAAGCAAAGAAAATACAATCAGAAATACTTTTTTTATGGTCATTTGAATCCACTCCTTTATTTATCAGTCTTAAGCACATACACTGTCTGGCCGTCACTCTCTTTTTTCTCTACCTCTGTTTCTGGCGGAAGCGTAAAGGCTGGACGGACATAAGCAGGATAGGGAACACCCCCACCTCCAAACATCCCCTCATAGTCAATGACCTTAGCTACTACAGAATCCGTCGCAAAAGCAGTACGGAGCCACCAGCTATAAGGAGTTGACTCCCCTTCTAAATAAGCTAACCTGTCCTCTTTTACTCCACCTTTTCGCTTAAAATACAGTAAGTTACGATCATCTTCAAAACGAACTCTACCCTTGTAATTTCCTACATCAATGTCTGAAAGCAAGAAAAGTTTCCGCTTTATTTTTTCTATGTGCCCCATTCCTGCATTTTTTGCCGAGGGTTTTATTCCCAGCTCTGTGAGGGGGATATTTTCCTGCACATCTTTAGACAAACGCTTGATAAAGTCCTTGTGCATAAAGGCATCCGGTATGCTGTGTCCGTAGTAGGCTTCTTCCCAACCATCCCGAAAAGACATGGGCGGCTCTACAAGATGCTTTCGAAGTAGTAAGACATTCCCTTGATCAATATAATTTTTCGTAAGCACCAGATAAGGTACTAACTTGCCATTTTCCTTAATGTGAACGGTGTAGCCCAAACGCCTATCTTTGTCATAGGCTAACTCTCTTAAGGTTTGCGGTTCCTTTGCGGGAAATATATAAATAAAATCCTCTCTTTTCACAACTATAAACACAGCAATAAGTATTTGTACAAGACTTAATCCTAAAAACAACACCAGCTTTTTTCTACTTTTCAAGAGCCTCTCTCCTTAAAATACCATGATAACTTTTTCACTAACTAATACGATAAAAAAGATGTATTCTCACCAAAAAAAAGCAACCAAATCAATGGTTGCTTGCTTTTGAAATTTATTTAATTAAGCTTCCCAAACATTTTCTAAAACATTTGTCTGGTCGCGATCTGGACCAACTGAAAATGTTGAGATACGAACACCTACAAGTTCAGCGACACGAAGAACATAGTTGCGCGCTGTTTCTGGTAACTCCTCAAGTGTACGCACTCCTGTGATGTCTTCAGACCAACCCGGCATTTCCTCATAGATTGGTTTACAACGCTCTAGCTCTTTAAGGCTTGCTGGGTAGTGCGTGATTTCTTTTCCATCAAGTTCGTAAGCCACACAGATTTTTACCGTTGGCAAACCTGAAAGAACATCAATCGAGTTCAAGCTAAGATGAGTCAAACCTGAAACACGGCGTGAGTGACGCATAACAACTGCATCGAACCAACCTACACGACGTGGTCGACCTGTTGTTGTGCCATATTCATGGCCAACTTCACGAATTTGATGACCTGTTTCATCAAAAAGTTCTGTTGGAAATGGACCGTCTCCAACACGTGAAGTATAGGCTTTGCATACACCAACTACTTTATCAACTTTTGTTGGACCAACACCTGAACCGATAGCTACTCCGCCTGCCAATGGGTTTGATGATGTGACGAACGGATAAGTTCCTTGGTCGATATCTAGCATCACACCTTGGGCACCTTCAAAGAGGACACGGTGACCTTCGTCAAGCGCATCGTTCAAGATAACTGAAGTGTCCGCTACATATTTTTTAATTTGTTGACCGTATTCATAGTATTCGTTAAAGATTTCATCGAAATCAAGTGCTTCACTGTCGTAAAGTTTAACGAATTCACGGTTTTTGTTTTCGAGATTTGTACGTAGACGTTCTTCAAAAATCTCCTTATCCAAAAGGTCTGCGATACGGATACCAACACGAGCTGCTTTATCCATATAAGCTGGTCCAATACCTTTGATTGTTGTACCAATCTTTTGATCGCCTTTCGCTTCTTCTTGAAGGGCGTCTAATTTGATATGGTAAGGCAAAATAACGTGGGCGCGGTCTGAGATACGCAGGTTATCTGTTGTTACACCGTTTTCGTGGAGGTAAGCAATTTCTTTAACCAAAGCTTTGGGATTGATCACCACACCATTACCGATAACAGATGTTTTCTCCGGGAAGAAAATACCTGATGGAATAAGGTGAAGTTTGTACTTAAAGCCGTCAATCACAATCGTGTGACCGGCATTATCCCCTCCCTGGTAACGCGCAATAACTTCGGCATCTGAACTGAGGAAATCTGTAATTTTACCTTTCCCTTCATCTCCCCACTGCGTTCCTACAACAACAACTGATGGCATAATAGCTCTCTTTTCTTTTAATATTTGTACGCTCTATATCTCTCTTGTGATGATACAGCTGGCATTTTGATATTGAAAAGCTCCTATCGCACTATTCCCATTATAGCAAAAATTATTTTTGAAAATCTAGAACAAATAAATGTCTTTTATAAAAAATATGCTTTTGTTCGGAAATATCAAACTTTATTTCAACTTTTCCTAAAAATATTGACTTTTTGACCGCCCTTATACTTTATGTAAAACATCACTTTAGAAATACAGGCATAACAATCACTGTCCTTAAAAATATGTTAAAATAGAAGGAGTTATGACTGATAAAATACTAAAATCCATTTCAAAAAATGGTCACTTTCGTGCTTTTGCTCTTGATTCAACATTGACAGTCCGTGAAGCGCAAGAGCGGCATCAAACGATGCCTTCTTCTACTGTTGCGCTCGGTCGTACCCTGATTGCTGCTCAAATTTTGGGCGCTAATGAAAAAGGGGACAGTAAAATTACGGTCAAAATCTTGGGTGATGGTGCTATGGGTGCAATTATTGCTGTCGCTGATGCTAATGGAAACGTTAAAGGTTATGTCCAAAACAAAGAGCTCGACTACAAAAAAACCTCGACTGGCGAAGTACTCGTTGCTCCTTTCATTGGAAATGGCTTCTTTGTTGTTATTAAAGACATGGGGTTACGTCAACCTTATACTGGGCAAACGGATCTCATCACAGGGGAAATTGGAGAAGATTTAGCTTGGTACTTCCTCTCAAGTGAGCAAACTCCTTCTTCTGTTGGTCTAAATGTCCTGCTGAACGAGGGAGAAGACAGTGTCAAAATTGCTGGTGGGTTTATGCTACAGGCCCTGCCAGATGCAACTGATGATGAAATTGCCTTGATAGAAAAAAATATCAAAACAATGCCAAGTATTTCAGAAATACTTTTAAATGAGAATCCCCTTGAATCAATGTTCGCCGCAATTTATGGAGAAATGGACTACACTGTTCTTGCTGAATCCTCTTTAGCTTTTAGATGCGACTGTTCAAAAGAACGCTTCGCTAAAGGATTACAAGGTCTTGGTAGCAAAGCGATTACCGAGATGATTGAAGAAGACCATGGTGCTGAAATTGTTTGCCAGTTTTGTAATCGTAAATATGAATTTACAGAAAAAGAGCTTAATGATTTAATTTTAGGAGCTGTTCAAAAATGAAGCTGCTGCTTAAAGATTTGTCACAATCCTCAAACAAAAATATAGGTTTAATTTTTTTAAGCCTATTGGTTGGACTTACAGCTGGCTTCCTTGCCAGCTTTTATCGTTTAGCTCTTTCCGCGGCTGAAAAATTTGGGGCCTTCTTATATCAGCAAGCTGGAAGACATCTCATCTATGTTCTTCTCTTACTTCCCGCTTTGCTTCTCCTCGCGTTTATTGTCAGTACTTTAATGAAAAAATATCCCATGTCTACCGGCAGTGGAATTCCTCAAATCAAGGGGCAGCTACTTGGATATTTCCAACCTGACTGGTTTACGACTGCCTGGGCTAAGTTTGTCGGTGGAACTCTGGCTATGTTTGCAGGTCTTTCTTTGGGGCGTGAGGGACCTTCTATCCAACTTGGAGCTGCTATGGGACAAGCCATTGGAGAAAAATTTGCTGCTACTGAGCGTCATCAGCGTTTGCTGATTGCTTCAGGTGCTGCAGCAGGTTTATCCGCAGCCTTTAACGCACCACTCTCTGGTATCATGTTTGTTTTAGAGGAAATTTTCAGCTACTTTTCACCACTGATTTTATTAACCTGTATGACCTCTGTTATCATTGCAGATGCTGCCTCCCGTGTTATTTTTGGGTCTGCAAGTATCTTTAACTTTCAGATCGTCAGTGGCTTTCCTCTTTCAGACTACTGGCTTCTCTTGCTTTTAGGCATACTCATGGGAATCTTCGGTGCTGTGTATAACTACGCTCTTGTAAAAGGGCAAGATCTCGTGCAAGATAAAATAAAAAGTCCTTTTCTTCGTGTTTTTTTGAGTTTTATCATTTCTGCTCTTGCAGCGCTCTTTTTTCCAATAATCAGCGGAAGTGGTCATCACTTAATCGCTCAACTCACTCTAGGTTGGGGGCTTGCTTTTCTCTGCCTCATCTTTGTATCGAAATTTATAATTTCTATCATAAGCTATATCTCTGGAGTTCCGGGAGGAATTTTCTTTCCACTTTTAATTCTAGGTGCCAGTTTGGGTAGTATTTTTGCTACAGTGGTTATTTCCTCTTTGCATCTGTCTCCCAACCTCTTTCCTAATTTTATAATTTTAGCCATGGCTGCGACATTTACTGCTATTGTTCGTGCACCAATGACAGGTATCTTACTTTTGGTCGAAATGACCGGCTCTTTTGATCATCTTTTACCTCTGGCTTTTGTTTCTCTTATTTCCTATCTTGTCGCTGAACTTTTGCATTCTGAACCAATCTATCATTCATTACTCCACAATCTTCTCACCACAGATTCTGAAATTGCTACTGAAAAAGGGGGGCATATTATGATTGAAGCCTTGGTACAGTTTGATTCTGAAGCCGACCATCAGCCTGTTCAAAATCTTCACCTGCCACAAGACAGTCTTCTCATTTCCATTCAGCGCAATGGGGAAAAGATTATTCCACATGGAGATACACTACTCCACGCCGGCGATATTGCAACTTTTTTGACAACCCAAACCCAAGAAGTTTCCGTTCGCCAAAAAATAAAGCGGTTATTTACCACTTAAAAAATTCAAAAGCCTTCGCAAAATAACCTGCGGAGGTTTTTTCAGTGCAAAGTTTGAGTAAATCTTCTAAAAAATGTTAAAATATTCTCTATGACTATGGATTCAAAATACACACGCCCTTGGAAAATTGGGGATATAGAAATTGCTAATAAAATCGTACTCGCCCCAATGGCGGGGATTAATAATAAAGCCTTCCTGACAACAGCTAAAGAGTTTGGAGCCGGTCTTGTCGTTACCGAAATGATTTCTGATAAAGGGATCGAGCACCGCAACAAAAAAACCCTTCAAATGATGGACTTTGAAGGCGTGCCTCATCCACTTTCGATGCAAATTTTTGGTGGCGAAGTTGATACACTGGTTGAAGCGGCTAAATTTGTGCAAGAGAATACAGTAGCTGATATCATTGATATCAATATGGGCTGTCCTGTTCCTAAAGTCACTAAAAATGAAGCAGGCAGCCGCTTACTTCTCAATCCAGATAAGGTTTACGATGTCGTGAAAGCTGTCAGTTCAGCGATTGATCTGCCACTGACTGTAAAAATCCGTATCGGCTGGGATTCTGATCATCTCTACGCTGTCGAAAATGCCAAGGCTATCGAAGCGGCCGGTGGCGCAGCTGTTGCCATGCATGCACGGACACGCGCCCAACTTTATGAAGGTAAAGCCGACTGGACATGGCTTGAGAAAGTAGCAGGCAACATTAACATTCCTTTTATCGGAAATGGTGATGTGAAAACACCTGAAGATGCCAAACGTATGATTGATGAAACGGGTGTTGATGCAGTCATGATCGGTCGTGCTGCTCTCGGAAATCCGTGGATGCTTCATCGTACAGAACACTATCTTCGTACAGGTGAGCTCCTTCCTGAACCCACTGTAGATGAAAAAATGCGCATCGCTAAGATTCACTTGCAACGTCTTGTTGACCTCAAAGGCGATAATCTCGCTTCACGTGAATTTCGCCAACATGCAGCTTACTACCTCAAGGGAGCCAAACGTGCAGCCAAAGTTAAAGTTGCAGTAAATCAGGCAACAACTCAGGAAGAAATCGTTACTATTTTAGATGATTTCGTTGCGCAGAACTAATGGATCAGCTCTTTTGTTGGTCTTTTTTTATCGACTCCCAGTTTTCTATTAGACCAAAGTCAAAAGTTGGATGTTTCTTGACTTTGGCCTTGATCGCAAATTATAGAAAAGCAGATTCTTTACTTTTCTGTTATAATAAGGTTAGTACTATAAAACAAGGAGGGACTCTATGCGTACATCAAAGGCTATTGTCGAAATTGAAAAAGCTATCATTCATCTTAAGAAAGCTAAACGTGAGATTAGCAACTATAGTTTTGAAAACCAAACACAAAGTTTGATTCAAATCAACCAAGCTATTGATCGCTTACAAATTATCAAAGATGGTGTCAATGCAGATTCTTCTGACGTAGAAGGTGTTTCTTCTGTTGGTCGACTTGAGGGTGAACGCTTGACATCTAAGTTGTTCCAATAACAGCTGGTCAAAATAAAAAAGAAGAGTCTTGATGATTCTTCTTTTTTATTACTCACTTTTTCTTACGTTTATACTTACTTTGAGGATAAGTAAAGTCTCCCATAACTTCATGGACATTTATTACTGTTGAAAAGGCTTGAGGATCTATCTCCCCAATCAAGGCCTTAACGGTCATAACTTCTCGAGGGTTAAGCACCACATAGACGACGCGTTTCTCAGTTCCAGAGTAAGCTCCTTCTCCATGTAAAAATGTCGCACCGCGTCCAAGCTCTGCAAGAATCGCATTTGCAATTTCTTGATACTTGGGACTGATAATGAGCATTCCCCGAACAGTATATCCTCCTGACTGGATAAGGTTGATGACCTGAGCCGCAACGAAACTTGCAATTAGTGTGTAAACCATATGATTCACATCAATGTAAGTAAGAGAGAGTGTCATTACAAAAAGGTCAATCGTGAAAATGACACGTCCCACTGCTGTACCGCGCTTAATTTGCAACAGCTGTGCAATGATATCTGACCCCCCAGTTGTTCCGCCAAAACGGAAGATGATTCCAACTCCTGCTCCAGCAAAGACCCCAGCTAAGAGAGCTGCAACTAAGTTATCATGCAGAAGATTGATATTAAAATCAAAGGTCTGAAAGACAGAAAGGAAAAGCGAAACATTAACAATCGCATAAACTGTATAGATAAAAGTCCGCTGTCCTAAGAAACGGTACCCAATAAAAAGCAAAGGAATATTCAGAATGAACTGGCTAATAGCCGGATCCAATCCGAGTAAGGCATGTAATATCAAGGTTATCCCAGAAAGTCCCCCAGCAGCCAGCTGATTGGCCATGTTTAACTTTACAAATCCAAAAGCAAAGATGACTGCTCCTAAACTAATGGCAATAAAGTTGCGAAAATGGATTTTAATGAGGCTCATATCCTTCATACAACTCTCCAATCTAATACTATTTTTATTAATATTGTAAAAATAGCTTTGTAATTTCTCGTAAAACCTCTGTCAAAAATGACAGAGGCTTTCTCTAATTTATACTAAAACAACCGTTTTGTCAACTTAATCTGTAATCTCACTAAAGTTACCGATAACACGGACATTTTCCGAGATGGAAACAAAGGCTTTTGGGTCATATTTAGTAATGATTTCTTTAAAATCTTGATATTCGTACATTGTAATAACTGTAAACAAGATTGTCCGTTTTTCATGTGAATAAGCACCTTCAGCATTATTCAAAATTGTTGCACTATGATGCATCTTTTCAAAGAGTTTGCGGATGATGATTTCAGGATTCTCGGTGACAATCATGACCTGCATCCGTTTTTGACGTGTAAAGATAGCATCTGTGACACGTGAGCTCACAAAAATAGCAATCATGGAGTAAAGCATGTATTCCCAGCCAAAAAGCACTCCAGCAGTAAAGATAATCACACCATTAACGATAAATCCTAGTGTTCCAACATTATGTCCCGTTTTCTTGCGGATATAAAGGGCAATGATATCCGTACCCCCACTTGAAATACCATTACGCATGGCATAACCAACTCCTGCACCCATAATAGTACCACCAAAGATGGCATTGATGATCGGATCAGGTGTCAGCGTTGTTTCTGGGACAAAGTGGATAAAAACAGAACTCATGGTAACAGTCAGCAAAGTAAACAAGGTAAACTGTTTTCCCAAGCGGAACCATGCCAAAATCATCAAGGGAACATTAATCAGAAAGAGCGTTACCGATATGGGCAGATAGTTATACCCCATCATCCGTGTAAAAATCTCAGTTGCCACCTGGGCTGCACCTGTAGCACCACTAGAATAGACTCTTCCAGGTTGGTAAAAGAAATTCAGTGCAAAAGCAGAAGTGATTCCATATAAGACAGATGCTGAGAAACGATGTGTCAACTTTTCCCAGCCACCAAGCATGTTGATAAATTTAGTCAAGTTTTTCAAGTTTAATTCTCAATTCTTCCAGTTGGCTTTCACTGACTACTGATGGCGCTTGTGTCATCGGGTCTGTGGCTTTATTATTCTTAGGAAAAGCAATGACTTCACGAATATTGTCTTTGCCTGCAAGCAACATCACGAAACGGTCCAAACCAAGGGCCAATCCTCCGTGTGGTGGGAAGCCATAGTCTAAAGCTTCCAACAAGAAACCAAATTGCGCATTGGCATCTTCTAAACTAAAGCCGAGTGCTTTAAGCATTTCTTCTTGCAATTCACGGGTATTAATACGGAGTGAACCACCACCGAGTTCGTAGCCATTCAAAACGATGTCGTAAGCATGCGCACGGACTTTACTAAGGTCTCCTGAAAGTTCCCCTTGTGTTTCAGCAGTTGGTAAAGTGAACGGGTGATGCGCACTCATATAACGGCCTTCTTCTTCTGACCACTCAAACATTGGCCAATCAATAACCCAGAGGAAATTGAATTTCGAATAATCAATTAAGCCTTGCTCTTTGGCAATCGTTTGACGTAAAGCACCCAGTGCTGAATTTGCCACTTCTAAACTGTCTGCCACAAAGAGAACCAAGTCGTTGTTTTCTAAGCCCAAAGTTTCAACGAATTCTGATGTTTTATCTGTCAAGAATTTAGCAATAGGACCAGCCAATTTATCGTCTTCAAAC
Source organism: Lactococcus muris (assembly GCF_042849115.1). Classification (NCBI taxonomy): domain Bacteria; kingdom Bacillati; phylum Bacillota; class Bacilli; order Lactobacillales; family Streptococcaceae; genus Lactococcus; species Lactococcus muris. The sequence goes on along the minus strand of NZ_BAAFQO010000008.1, from coordinate 63,381 downwards.
TTGATCCAAGCCAAGCCTTTGGCCCCATTTTGCTTGGCTTGCTCTGTTAATTTATCAATAGCTTTACGAGAGTACTTATCGGCATTATTTTTAACGACAATGGCTTTAACAACAGGTGCTTCGCTAAAGACTTTGAAATCTACAGTTTTCGCAAGGTCTGTCAAGTCCTGCAAGAGCATCTCGTAGCGTGTATCTGGCTTATCTGAACCATAGAAGTTCATGGCATCATCGTATTTCATACGTGGGAACGGTAAAGTTATATCGACATTTTTAACGTCTTTCATAACTTTCGCAATCAAGCCTTCCGTCAAATCTTGAATTTCTTCTTCCCCAAGGAAGCTTGTTTCTAAGTCGACCTGTGTAAATTCTGGTTGACGGTCGCCACGCAAGTCTTCGTCACGGAAACATTTTACGATTTGGTAGTAGCGATCGAGACCTGCAGTCATCAACAATTGTTTCATAAGCTGTGGACTTTGTGGCAAAGCATAAAACTCGCCTTTATTGACACGAGAAGGGACAAGATAATCACGTGCACCTTCTGGTGTTGACTTGTTCAAGAAAGGTGTTTCGACATCGATGAATCCTTGATCGTCCAAGTAACTACGAATAGCACGCGTTGTCGCATGACGCATCGTAATGTTGTTCAGCATTTCTGGGCGGCGTAAGTCGAGATAACGATATTTCAAACGCGTATCGTCAAGCACTTCCACACCATCTTTAATCTCAAATGGTGTTGTTTTTGAAGTACTAAGAATTTTCATTTGATTCGCTTCAATTTCAATTCCACCTGTTTTAATATTTTCGTTTTTGCTGGCACGCTCAACAACTTTACCTGTAACTTCAAGTACGTATTCGTTACGAACTTTATCTGCAGCTTCTACGATTTCTTTTGTTGCTGTTTCAGGATTAACCACAATCTGGACAATGCCTTCACGGTCGCGCAAATCAATAAAGATTAAGCCGCCAAGATTACGGCGCTTTGCAACCCAACCTTTTACGGTAACTTCTTGGTTTAAATACTCTTCTGTAATATTTCCTGCATAGTTTGTTCTCTTCAAGTTTAATCTCCTTACGTTTCTTTAGTCCTCAGGTTCCTTGGAACTACTGAACTTTTTATTCTCCAAGCGCTTCTTCAAAGATAGGCGCAAAACCTTTCGCAACTTCTGCCAAAGTTGTTTTTACTTCTTTACGCGTTTGGTTATGTTTAACTGTAATTTCACTTGTTTCCACTTCATTGTCACCAAGCGTAATTATCACTTCTGCTTTTGCCTTTTCAGCTGATTTAAATTGAGCACCTAGTTTACGGTTAGAAAAATCTCGTTCAACTTTAAAGGCTTGAGCACGAAGACTTTCTGCAAGTTGTGTCGCTGCTAAGCTGGCTTTGTTTCCCATAACGGCAATATAAACATCAAGTGTATCTTCTTCATGGAAATCAACGCCTTGCATTTCAGCAACCATCAACAAGCGCTCTACACCCAGTCCAAATCCAAAACCTGGTGTGGCAGGTCCATCAAAGTATTCAACCAGACCATCATAACGGCCACCTGCACAAACCGTCAATTCTTGTCCTTTGACATCCACGATAAATTCAAAGATTGTATCATTGTAGTAATCCAGACCGCGAACCATATTGGTATCAATGACATAATCAATACCCAAACCATCGAGCAGTTCACGGGTCATGTCAAAGTGATTTTGAGACTCTTCTGTAAGATAGTCCAAGATAGATGGTGCACCCTTGACGATTTCCTTGTCTTCTTTTTCCTTGCTGTCAAGTACTCGCAGAGGGTTTTCGTGAAGGCGGCGTTGGCTGTCTTTCGAAAGCTGACTTTCAAAAGGTGTCAAATAATCAATCAAAGCTGTACGATAAGCCTTACGTGTCTCTAAGTCACCCAAAGAATTCAAGTGAAGTGTTACACCAGAGATACCGATTTGTTCAAATAATGATTGCGCCATGGCGATAATTTCGACATCAATCGCTGGATTTTTCGCTCCGAAACATTCCACACCAAATTGGTGGAATTCGCGTAATCGTCCAGATTGAGGACGTTCGTAACGGAACATCGAACCCATATAATACATTTTTACTGGTTTGGGCACTTCTGGAGCAAAGAGTTTATTTTCAATATAAGCGCGAACAGTTGAAGCTGTCCCTTCAGGACGCAAAGCGATATGACGTCCACCTTTGTCGTCAAAATCATACATTTCTTTAGTTACGATGTCACTTGTTTCACCTGTTGCCCGACTGAACAGCTCGTAACTTTCAAAAAGTGGTGTACGGATTTCTCTGAAATTATAATCTTCAAATACTGCACGGGCCATCATTTCTACATATTGCCATTTTTGTGACTCTTGAGGCAGAATGTCTGCCGTACCTTTTGGTTTTTGTAATTTCATATTATCTCCTTTGTAATTGAATACATTTGTGGTTAAAACATTATCAGGAAAGCCCTTGTGAGACCTGCTGACCAACATTAACAGTCTTAGCTATAGGATAAGGCATTATCAGGTAAGGCCTTGTAAGGCTTGCCGCCCAGCATGAGTACCTTCAAGCACGCGATGGTATATTATGACGGTAAAGTGCAAAAAACGATAATTTTTTTGCATTTTACCTAATAAAGTGTTTAGGCAAGGTCCTATAGGGCTTGCCGCCCAGCATTAGCGCCTTCAGGCGCAATGCTGGTAACACATTAAAACGCCCCAAGCAAGAGCTCTAGGGCGTCAGTAATCTTATCGCGGTACCACCTAAATTTGTCCTGTCTTCCAGAACCTCAGTTTAGCTATAACGTTGCTATCGTTTTATACAGTCACATTAACTTTATGTAAGCTTTCAGCCGAGTCTTACTCTCTTTAAGTTAAGTATAACGCAGACCTTCTTTTTTTTCAAGCCCTAATATTGAATTAGTCCTTAAATACTTGCATATTTTTGGCAAAGTAATCATAGCCGGAATAAATCGTGAAGATAAGGCAAACATAAAGTAAGAGTGTGCCAATATAAATAGGATCACCAATTAACAAGAAAATAATCGACAACATTTGTGTAAATGTTTTAATTTTCCCTGGCATAGCTGCAGCCAAGACTGCACCACCTTGTTCAACCAATAAAAGGCGAAGTCCGGTCACAGCAAGTTCACGACATACGATGATGGCAACAACCCAAGCTGGAGCTAATCCTAGTGCAATTAACATCACAAATGCAGCCATTGTTAACATTTTATCCGCTAACGGATCTGCAAACTTACCAAAATTAGAAACAACTTTCCATTTGCGTGCCAAATAGCCATCAAGCCAGTCAGTGATTGAGGCTACAGCAAAGATAATCGCTGCAACAATCCACGAAACATAGCTTGTACCAACAGCTGCACCATGTGGCAGATAAAGAACAATAAGAAAGAGTGGAATCATAAAGATTCTTAGTATCGTTAGTTGATTAGGGAGTTTTTCTTTTTTCATAATTGCTTTCTTTTATAATTTTAACAGTGTCTCATTCTGCTGGAGTGGCTGTTGTACTTGCATAAGTTATAGTAAGCTGGATGTTTACTGGAACGCCCTGTCTTAAGTTAGACAAGTCAACATTATTACCATTAATCGTCATCGTAAGTCCTTGTGTATTTGAAAGTCTTATCGTTGACTCTGTCAAGCCCGTACCTATGATTGCTGTTGCTGTATTTTCTGCATCAGATAACGTACGCGCTGTAGCCCAATCCGCATTTGTCAGTGAAATGGTGGTGACTGTCCCTGCTGCTGTCGTGAATACAATTTGAGAAGGAAGGCTCGCATTCGTCAAGTTAACATTGAGCTGCGTTCCACTCCCTGTGACCGCAAGTTGATTTTCTGGCTCTGGTTTTGTCTCATCTGCTTTTTCTGTTGATTCTGCTGTTTTTTCATCTTCTGTCGTTTTTGCAGTTTCACTGGTCTGATAAGTGTAAGAAACATCGTTCAAATTACTATTTTGCGGACGATTTAAAAGTACGACAGCAGTAACACTTCCAACAATCGCTAAAGCAACGGTAGAAAGTAAAATAATCGGAAGGTAGTAGCGCCATGCAGGTTTATTGTTCTCCTCTTCCTCTTCTTCTACACGTTCACTCGGTTTTACAAAACGATAAGTTTCCTGGATGTCCTCGTGTTCTTCAACAGACATCGAACCATCTTTTTCATAAGCCAACATGATTTGATCTGCATCAAGTTCTAGCTTCTCAGCGTATTGTTTAAGGTAGGCTTTAATATAAAAATCACCAGGTAAAGCCTTATAGTCACCTGTTTCTAAGGCAATAATATATAATTTCGGAATATTTGTAAGTTTTTCGGCTTCACTCAGCCCAAGGCCAAGTTCTGTTCTCTTGTCTTTGAGGACTTCGCCTATTGTTTTAATTGCCACCATGTCCTCCTCTCAGATTTATAAAATACATGGATTTACTCATAACTGTTCGTATTATTTGGGGTAGATAATAAAATCTACAATTTGCATATTCGCTACAAATTTTTCAGCATGCCTGCTGATTTTTTCAAGGGTCAACTCGGATAAAATCTCAGGAAGATCAAAGAAGTTAAGATCGCCATAAATATTTGAAGAAAATTGATTGGCTATGTAGTCTAAAGAGTTTAAGGATTTATAATAATCTCCTAATGTTTCACGCTTCAGTATTTCTAGATTTTCTTTTTCAAAATCTTTATCTATTTTATAACTTTTTAAAGCTTCCTGCAAAACTTTACTTACTTGTTCTGGTTTTTCAGTATCTGCTGTAATATTCGCAAAGTGAAAACTCTTGTCCATGTCAAAACCATATCCAAAAGAATCATCCACTAAGCCTGCATTGTACATCTCCTCGTATCGGTGACTCGTTTTGCCAAAAAGCATATCTAGAAGCAACTGATTAGAAAGCTTATACTCTAACAATTCACGCGCATCCGTTGGAAGCGGGTCTTCTCCACGAAAACCCAGAGCCAGCTTAGGCATCGCGACTTCAAATTTTAAGGTTCTTCCTTGAATTGGCTGACTGCCTTCAACTATTTTTCTCTGAATCGCTTCTGTCTTAACAAAAGTTTTTTTCTCCTGATTTTCACTCACAAACTTCGCCATCTGCTCAACATCAAAAGGTCCTGTTAAAAAGAGATTCATATTTGATGGGTGGTAGAACGTTTCATAGTTTATGTAGAGATCTTCTGCTGTTATTTCTTTAATGGATTGTGGCGTTCCAGCAATGTCATCTGCTAGGGGTGAATCAGGGTAAAGTGAAGCCAAAAGTCCTGAAAATAAGCGCCAATCGCTATCATCTTGATACATCTGAATTTCTTGCTGAATAATTCCCTGCTCTTTGGCGACATTTTCTGCTGTAAAATAAGGCTTTTGGACAAAATCAAGCAGCAAGGCGACACACGCATAAATATTTTCACGTGTCGAAAAAAGATAAGACGTTCTTGAAAAACTGGTAAATGCATTTGTTTGAGCACCATAGGCACCAAACTTGCCCATCACATCGCCTTCCTCTTTCTCAAAAAGTTTATGTTCTAGAAAATGAGCAATTCCTTCCGGAAAGGTCTTCATTTCTTGGCTACCCAAGGGAACAAATGATGTGTCAAGCGACCCAAAATTGGTGGTAAAAAGCCCATATGTACGATTATAATCCGGCTTTGGCAGGTAATAAACGGTCAAGCCATTTGCCAAAACATCAGTATAGAGAATTTCTCCTGTTTTTTCATAACTCTTCTTCTGCATAGACTTCCCCTTTCATGAAATATTGGGCCTGTAGTGTTAAGTTTTGCGCCAAGCGCATGATATCTTCCTTAGTCACAGCCTCCAGTTCCTTCAAAAAGGTTGCTTCATCAATATAGAGTTCAGGTAAAACTTCATGAATAAAAGCTTGCTCAATCAAGTTTGAAGAAGAATCGAGCGACATGAAGTAAGAATTTTTAAGCATTATCTTCGTTTGCTCGACTTCTTGTGCTGTAAAGTCTCCAGACTGGAGAGCCTGAAGCTGCTCTAAAATAAGTGCACGGGCTTGCTGATAATTTCCTGCATCGATTCCAGCATTGACCCTTAATAAACCTGTAAAACTATCAAATGCTGAACTCGCATAGTAAGCCAGACCTGCCTTTTCACGGACATTCATAAATAATTTAGAATGAGCGAAGCCACCAAAAAGACCGTTCATCACTTGTAAAGTCATATAGTCCGGGCTACCATAAGTCGCTGGTTGTGCAAAAGCCATTTGCAAAATAGACTGTTGCACCTCTTTCTCTTCAGTTTTTTCCTGATAATCTTTAATTCCCTGTTTATAAAAAATATCGGAATGTCCCTGACGGTCCTTGAAGTCAAAGGTCTGGAACAAGCGCACAACTTCAGTTTTTTCCACATCACCTAGGACAAAAATATCAATAAGGTTGTGATTGAGCATCTCTGTATAGTAATTAAAGACAGCTTCTGCTGTTTCACTCTCTAAAAGTTCTACAGTAGCCACACCCGGAAGGGCTTGATTTTCATCAGTAAAAAAAAGGGTAGCCAACTGACGACTCGCATAATAAGAACGGTCTTCGTTCATTGCCTTAAGATAGTTAATAAGATTTGTCTTTTCACGTTGGAAGACCTCAACATTCTTATCTGGGCTAAAGAGTGCCTTATGCATAAAATCAACAGCACCTGCCAAAGTATCCACACCAACAAACTTAGGATTGACAAGACTCATATGGATGCTTAAAAGATGTTGACTGCCCTTTTTATTCACTGCTGTTGAAAAAGAGGTGCCATAGAGTTCTGATAAACGACTCGAAAAAGCTTGAGCCGTTGGATATGCTGTATTAGTAGTTTCCCATAGATTAGAAATAATCACACGTTTAGCAATATTTTCTCGTGAAAGTTCTTCACGTAAACGTACCATGATACGTATTGTTTTAAATTTTGTTTCCCTTATAACATGGAGATTTACTCCGTTGGCTAGTTTCATAGTTATCCCTTGTCTACTCCTCCTTTTAAAGGATGAAAAAACACATTCCAAGCTAAAAGAGCAAGAGCTGTAATATATCTATTATAGCAAAATTTCCACTATTTTTGAGACTCTTTATGCTAAAATAGTATTATGCAAAATTATACTTTATTTGAAGAATATATTACATTAGGGCAAGTCATCAAAGAGTTAGCTATCGTGAATACAGGAGGACAAGCCAAGCTCTTTCTTGCTGAAAATGAGGGCAATATTTTCTTAAACAAGACAGCTGAAAACCGCCGAGGAAAAAAACTCCGTGCAGGTGATATTTTAGAAATTCCGAAATTTGAGCTATTCATCAAGTTTGTTCAGGCCTCTGCTGAGGAAGTTGCTGCATATGAAGAAGACAGGGCTGAAGAAGAACGTGTCAAAGCTCTTGTTAAAAAGATGAACGCTCAGGTCAAAAGCCAAAAACCTAAGAAAGCCACTAAGCCAAGATTTCCTGGCGCTAAATAAACATGAAACTTAACAATATTCAGCTTTATAATTTTCGAAATTATACTCATCTCTCCCTTGACTTCCATCCTCATCTGAATATCTTTTTGGGGCAAAATGCTCAGGGGAAAACTAACATTTTAGAGAGCATCTACTTTCTCGCCCTCACAAGAAGCCATCGCACACATCACGATCGTGAGTTGATACGCTGGGACGCGAAAGAAATGAAGGTTTCAGGAACGGTTTATAAAGGACACAGCAATGTGCCATTAGAAGTTGCCTTGACTCCTAAAGGGCGTACCGCTCAGGTTAATCATCTCAAAGAAAACCGTTTGGCTGACTACATCGGTCAGCTTAATCTCATCATGTTTGCGCCCGAAGATTTAGAGCTCATCAAGGGAGCACCGAGCGTTCGTCGCCGCTTTCTTGACATGGAGATTGGCCAAATTCGTCCTGTTTATCTCCATAATTCTGTTCGCTATAACCGCGCTTTGAAGGAGCGCAACGCTTATCTTAAATTAGAGCGCAAGCAGATTGATACTACTTTTTTAGACGTCCTCGATAGTCAGCTAGCTGAACATGGGCAAAAGATTAGTGCGGAACGTCACAGTTTTATTTCCAAGTTAGAAAACTTAGCGCAAAAAATTCATCATCAACTCACACACGGTTTGGAAGAGCTAAAGATTGGCTATAAAATAAGTTCTGAATCTCTCCTTGATGATTTAGAAAAAGCGCGGGATAAAGATATTTTTCGCCATCAAACCTCTGTCGGTCCTCATCGTGACGATCTCACTTTTTTTGTCAATGGCATCAATGTTGCTGACTTTGGTAGTCAAGGGCAGCAAAGAACAGTGGCCTTATCGATTAAGTTAGCCGAAATTGATTTGATCTTTGAGGAAACAGGCGAATATCCTATCCTTTTGCTTGATGATGTTATGAGTGAACTTGACAATAACCGTCAGCTGGATCTTTTAGAAACAAGTCTTGGAAAAACACAGACCTTTATTACCACAACAACACTTGATCATCTCAAAAATTTACCTGAAAACTTGAGTATTTTCAATGTGAAACAAGGAGAAATTATAAAACATGAATAAGAAAGAGCCACCACTGACAGCAAAGCGTCTCAGTAAATTTAGGTCCCTATCTCAAGAGGGAGACGCTACATTACTGGAAAGAATTTCACTTCTTGTAGAGCAAGAACACGCCTTACGTCAACAAAAGGATAAGCTAGAAGAAGAGCTTCGGATTTTGGTCCACATCAAAAATGACCACTACTCAAAATTAGAACAAAAAAATTCGGAACTCTGATTCCGAATTTTTAATACTCTTTACAATCCGAGTAACTCTCTTAAACCATAATGATTACCCGCCAAGCCAATAACTGCAAAAATTGACAATGTAATAATCAAAAGAATCGACAGTACTTCGACATGAGAAAGTTTGCTCTTATTTTCTTTCTTCGCCATATGATAGAAGACAAAACCGATAGCATACAGAATAGACCCCATCCAAACATATTGCCAGCCAGAAAGCCAAAGTGCTAAAGCTTGAAAAGCAAAAGCAATGAATCCTATCCACATATTTTTAATATTTTTTTCTTCCCAGCCATGTTTCATCATATAAGCACCAACCAAAGCATAACAAATCATGATACAGGCAGTACAGAGATAAACCATGACATTATAAGCATTGGCTACAAAGAAAGTGACAATGATGAAAAGTTGAACAAAAATTTGCGTGAGCCACAGCGAATTTGCCGGTGCATTATACTTGTTCAAACGGCCAAACCACTCTGGGAGTAATTTTTGGTTGGCCAGCTGTGTTGTTGACTCCACTGGAAGCATAGTCCATGAAAGCCAAGCACCTAGTACCGAGACGACTAAACCAACTGCCATCAAAGCCCCACCAAAATCACCAAGCATATCTTTTAAAATATAAACCATCCCTGGTGTTTTCATAGCAGCCAACTCGGCTTGTTCATAATAACCGAACGGCAATAAGGAAAGTAAAACATAGATAAAAAGTAAAACGATGAGTCCAACGATGGTTGCACGCCCCGCATCAGATTTTTTCTTGGCGCGATCTCCCATCATCGCAGCTCCCTCTATACCAACAAAGACCCAAATCATGACTATAAGGGAGCTTTTGACTTGTTCAAGTAAACCGCCTGCTGTCATAGCCCCCTGTATTTGAATCATACCTTGAGCATTTTCAGAAACATTGTTCCAAAACTCTGTCGTGAAGATGCCTAGCTTAAACATCAAAATCCCGGCAATCATAAAGACAAAAATCGGTATCAGTTTACACACTAAGACGATAGCATTAACAACCGCCGCAGACTCCACACCCTTGCTGACAAGTAAAGATAGAAGCCAAGAAAGAGCAGATACTGTAACAACTGCAAGTATGGTTAAGCTCCCATTCGGATTTGCAAATTTTCCGGGAAAAAAATAATCCATGGAAATCATCATCAGTACTGCAAAAGCGATATTTCCAAGCCAAGTGGAAAGCCAATAGCCCCAGCCAGAAAGAAAACCAACCAGATCCCCAAAACCCTCCCGAGCATAGTCAGAAACCCCTGAGAGTTCTGGTTTATTAATAATAAGATGGTTTAAGCTTAAAACAAGAGTCAAGAGCCCCAAACCTACAAAGAACCATGCGACAATAACACCGCCAGCCGTGGCTCCATTGGCCAAATCATTGGAAAGGTTAAATACCCCTCCACCTATGGCACTTGACACAACGATGGATATCAGGGCTATTAGTCCCATTCCTTTTTTATTTTCCATTTATTTTCCTATAATTTCACTTTCATTTACATCAAAAACATTTCCTTAATATAACATTTTTTGCATTTTCATGCAACTTTTATCTGCTTATTTTCTCTCCTTGTTTATATTTTTACATTTTTTATTTTTTCTCTCAAAAGCAAAAAATAGCCTTTCTATTAAGGCTACTTTTGCTTTTCTTAATATCCATTTGGATGTGAGCTATGCCATTTCCAAGCATTCTCAATAATGTGTTCCAAATCATTTTTTACATGCCAGTCTAAGATTTTACCCGCCTTGGTTGAGTCTGCAACAAGCATATCCGGATCACCCGGGCGACGTTCTCCCATCTTTGCAGGGATTTCTTTGCCCGTCACACGACGTGCTGTTTCTAAGACTTCGAGATTTGAGTAACCTTTAGAAGAACCAAGATTAAACTGGTCAGAAGCTCCGCCAGACTTTAGATATTCCAAGGCTTTAATGTGCGCTTCGATCAAATCTTCCATATCGATATAATCACGAACACAAGTGCCATCAGGGGTATTGTAATCATCACCATAAATCGTGATAAAATCACGCTGTCCCAGCGCTGTCTGTAAGATAAGTGGAATCAGGTGGGTTTCGTTTTTATGCGCTTCACCGATACTGCCGTCATCTTTTGCCCCTGCAACATTGAAATAGCGTAGTGCTACATAAGTCATATCTGTTGCTTGAGATTGCCATTTCATCATTTTTTCCATGATGAGCTTACTTTCACCGTATGGATTTATCGGTTTTTGTGGTGTTTTTTCAGAAATTGGACTTTCTTCTGGTATACCGAAAGTTGCTGCTGTACTTGAGAAAACGATATGTTTGATACCAAATTCTTCCATAGCTTCCAGTATAACCTGCGCTCCCCCCACATTGTTATTAAAATACATCAGCGGTTTTTGCATCGACTCCCCCACTAATGAATAGGCGCAAAAATGCATCAGGCCTTCAATGTTATCTTCTTTTTTGAAAACCTCAGCCAAAAAGTCATGATCGCGGACATCTCCTTCATAGAAACGAACCTTTGCAGGTACTGCTTCACGATGCCCTGTCACCAGATTGTCTATCACTGCAACATCATAGCCACGCGCCAGCAGCATATCAACAGCATGACTTCCCACATAGCCTGCGCCTCCAAGCACTAAGACTGTCATTTTATTTTACCCTCCATTACTTTGAGTCACAAAGTTTTTCATTAATAATATTTAAGTACAAGTATAGCTTTATTCATTTATAAAAGCAACATACACATGTCTGCATTTTCCTAGACTCTAGATACTGATGTCTACCTTTTTCTACTCATATTTTAAACGTTCAATTTTAACGCCCGTATATTGACCAATCACATCAATGGCATGATAGTAACGGCTGAGATAAGCATGAGTATCACGAGCTGTTTCCTTATCATCCAAACATACCATTTTATCTGTCAACCCCTGCTTCTCTATCTCTTTCAAAAGAGAGGCGTCTTTATTTGAGGGAATGAGGAGAACCAAGTCCATGTTTGGTGCTAAGTTATTATCAATAAAGACCAATCCCTGATTTCCCGAAGAAACAAGAGCCTTTTCAATGTCTTTTGCAAAAGGCGCATCGTTAAAAGAGCGCGCTAAACGTCGAGCTAAGGTTGTCTTACCACTCTGCTTCCCTCCAACAACTCCAACAATTTTAGTAAAATGACGGCGAAAAACAGGATTTATATCCTGCCAATGCAGCAAAGGATCTTCACGGATTTCTGTTGCCGATATCTTGACATCTTGTCTGTCTGCAATTTCTACCCTGTACTCGCGTTCGTCTTTCGGAAAACGAGCCTGCAACTCTGTCACATAATCAGGCTCCCCTACATAAAAGGTAATCCTCTGACTGTCATAATCTTTTAGCAATTCCAGCAAGCGAGAAAACCAATCGTCCCAGCCTTGAGGCATTGGTGGCAAGTCTGTTTCATCCAACTTTGCAACAGAAATATCAGCCTCATCTGCAAAAGCTTCTTGCAAGTAACGATAGCGCTGCTCCAGAGGTAAACCAATCTTATCTCCTCTATCCTTTGCATAACCTGATACAACCAAAAGCACTTGATCATTAAGCGCCGCGCACTTGTATATTTGCTGCTGATGCCCTTTATGCAAAGGAGCAAATGTACCAAAATAAACACCCAGTTTTTTCTTTTCAATCATTGCATGCCCTTACTCTATTTTTTAGGCACGGACAGTCTTTGCTGCGCCTGATTTATCATAGAGGTTGATTAAACCAGCCCCTGATTTCCGAATCATGTCACCAGGCTTCACAGGGGTTTCCACATCAATATACAAAAGTGTCATTGGGTTTGGTGCGCGATCAATTGGTTCACCGGTTTCTGCTAAACGCAAGTTTTGGATTGTGGTTTCAGAATGACGGAAACCTGGTCCATAAAACTCAATCGTGTCCCCCTCTGTAATCACATTACGCTGGCGAATCGTCGCCACTTTGCGCTCTGCATCGTATGCCACAACTTCTCCGATAAACTTGTATTCTGGAATCTTGCGACGTGCGCCAAAGAGTTGCTTGTTTTCATCAGGAATACCGTAATAAAAGCCTGTATCTAGTTCACGCTGTGCAACCTTCCACAGTTCATCAATCAGATCCTGCTTGATTTCTTCAAACTTTTCAGGACTTTCGAGATAAGCATCGATAGCTGCTTTGTAAACGTTAGAAACTGTAGAAACATAATGAATAGACTTCATACGCCCTTCAATTTTTAGAGAATTTACACCATTTTTAATCATATCTGGAATATGTTCAATCATACTCATGTCAACAGCTGACATTGAGAACTCTTCAGGAATTTCTCCATTGATGGACTTACGTTCCCTGCCAAAAGGCATATCATAAAGGTCATATTTCCAGCGGCAAGACTGAGAGCATCCTCCACGGTTAGCATCACGCATACTCATATAGTTTGAAAGAACGCAGCGTCCGCTGTAGGAAATACACATGGCCCCGTGAACAAAGGCTTCGATTTCAACAGTCGTATGTTTCCGGATTTCCGCTAATTCTTCCATAGAAACCTCGCGCGCCAATACCACACGCTCTAAACCTAGCCCTTTCCAGAATTCCAGAGTTTCATAGTTCGTTGCTGAAGACTGGGTAGACAGATGGATAGGAAGGCCAGGTGCTTCTGCAGCACAGATGGCAATTAGTGCTGGGTCGGAAACGATAACCGCAGATATTCCTAAATCACGCAGGGTACGGAACCACTCGCCTGCTCCTTCTTCATTTCCCTCATGTGTCACCATGTTTGCTGCAACATAAACTTTGGCATTGTGTGCAGCTGCATATTCAACTCCCTCACGCATTTCTTCAAAGGTGAAATTTCCCGCACGTGAGCGTAAACCATAGGCTTGACCGCCAATATACACAGCATCTGCACCATAATCAATAGCGACTTTAAGCTTTTCGAGTGTGCCTGCCGGTGCAAGTACCTCAGGTCTTGTATAATTTTTTTGCATTTTTTCTCCTATTTTCAAGATAAGATTTTTGATAAGGTCTGCCGACCAAAACTTTTTTTATTTTTTAAACTTAGCTACAACTCGTTTTTATTTAATTTCGTTCGGGTCAAAATCATAGAAACCATGAGATAAAGTCCGTCCAGCTGGATGCAATTTGCGAACTTCTTCTTCGAGTTGAAAGGCTTTATCTGCTGTAAACTCTCCTGCTTCAATACATTTTTTCGCCTCAATAAATCGTTTTGTTACTTGAACAAAAACATCACCACGTGTATAAATCCCGTCAAGTTTCCAGTGGTCAAAGCCCATTTTCGTCAAGTCTGACAGTTCACTCATCATATTAAGATCGTCGTTGGCAAAGATATGTGTCCCATGATTGTCTTCAAAAATACTGTAATGGGTATCCTCTTTTTTAGGCTCCGAGACAAAAAGATTACGCTCGCGGTCTTTGCCAGTTTCCTTTGTCTTGATAAAATTATAGTAATTCTGAATCAAAGGACGCTTACTTTGATGAATGACCGTCGCACCGTAGACTAGAATTTCTCCCGGCACTTCCAGATTTCCCGTCATCGCTTCAAGTTCTGCCTTGGGAAGCTCGCGAGCTAAAACAGCTTCTACAGCCCCTTGTCCTGCCCAAAAATTTACCTGACGGCTTGATGTAACCATCGTTGAAGCATCATAAACAAAGGGTAGATTATACTTGTCTCTTTGAAGGACAAAAATGACACCTGCATCTCCCACCGCTATCTTGTCTACTCTAATTTCTTGCAAGAAGTCTAAGAAGGGTTTGATTTTAGCCATCATATCCACGTGCATCAAGGCATTCACCGCAACAGTAACTGTCTTTCCTGCCTCATGCGCCAAAGCAGTAATTTCTCGTATTTCTTCATAGCTAAGTGCCGTGGGTAAACGCAAGCCAAACTCAGCTTCACCAATATAAAGATTGTCAGTTCCAGCTTCAAGGAGCGCTTTGGCTTGCTCCACACTTTCTGCTGTTGTAGTAATTTTAATCATAATCTCAATTATAACAAAAAAGCAACAAAGCTGCCTTTCATCAGAAATATCATACTCTGACAAGGTCTGAACAGCTGATTTTTACTGTATTTTATTTTTTTCTCAAATGAATTGTAACATTTGTTACGAAATCACCTTGCAAACATTTGCATAATTTGTTATCATGTAATATAGAACTTAATTATCGGGAAAACTTAGGAAGTAAATATGGAATTAAAAAATTTAAACGATTTTTATGAAAAACAGGAATATTATTCGTATGATGAGCTGAACTCCGAACAAACGCACCTTAATAAACGTGTGCATGAGCTAACTTTCTTTCTCAACGTTGCCAGCTTTTCAATTATCATGGCAATGATGATTTACATTTTCACCACAGTAACAAGTAGTCTAGTCGCTGTTCCAGCTGCACTTGTCGTTGGTTTTATCGTTTTTCTTCTCTGTAAGAAGGGGATTAAAAAACTTGTTTACCTCATCACAAAATAATAATTTTTAATTCCTAGTAAAAGCTAGCTCAAAGTCAAAATAGCACAAAAACCTCAGTTGAGGTTTTTTATTTTGTTCCAATTAAAACTTGGACATGGATTGTTGCCTGAGTTGGTGGCTTTTCTCTCGCTTTCTCCTTTACTTCAGAAGAAGCAGCCCATTCTAGAGGGCTCATTTCCAGAAAATCCAGATACAGCTCTTCTGGCAACTCAAAACAGTAATGCAATTCTTTTTGTAAAGCATCTGGGTATTCCTGCTTAAAGCGTTGAATAACGTCACTGTTGTCATAATCTATAGGCAGACCATAAACGGCACGTAACTCTTGCAAGTAAAACCTGTCTGGTATGATTTTGATGATTTTCCCTTCATTCTTTAAAACGCGTTTAAATTCCTCGTAATTTGAAGGACTAAAGATATTTAATACGGTTGACATGGAGGCATCTGCAAAAGGAAGATTTGTCAGATCAGCCAAACTGAGGAAGACTGAAAAAGGCAAATCTGTCGCCATCTCAATCCCGTCTCTTGCAATATCAAAGCCAAACTTATTCCCTTCAAGAGACAGCAACTTTAAAAACTTTCCCTCACCGGTTCCAACATCAAGAAGATTTCCTGCTTGCAGATGTTTTTCAATTTCTTCCAGTACCGGCGTGTACATCCCAGCAGCAATCAAACGACGCCTCGGCTCAAACATCCTTTTCGTATAGTGTGCCGTATCGGGCTTCGTTTGCAAGAAGTTCACATAGCCTTTTTTATTCAAATTAAAGGTATGATTTTTGTCGCAGCGGAGCGCATAAGGCTCCAAAGTAAAAGAATGGTGACATAAAGGGCAGCGTAGATTATCTATATTTTTTTCTAAGTATAGATAAGCTTTCTCGATTTTTTTTAACATGGTTTTATTATAACATTTAGCTCCAAGCTTTAAATTTTAAAACTCTGCCAGCTGAAGTCAGAATAATAAATCCAAATAAAGTCTCTCACTCTCTTTTTCGATCGTTTTCATTTTTTCATAACCCATTTTCTTTTTGCTATAATATATAAAAAGCCAGAAAAGGAAAAATAGATGATATGATTATTCGTGAACTTTGTGTCGAAAACTTTACTGAAATCCCTCGTGCCGTTGCTGCTGGAGTCGAACGTATAGAACTTTGTGATAACCTTACTGTCGGAGGAACAACACCAAGCTACGGCGTGATTCAACAAGCGGCTGAATTTATCGGTGATCAAAAAACTACTTTAGCTGTCATCATCCGTCCACGTGGGGGGAATTTTGTTTATAATTCCTATGAATTAAAAATCATGGAAAATGATATCTTAAAAGCTATTGAAGCAGGGGCTCAAAACCTAGTTTGGGGTGCCTTGACAGAAGACAATAAGATTGATACCGAAGCTCTCGAAACACTCATGGTCGCCTCACAGGGACTTCCTGTTACTTTCCACATGGCTTTTGATGAAATCGAAGATCAGTATGAAGCTATTGATACTCTGATTGAAGCAGGCGTGGACAAAATTCTCATGCACGGTGACAGCTTAGATAAGCCTCTCAATACAGCCAAAATCGCAGAACTGGTGCAATATGCCCAAGGTAAAATCACGATTATTATCGGTGGTGGTGTAACTGTTGATAACTTTGAAGAATACGCAAGTTTGACTGGAACAAATTTCGTACACGGTACAAAAATTCTTTCAGAATGAGAGACTGCTTAGAAACGATAATAAAAATCATGACAAATAAAACAAGGAATCGCTCAATGCTCACGATTCCTTGTTTTGTGTTTCTTAGACAAACTCGCCTTTTTCACAGCCGCGATTAAAGACGAGCTTTTTCTTTATTTCTCGGAAGTTTATTTTAAATAGCTTTGCTTCTTATTTGCCTCACCAGTTATTTTTTATCACTTTTCAACTGCTCCTTTTGCTCAGTTATTGTTGAACAATAAGGGCTGGACGAATCCCTCCAGAAGAACTTACTGTGTTAGTCCGAGTTGAATGCAACCGTCCGTAACCAGCAGCATTAGATATTTGCCAATTAAATTCATTGTTTGAATCAGCAAAGGTTCGAAGAGCCCAATAAGTATCATTAGAGCCCACCCGTTCATCGTGGTTAGAGAAAGCTAGCCCTGATCCGGATAAACGTGTCACATCTGCTAATGAGAGTGCAAAGGCACGAGGGGCACCGCTTGTGTCAACTTGGGTAATGTCTGCCGCGACAACTGGGAAGTCATTTAAATTCGTTGGTCGCCATCTAAACTCTCCCTCCCAAATAATATCATTTGCCGTTACATTTCCCACTGTAAAGCTATTCGCAACAGGTTGAACCATCATTTGGACTGTTAAATCAAGAGCATCATACCAAGTGTTTAATGCTGTGTCTTTTCCTTCAAAACTCACGGAACGTATACTTTCATTCCGGATAATCAAATGATTCCCACCACCTTGATTCTCCAAATAACGATACTGCTCATTAGCCATGGTGAAGATAGTTCCCGGTGCCATGATACTAAAGTTGATTTGGTCGGGTTGGACATTGTCATCTGGTCCCGGGTTCCCCCAGTTGTTATCAATGGAACCATTCTGTACAGCTGTCAAGAAGTCAGACAAGTCATCATGGTGGGTAAAGCTTCCATCTGCAGCCAAGAAATCATTGATACGGTCAGGACTGATCAGTTGCCCGTCCACATGGATACCGTAGTAATATTCTCCCGGGATAGCATTCGCTGCTGCGGTCATCTGTGCTGCATCCAAGAGGTAAGAGGTGGTCTCTCCTGCTTGGAGTTGATTGGCCCAGTAAGCCCAACCTGTTTGGTGGTCGATGACCCAGAAGTTCCCAACTTTCAGGTTATTAGGCAAGGCTGCCCACTGGCTGATGGTCATCGGGGCACGCTCTTGTTGCAGGTTTTGGGCTGCATCATGGCTGACTTCTTCGCCCGGCCAAACTGGACCGCTATTGTCAAAGCTGCCGCCAGAGGACCAGTAGGCATCTGTACCATCTCCGGGGTGAGTAGCGCCGTCTGTTACCCCGTCTGTGGCTGTACTTGTGAGCCAGTCACGGGCATGTCCTGCGGCTGCTGTCATCAGGTCTTGGTTGTCCCGGTTGAAGGTCGGCATAAACCATGGGGCATCTTGACCTGAACGGCTCCAACCAAAGGTCAGGTTAGAGTAGGTGTTGAAGGCTGCCGAGTCATCTACACGGGTGTTCAGGTTGGTTTCTGAGGGACGCATGACCGTCCAAGTGTCCACTTGGTCACGGATGGTGCCGTTCACTATAGGGGTGAAGTCTGTATCTCCTGTTGAGCGTTTCTCCATGAACTCGGAGAGGCGGATACGGGCCATGAGGGGCACATTGCCATAGTTCTCCACGAAGACGTCCTTGTTTTCGGTGTCACGGTTGTAGTAGTCGTGGACGCGGCCTCCGGGGATGTTTTCTCGGATGCGGTCATTGATGGCCCGCTGGTTGAAGGCTTGGAAGGCGAAGGTACCGCCTACCAAGAGCAATAAGAGGGACAGGAACGCGAGGTTGCGCAGCCGCCGTTGGTTTTTCTTTTCTGGTGTCATAAACTCCTCCTTTGACGTAACGTTTGGTTTAGATTTTTCTTTACATTTATATTTCTAATGTTACGTTTACTTTCTGAGTCTATAGTATAAAAAAAAAAAAAGGTCAAATGAAATGAGTGTTTGATGAGAAAAGGGTGCTTGGTTTGGATTGGGGCTTGCTTGGTCTTCTCTGCTGGAAATGTGAAACTGCTAAACCTAAAAAACCTTACTAAGTTAGAACCTCCTCTATGAAGTTCATTACTTACATTTTCTTGCAGCACTTTCCCTCTCTACTCCACATTTTTCTAATTCGTGCAAATTTGTTAAAATAAGGTGTAGATAAAATAATTAAAGGGAGTGAAAGAATATGAAAAGGAAAGATCGCCGAAAGAAAAAAAGTATGACCAAAATTTTATTACTGCTTTTGGTTTTGATAATAGGCGTGATTGTGTATGTCTTCCTCAATCAAAAACAAGCTGATAAAAAGGCTGAAAACTCTGTAGCAAATATTGCTTCAAAAGAAAAAAATACTGTTTCAAAAAATTCCTCTGAAAAGAAAGTGTTGCTTTCTAAAGACGAAAATCACTTGCCTATATTAATGTATCATTATGTTACTTCAAATTCTGATGAGCTCCCTCAAGATTCTAATAATATAGACATTGTGGCTTTCGAAAATCAACTAAAGGCCCTAAAAGAAAACAACTACAAAACTGTCAGTGCTGCCGAAGCACAGCAGTTGCTAACAAAAAAGGAAAAGTTGGATAATAAACTGGTCTGGCTCACATTTGACGATGGCTCCGTTACAATGTACACAAGAATTTTCCCATTACTAAAAAAATATAACATGCACGCCACCTCATTTATTATTACAGATTATGTGAATAACGGACAAGGTGGAATCCTTACATGGGACCAAATCAAAGAGATGAAAGAAAGCGGGCTAGTGGATTTTGGAAGCCATACAGCCCAACACTTTGATCTAGGTCTACAAACTGCCGAACAACAGCAAGAGGAACTTTTGAAGTCCAAATCAGATTTAGACAAAGAGCTAAACCAGAATACCGATATGATCTGTTACCCAGCTGGTGGATACAATCAAGATACGCTTAATATTGCTGATAAACTTGGCTATAAATTTGGGGTTCTTGATCCTGGGCGTAATGGTGCTATCGAATCTGATGCTAAAGAGAGTGACGGACTTCTTATGCTTCCTCGCTATAGAATGTTAGATACAACAACACCCAATGACTTGTTGAAAATGCTTGAACAATCTACCGTCTATAATACAGAAAACACGATTGAAAAATAATCAAGCTTATCACAGAAGAACGGACTTAATTTCGACCTAAAAATAATTTTTCACAAACACAAAAACCTCTCTATTAAGCGGTTTTCATAATCATGTAAAGTCATGTAGGTGTATATTTAAGGCGCCTAAGCCTTGGCGACTCACAAAATTTGACAAACTCGGTCGTTATGATATAATGGTTTCAACGAATATTGTAGTGAGCATTGCTCACCGCTTAAACCGAGGACTGGCAAATTTCCTCGGTTTTTTGTTTTTCAAATTTCAAACAGCAAAAAATGCCCCTCTGGCAAAGGGGCGAAATAGTGGACTAACGGCGCTTACGTCGGTCTTTCAACCAATCCTTGACCAGCTCAAGGACTACTCCGACCACTATCGGAGCGACAACTGATACGAATATTGTAATGAGCATAAACTCACCTCCTTTCTAAGACGTGATTGCATCAGAAAGGTGCGCCGAAAGTTATTATAGCATAGTCTGACAAGTCTATCGGTTAAAACCAAAAAATCCACCCCTAGACTTTCCAAAGTTCAGGACGGTTTTAAACTACACATCTAAGAAATTAGGAGTGCCAAGAAATCTTTCTCTACAAGATATGTACATCAAACATAACATTTGACAAGTCATTCAAGAATTGATAGACTAATCTTGTGCATCAAGATTGCACAATTAATATAGTTAAATCATCTCTTGATAGTAAACCCCCCACATATCCGGGAAAGGTTGAGGTCAGGAGATTTTTGTATTTTAAGGAGAAAAAATGACTAAAGTTGCAATATTAGTAGATGGTGGATTTTATCGCAGAATATCGAATAATGTTAAAGGACATAAAACAGCAAAAGAAAAAGCTGATGAGCTTTACGGTTACTGCTTACGCCATCTTAAAGGCATACATAAAGAGGACGAATATGATGAATTATATCGTATTTTCTACTACGACAGTGCACCGCTCAATAAAGTTGTCTACCATCCATTAACCAAGAAAAATATAGATTTTTCTCGATTAGATAGCAAAAAATGGGCAGAGGATTTTTATAGTGAACTTTCACGAAAAAGAAAAGTCGCTTTAAGATTTGGAGAACTTAGCGATGGTAGCGCTGCTTATAACATAAAGGCAGAAACAACTAAAAAACTTCTTAAAGGTTCTAAGAAAATCGAAGATTTACAAGAACATGATTTATCATTGAATGTTCAACAAAAAGGCGTTGATATGCGTATTGGGTTAGATATAGCTACCCTTGCTTTCAAAAACCAAGTTGATAAAATTGTTCTCATAGCAGGCGATAGTGATTTTGTTCCGGCTGCAAAATTAGCACGTAGAGAAGGGATTGATTTTATGCTTGATTCCTTGGGAAATAATATCAAGGACTCATTATCAATGCATATTGATGGTCGAAGAACCTGCGATAATGATTACATCAAGAGATATTAAAACAAAAAAGCCACCCAAGTTTGGCGACTGCGGAACGGCTTTAGATTAAGTACAAAAACAACACGGCACTTGTGTCTTTTCTTGTACTCCGTTTTACAAGAAAAAAGGAGTTAAATGAAATTATGGCAAGTTTCAGAAAGCGTGGAAAAACATGGGAATTTACAATTTCAAGAGCAAAAGAAAATAAACCACCACTCACAAAAGGTGGCTTTAGAACCAAAGCTGATGTAATTGAAGCAGCTGATAAAGCGAAGACCGAACTTAAAAACGAGTCACAATTTGCATGAGACATTACCCTATATGATATATGATTATTTTGAGCATGTATGACTTTACTTGATTTTTGAAACACAAAAACCGCTCTATTAAGCGGTTTTTAATATAATACACTATAATACAATGCATTAGGAAAGGCGGCAGACGGATTTGAACCGACGATCAAGCTTTTGCAGAGCCATGCCTTACCACTTGGCTATGCCGCCACAACATTAATCATTATATCGAAATCTAAGCGTAAAAGCAAGAACTTTTGTGGCTTTTTCCCCATCAAATTCCTGTTTCATTCTTCCATTTTAACAAGCACCTGCTAAAGACGAATGTATATCTTCTCTTGAACATCACGCGTTTTTGAGCCAACTCTTGGTGCTTCAGAGCAATCAATAGCCCAGAATACATGTAAAAACAAAAAGTACTCAACCTCACCATTCTTATGTATGGGCTTGAGTACTTTTTCACTTTTGGGAATGTTGTCCCAAATCGTTTATTTTTCTCAAAGTTTTTGTCTATTATATTACTGGTTTTCCAGCGCTTGAATACGTTTTTCCTGACCGATGATTTCACCAGCCAAGTCTTTGAAGGTAATTGCGTTCATCAGATGGTCTTGAGCATGTACCATATAGAGGTCTATTTCTGTATGGATACCCTGTGCTTCCTTCGTCAACATATCTGTCTGAACATCATGGGCTTGAAGCAACTCTTGATTAGACTCCTGAAGGGACTTTTCTGCTGCTTCAAAATCTCCTTCTTTTGCCTGTTGGATTGCTTGAAAGGCCAGACCTTTAGCATTTCCTCCATGCATGATAATGCCCATCACAATTTCCATTCTTTCTTCGTTCATTACATCCCCTTTATTTCCTAATCTTTATCTCTGTTTTACTTCATCAGTGCTTCTGCTGCTTCTAGGACTTTATCTCCTCGCATCATGCCATAATCTTGCATTTTTATCACATCCATCGGCACATCAGCGGCAGCTGCTTTCTTTTGTACTTCTGCCTTCATGAAGCCTACTTGTGGTCCTAAAAGAAGAACATCTGGTTTAGGATTGGCAGCGAGCATATTGTCAATATCCGCTGTTGATTTTGCAAAAATTTCGTAGTCTTTTCCCTTGTCTGCAGCTGCTTTTTGCATTTTTGAAACCAAAAGAGATGTGGACATCCCCGCTGCACAAGCCAAAGCGATTATTTTATCAGCCATATTAATTTTTCCCCTTTTTCTTTTATAGTTTTAAGTATACCGCTTTCATTTCTGTTTTGCAAGTGCTCTCACTAATGAAGACAAGGTATTTTATAAGTAATCACCATTATTTTCGATTAAGCTCTTATACCAGTAATAAGAATCTTTAGGAATTCGTTTTAAACTCCCTTCCATACGCTCATCTTGGTCAACATAAACGAAGCCATAGCGTTTTTGATAACCATTCAGCCAACTTAACAAATCTGTATAAGACCATGTATGATAACCTATAACCTGAGCACCATCTGACATTGCTTCTTTTATGGCTTTCACGTGAGCTTCTAGATAGTTGATCCGGTGGGCATCATGAACTTTTCCAGATTCCAACTTATCATATTCTCCAAGACCATTTTCCGTAATCATCACTGGGATACGATAGCGGCTAGTGATACGGCGTAATGCAATCCGCAAACCTACAGGGTCTATTTCCCAATCCCAGTTTGTCCGCTCAACAGCTGGATTAGTCACGCGCTTGTACAGTCCCGGAATCCCTTGCTCACCACCAGAGCCCTTGACACCAGTCGTGTTCATTTTACCCAGAGTTACCCCACCTTCTTTTGGATTCCACGCATTTGCAGCAGTTTGATAGTAATTAATCCCTAAAAAATCAGGTTTGGCGGACTTTAACAGTTCAAAATCACTTACTTCTGTTTCAAACATCAAGTCATTTTCTTTAAGATAACTTAAAGCTGCGATGGGATACTCCCCATAACAATAAACATCCATCCAAAAGTGCGCAAGCATTTCTTCGGCATTTTCAGCAGCTAAAACATTAAGAGGATTTGCATCTATCGCATAGTTCGGCGTGTAGGCAAAGGAAGGACCTATTTGCCCCGGCATTGCCATATCATGAAATTTATTGATAACTGCTGCATTTGCTAAGTTTGCATGGTGATTCACCTGATAAAACAGTTTCATATCAACCTTCCCCGGCGGATGTGTCGCTAATACCCAGCCGTGCTGAGTAAAAATATTTTGCTCATTAAGGGAAACCCAATATTTTACTTTTCCTTTGAAGGCTATAAATAAAGTTTCAGCATAATTGACAAAATCCTCAATGATTCGACGACTTTCCCACCCACGGTACTCATCTTCCAAAGCCTGAGGCAAATCCCAATGGTAAAGGGTGACCACAGGTTCAATATCATGTGCAAGCAGTTCGTCTACTAGGTCCGTATAAAATTTCAAACCTTTTCTGTTGATTTCTCCTCGTCCTTCAGGAAAAATACGTGTCCAAGCAATCGAGAAACGGTAGGATTTCAGTCCCATTTCTGCCATAAGTGCCACGTCTTCCTTATAGCGATGATAGTGATCAACAGCTATATCACCAGTTGTTCCTTGAAATGTTTTCCCCGGAATTCGGACAAAATTATCCCAAACAGAAAGTCCTTTGCCATCTTCATCATGTGCCCCCTCAACTTGATAAGCCGCTGATGCAGAGCCCCATAAAAAGTTTTTCGGGAAAGCTTTAAGTTTTTTATGTTCCATTATAGTTCCTCTCCATTTGAGGCAATGACTTTACTGTACCAAGCAAAAGAATCTTTCTTCGAGCGTTCCAAAGTTCCATTTCCTTCGTTATCTTTATCCACATAAATAAAGCCATAACGTTTCTTCATTTCACCTGTTCCAGCAGAAACAAGGTCAATAAAGCCCCAAGGTGTATAACCTATCAAGTCCACGCCATCGTAGTTCACTGCCTCCTTCATCGCTTCAATGTGGGCTTTCAAGTATTCCACACGATATGGATCATGAATGCTGCCATCTTCTTCGACTTTATCCACGGCTCCAAAACCATTTTCAACGATAAAGAGTGGTTTTTCATAACGTTCATTGAACCAGTTCAAACTGTAGCGTAGCCCTAATGGATCGATTTGCCAGCCCCATTCTGACACTTGGACATATTGGTTTTTTACTAAATCTCGGTTTTCAATATAATCAAAAGTTGGAGCCCCTAGCTTCTCTTGCTTTTCCGATTTTTCAGCTGTACTTGGCATATAGTTCAGTTTAAGACTTGGGTCAATCTTTTCAGCCTGATCTTTGATGGCAAAACTCATATAATAACTAAAGCCGATATAATCTACTTCTCCTTTAGCGAGTTTTTTAATATCTTCTTCTGTTATATCCAAGTCAAAACCTTTGCGTTCAAAGTATTTGAGAATATAGCTTGGATAATGTCCACGCGCATACACATCAGTAAACCATAGACGTCGTTGCATCGCAATCTGCGCCGCCATCATATCTTCTGGTTTACATGTCGCCGGATAGATAGGACACATGGCAATCATACATCCTATTTGAAACTCCGGATTAATTTTGTGGCCGAGCTCAACAACCCGTGCTGAAGCGACCAGCTCATAGTGTGCAGCCTGATACATAATCTTTTCACGATTTTCACCTTCCACAAACTTCAGGCCCGAGTTAGTAAAGGGGGCAAAATCCATGTCAAAATTCGCCTGATTATTAATCTCGTTAAAAGTCATCCAATATTTGACTTTATCTTTATAACGTGTCATCACGACTTCAGCAAATCTTACAAAGAAGTCAATCAATTGACGATTACGCCAGCCTCCATATGCCGTAACCAAATGATAAGGCATTTCAAAGTGCGAAAGCGTAATGACTGGTTCGATACCATTTTTCAAGCATTCATCAAACAAATCATCGTAAAATTGTAAACCTTCTTCATTTGGTTCCTGTTCATCCCCATTTGGGAAAATACGCGTCCAAGCAATGGAAGTGCGGAAACAATTCACACCCAATTCTGCAAAAAGTTTGACATCATCCTTATAACGATGATAGAAGTCAATGGCTTCATGATTAGGGTAATTTTCACCGGGTAATACCCCATCGGTAATCCGACGCTCAACCCCATTTGCTCCAGCAGTCATGACATCAGCAACGGAAACACCTTTTCCACCAGCCTTCCAGCCACCTTCAAGTTGATGGGCAGCTACCGCGCCGCCCCACAGAAAATCTTTTCTTAAAGTCATTTTTCCTCTCTCTTTTCTCTAATTCTAAGGTTTGAACCTGCGTTTCTTTGCATTCTAAACATCCTCCCCTTTTCTAAACGCTCAGCTCCCCTCTATAAATATAATCTCATATGCCACTTTGTGAAATTACATTTATAGAAGGGAGATCAAGCATTGGCTTAATCTCAACTTTCTATTATGCTTGTTCGGCTTGCTCTGCTTCGTATGCTTCTTTTTCTTGTTGTACAAGAATCGCATCATATTTCTTAGCAAATGGCCAATAAATAATCCCTGTGACAAAAATCATTAATGCCTGCCATAAAGCCCCTTGCCAACCTCCAACAATCAAACCTGAAAGGATAGGTGGTGTTGTCCAAGGCACATACATCCCATTAAATGGAGGGATAATATGTAGTGCAATAGCTGCATAGGTTCCGAAACCTGAAACCAGCGGTGCAATCAAGAACGGGAAAGCCAAGATTGGGTTCAGGACAATAGGCATACCAAAGAGTACAGGCTCATTGATATTGAAGAATGCAGGTGCCAGAGTCAATTTCCCAATCGTTCTCATTTGAACGGAACGTGCACGATAAATCATAAAGATAACGAAACCAAAAGTCATTCCTGAACCTGTTACTGTAATAAATTGGTCCATGAAAGCTTGCGTTACAATGTGTGCACCATGTTCAAGTGACAGCTTTCCTTCTTGGAAAAGTTTAAGGTTATCTGCGTTATTTGCTAAAAGCAATGGACTCATAATACCGCCAATAACTGTTGCACCATGCACACCAAACCACCAGATAAACACAGGGAGGAAAGCAATTAGGAAGACACCTAGAGGCCCATCTGCAACATGTTGCAATGGTGTTTGAATCAAAGTATAAATCCACTCAATTGGTGTTTGGTCTGTTGTCAATACAGACAGGGCATAGACCAACATAGCGCCAAATGTAATCGCAAATGCAGGAATCAAAGCCCCAAACGAATCAGCAACATTCGCTGGCACTTGTTCAGGAAGTTTGATACGGATGTTTTTCTTCATGAACCAAGAATATGACCAGCCGACAAGCAAACCACCTACAATCGCAAGAATCATCCCTTTGCCGCCCAACCAGGCCGCATCAATAACTCCATTAACTTGATATTCCCCAACTACAGCAGAACCATCAATAATTTTAGTCACTGTTGAAATGGAGCTTGGTTGAAGCATAACCATAACGATAATAGCAGTCAACCCTGCAGAAGCGCCTTCAAAACCTTCACTTTTTACCCACGAATAAGCAATACCAAAGGTTGCAAACAAGGCCATAATACCAAATGATGCAGCATATGCTTGATTAAAAATCGGTGTCCAACCAATCTGTGAAATCCAATCTGCAACATTTTGTTGCGGGAAGTTTGCTAAGATAAGGAAGATTGCCCCAATAATGATGAAAGGAATAGGATATAGCATACCGTTTTTAATCGCGGTCACGGCTTTTGTATTCAAAAATTTCATCATTGGAGGCATTAGTTTTTCATTGATAAATTTATTCATATTTATACTCCAAAATTTTATTTTATATATTAACGCATTAAGGCCTCTGCAGCCGCAACTACATTTTTGCCGTTCATCATACCGTAATCCTGCATTTTGATGACGTCACATGGAACGCCTGCTGCAGCTGCTTTTTTTATGGCTTCTGCCTTCATGTAGGCCACTTGCGGACCAAGTAATAACACATCCGGTTTATTTGTTCCAGAACCTACTAACATGTTATCAATCTCTGCTACTGATTTAGCAAAAATTTCATAGTCTTTTCCTGCTTCTTTAGCTGCTTGCTGCATCTTGGTAACAAGCAGCGAAGTAGACATGCCTGCTGCACATGCAAGTGCAATAACTTTTTCTGCCATTTCCTCCTCTTTCTCCTTTCTTTTTCTTTTGAGCTCATAATTATTATAACGCTTTCAGAAAAGGCTTTCAATGCGTGGTCTTCTGCGGTTTTTGTAAAATGAAACAAAATAAAAAACGCTTAAAATCGCGGTTTTTGAGATTTTCATTATTTAAAAAAGCAAAAAAACTTGCACAAATTCGCAAGTTTTTTAAAACATGTTTCTCTTTTTGAAACAAATCTCCTTTTCAATTTTCTAAAAAATGGAGTGTTTTATGCGCAAGAACTTCAAGGACGGCAACAACAGGCAACTGAGTTGTCAAATTTCCTAAAGGATAAAGTTTGGACCACTCTGGAGTCAAGTTATAAAAAAGTTGTAAGTCTGCAAGTCTCCCTACTGTACTGTCTTCATTATTAGTTAAAGAAATGATTTGCGCTCCTTCCTGCTTAAATTCTAACTCCTTATTGATAATCTGGATTGTTTCTCCTGAAGCAGAGAGAATCAGAGCAATAACATTTCCTGTATCATTAATTTGAATGGCCTGAAAAGGATCATTGATGACAAAGGCCCGCAAACCAGCATTAACAAAGTACTTACATGCATAATCAGCCAAAGAACCTGAATTTCCAATCCCCATAAAAACAGTATAATCTGCCTTAGCAATCATTTTTGCCGCTTCATTTAAACGTTTTTGATAACTTTCGGAATTCATACGACGTAAAAACATGTCAAACTCTAACATGTTGTCATAATGCTGTTCTTCCGCTGTTTTGGGTTTGCTTTGATTTTTAAGAAAGAATTTTAGTTCTGACCAGCCATTAAAGCCTAACTTTGTACTCATTCTTACAATCGTTGTCGTTGAAACATGGAGCTGGCTTGCCAAACTCCGAATGGTTGACTTTTGCACCTTTTCTGGCGATTTTATGATAAAATCAAGAACCAGCGTTTCTAGCTCATTGAGCTTGCTTATCTGTTCTGGCTGAAACATCTGAAAACTCCTTTATACAGCTGAAAATAGTGTGAATTTAATTAAATAATAGCCCAGAGCCAAGGTCTCTCTAGCATAATGCCCAGCAACTCGCAGAGGAGACGTGCGAGTTACAGCAGCATAGCCTTGGTAATTCTCATATCCTGACTTTGAAGCCAAATAAAGGCTGCGATACAAATGAAAATCACTAGTGACAATGAGTACCTTCCCTCGAACATACTTTTTAGAAAACGCGAAATTCTCAACAGTATTTCGCGCTTTCTTTTCCTCAATAATCCGACTAGCCTTAAGTCCATGTGCTTTAAGATAGTCCGCCATACCTTCAGCTTCCGTCACGGGAGAACCCGCACTCTGATAACCCGAAACAATCACACGCGCTTGTGGATGCTGTTGCGCAAGTTTCAAACTCACATCTAGTCTCTCCTGAGTCGTCGGCTCTGGTTTTCCATTTGGAGCGATTCGACTTCCAAGAACCACTATCGTTTCTAATCCCTCTATGTTTTCTGGGCGATGATTAGAGGCACTCAAAATCAAGCCTAGGCAAAATAAGGCATAAACACATCCCAAGGCAAGAACTATATTTAAAACCCTAAAGAATTTTTTCATTAAAATTTTTGTTTACGCGCTTCACGTTGCTTACGTGCATTTTTGTTATACTCTGCACGACGCTTTTTCATATTTTCTTCTTCTATAGCCCATTTTAGAGCACGTTTGTAACCTGGTTTGACCTTTTTCTTACTTTTAGCCAGTTGACCACGTAACTTGTTAGACAATTCACCCGTCTTGGCTGTACGTTTTTCACGACGGTCACGATCATAGGAGTCTACAATTTCGCCGTTCTTCACAGCTTTAGGTTGGAATCTTATTCCCATTTTTTCGATTTCACGAATGGCTGTGTCATCTGCTGGGCTATAAAGTGTAATAGCCGTTCCAGATAGGCCATTGCGCCCTGAACGCCCCACGCGGTGAACAAAGAAAGACAGGTCACGTGGAAGCTCGTCATTAATAACATGGCTCACCCCTTCAATGTCAATACCGCGTGCTGCAATATCTGTAGCAACAACAAACTGATAGTCCAAGTTTTTGATGCTGGCCATGGTACGTTTGCGCTCACGTGGAGGAATATCCCCATGAATTTTAGCCACTTTTATACCATTACTTACAAGAAAATGGTGAATATCATCCACGCGACCTTTTGTATTTGCAAAAATCATTGCCATATAAGGATTTGTTGCTTTTGAAAGCTGAAGCAAGATTTGATTATGTGAGGCGCCTTTTGTTGATATCAACCAGTTTTCAATCGTATCTGAGATCACCGTTTTCGTTGCAATCTTTTCCATAACTGGATTATTCAAATATTTTTTGAGGAAAGGCTGCAATTTTTGAGGAATAGTTGCAGAAAAGACCAGCATTTGTACTTTTTTACCAAAACTTGCGGCAATCTTATCCACATCCGTCAAGAAGCCCATATCCAAAGTCATGTCCGCTTCATCAACAACAAAGGTAGAGGCTGTATGAACATCCAAAGCCCCTGACTTGATTAAATCTTGAATACGCCCTGGTGTACCAATAACAATATGCGGTTGTGCTGTTTCGAGCTTCTTAATCTGGCGTGCCTTATCTGTCCCTCCGACATAGTTCACCACTCGAATCGCCTCGTTAAATTTAACAAATTCTTGAGCAGCATGATAAATTTGTGTGGCAAGCTCACGTGAGGGCGCAGTAATAACAGCTTGGACCTCATCAAGATCTGTATTCAATTGTTGGAAAATAGGGAGTAAGAAAGTATGTGTCTTTCCTGAACCAGTTTTAGATTCCCCTACCAAATCACGGCCTGATAAAACGACAGGAATCAGTTTTTCCTGAACGGGGGTCGGCGAAACAAACTTGATTGCCTCAAGCGTTTCATTGATATAATTCTTAAAGTTAAATTCTGTAAATTTCATAGCTCCTATTATAGCATGAATAAAGTATTTATAAAACCAGAGTCAAGTTTCAAGTGTAATTCTGTCATAAAAACTTCGCTTTAAAAAGAAGTTTCCTTTAAAGAGTCATTTCACATAAGGAGCTGTTTTAGCTCATGGATTATTTCTAGAAATGGCATTGATAGGCTGCCCTTCCTGTTTCCAACAGTTTCAAAACCCTGAAGCATCTCCTGACCAAAGCAAAAATAGTCAAACCGAACTCTGACTATTTACTTCATATTCTTTTTCATTTTATATGTGTATAAGAAAAAATCCAACGCTTTATAAACTTAAGTCTTATAAAGTATTTTTTGTCAGTTGACTTAATAAATCTTCAAAGGCAACTTCATATTGTTGGATATTTCCAGCACCCATAAAGACATAAACACCACGATCGTGGTCCAATAAAGGTGAAACATTTTCTACCGAAATCACACGGGCAGGTTTACGCACTTTATTTGCAAGGTCTTGCGCCGTGATTTCATGATGATCAACTTCACGTGCTGAACCATAAATTTCTGCAAGATAAACCGTATCTGCCGAATCCAGCACTTGAGCAAACTCATCTGCAAAAGCAATTGTCCGTGTAAATGTATGCGGTTGGAAAACAGCAACGATTTCACGATCTGGATATTTTTGGCGTGCAGCATCGATAGTCGCTTCAATTTCTGTTGGATGATGTGCAAAGTCATCAATAATAATTGTCTCCCCGACCCTTTTCTCTGTAAAGCGGCGTTTTACACCGGAGAAAGTCAAGAGATAATCAGCAATATCATTCATATCTAAGCCAAGCTGATGTGTCACACCGACCACAGCCAAAGCATTGGCAATGTTGTGCTTTCCATAAGCAGGTACAACAAAGTGTCCTATCTTCTCACCACGGAAGTAAGCGTCAAATGATGAACCACGTGTGGAGCGAATAATATTCTTTGCTTGATAATCATCCCCATCTTCAAAACCATAGTAGTAAATAGGTACTTCTGCCTTAATTTTACGCAAATAAGGATCTTCACCAAAAACAAAAATACCTTTTTTAATATTTTGAGCGTAATCTTGGAAAGCAGAAGCGACATCCTCAATATTTTGGAAGTAGTCTGGGTGATCAAAGTCAACATTTGTGATGATTGTATACTCTGGATGATAAGGCATGAAATGGCGCTCATATTCATCAGACTCAAAAACAAAATACTTACTCTCTGCGTTCCCGCGTCCTGTACCATCCCCAATCAAATATGAAGTATCCGCAGCATTTTTCATAACATGAGCAAGGATGCCTGTAGTTGAAGTTTTTCCATGAGCGCCAGCCACACCGATGCTGATAAAGTCTTCCATAAAGTGCCCCAGAAATTCGTGATAGCGCTTGAAGTCAAAGCCATTTTTTTCAGCAAAAGCAACTTCTATATTATTGTCTACACGAAAAGCATTACCCGCAATTATTTCGACATCTGGTGTGATATTTTTCTCATCGAAAGGCAGGAGAGGAATTCCAGCTTCTTCAAGGCCTCGTTGGGTAAAGTAGTAATCTGTCGTATCAGATCCTTGAACCTTTTTCCCCATTTGGTGGAGCATAAGCGCGAGTGCACTCATACCTGCGCCTTTAATTCCGATAAAATGATATACTTTTTCCATGATAAATAAGAAATTTCAGCCGGAACTGAAATCTTTTCTCCTTCTTTTATTTAAAGTCCACGATCAAACAAGTTCTTGCGTTTATTGTCAAAATACTCATTTTTAGCAGTTTTATTTTTATCTTCCACTTTTTGGGGCGAACCTGAAATAATTGCTTCATCAAGATTCAAACCACGTTTTTTCATATCCCGAATAGGATTATTGTTTACCGGACGCCTCGGAGACATCGGTTTTTGCTCAATTGCTTTTTTCTCACCAAGGGGAGATTTAGAAGCATTAAGTATTGCTGATGAACGGCGCATAGAAAAGTCATCCTTGTCGCGCTCTAAAGGATGAACATAGTTTTTGGGACGTTTAGGAGGCACTGCGGCTTCTCTTTTAGCTTTTTCTTTTGACTCGTCCACACTTGTTTTTTTAGGCATCTTATCAAAAGAACTGTAACCACTATGATTGCTATTTAGCGGACGATGCTGTGTACTATAGCTAACCTTAGTTTTTATTGGCTTATAGACATCCGAACGTTTTTTATCAGACATTTGAACATTACTAAAAGAAGCCTCGTCTTGTTGACTAGGATTTTTGGTGATTAACTGTGAGTTCGTCATGATGACACGTGTATCTTTTTCAAGCATTTCATCATCATCGATGATTGGAAATACAACTCTTCTTCCTTGGTTCATTGCTTGTCCTACTTATTTTTGTTGGTCTTAAAGCTTTTTCTTTACATTCGTTAAAAAGCTTATTTTTTCTTATTTTTTTCTTAGGTAAATGATTCAACTATTATTATATCGCATTTTCAGTGATTTTTAAAGTTATAGTCCCAAAATTTCTCGGATTTCTGCTTCACTGAGTGTCTTGTCAATCACATCCCCATCTAAAACATTAGCAATCAAACCCTTCTTACGCTCTTGAATCTCCATTATTTTTTCCTCAATCGTCCCTTGTGTAATCAAACGAATGACTTCAACCGTACTTTTCTGCCCCATACGATGTGCTCGTGCTATTGCTTGTTCTTCTACCGCTGGATTCCACCAGAGATCAACAAGGATAACCAGATCTGCACTGGTAAGATTAAGGCCTACTCCTCCTGCCTTAAGAGAGATAAGGAAAGCATCACGACTTCCCGCATTGAAAGCTTGAACCATTTCTAAGCGCTCTTTTACTGGTGTTGACCCTGTCAACTTATAAGCTGTAAGGTCCAATTTTTCCATCGCTTCTTCAATATGAGGAAAAGTTTTGGTGAATTGTGAAAAAATAAGGGGACGATGACCGGAGCCCTTGACCTGCGCCAAAAGCTCCATCAAACTATCAAGCTTACCAGAGCCCCCTTCATAATTCTCCATGAAGAGAGCTGGTGTATTACAAATTTGACGAAGACGTGTGATACCTGCAAGAATTTCGATGCGCGATTTCTTAAGACTTGCGCTGTCCATTTGACGTACCGAACGTTGCATCAGCTCCAGCTGCGCCAAGTAGATAAGTTTTTGCTCTTCAACCATATGATTACGCAAAGTCATCTCCATCTTATCTGGCAACTCTGTCAAAACATCTTCTTTTTTACGGCGCATAATGAAAGGATGTATGATACGCGCAATAACTTCTGGTGACATTTTATTGAATATCTCACGCTTGGGCAAAAAACCTGGCATGATGACTTGGAAAATGGACCAGATTTCTTCCAAACGGTTTTCCAGTGGTGTTCCTGACAAGGCAAAAGTATGTGCCACATTGAGCTGACTCAGTGCTCTGTTTGTCTTGCTGCTGTAGTTTTTAACAGCTTGCGCCTCATCTAGGAGAAGGTAATCAAGTTCCTTGCTCTGATAATCATCAAAGTCTTTGAGGAAACTTCCATAGCTTGTAATGTATACTTGATGTTTCCCCTGAATCATCGCATCACGTTCTATTTTCATCCCATCTACAACAACATAATCAATCTTATCCGTGAACTGCTCAAACTCACTCGCCCAGTTATAAATAAGACTTGCGGGAGCAGTAACTAAAGCCGTCTCACCTTCCTTCAGATTTGAAAGCAGATAAGTGATGGCCTGGATTGTTTTCCCCAGTCCCATGTCATCCGCTAAAATGCCCCCCAAATGGTAATGCGTAAGCATAGACATCCAACGTACACCCGT
Source organism: Lactococcus muris (assembly GCF_042849115.1). Taxonomy (NCBI): domain Bacteria; kingdom Bacillati; phylum Bacillota; class Bacilli; order Lactobacillales; family Streptococcaceae; genus Lactococcus; species Lactococcus muris. The sequence goes on along the minus strand of NZ_BAAFQO010000008.1, from coordinate 28,850 downwards.
TTCCTGATAGCTACGCAACTCTGCTTTCACATGCTCAGGTTTTTCGTAAGGATAGGTTTCCGGATGTGTCAAATGCTTATAGAAGGCCTTAAATTCTGCCGAAAAGCTGCTGCTTGATATATTCTCAAATATCTTAGAAACCTGAAAACTCCGTGTGACATTGACTTCCAAGCTCGTTCCACTGATAGTAAAATTATCATCAAGCTCGCGTAAAGCCGACTTCAGCTGGCTAAATTTCTGGTCAAAGATAAATAATTTGCCATTTTCACTGACATAATACGCTGCATTATTTTGCAATTGTGCAATGACATCGGCAAACTCATTTTCACCGATACTTGGCATTTCAAAGGCAATATCGAGCAAACTCCCACGACGGTCAATTACGATTTCGGGAACTTCATCAACTCTCATAGCCTTCAAAGCAGGTGAAAGTTCCACCTGGCCGAGCTTCTGAAATTGTGGCAAAATGTTGATGAAAAAGGTTTCCGCAAATCCTGCCGAAAGTGTCACACTCCCTGTAAAAGAACGCGCAAAACCAAAACGCGCCATAAGTGTAAATATTTTATTTTCTAGGCGTAAATCACGTGAAAATTCAAGAGTTTCCAGCTCATGGAAATGGGACACTTGGAAATTGCCATAGTCAAACCGGACAGACAATTCGATAGTCTGACCGTCAGGGTTAGAAAAATAAAAAATAGGCCTAAAAGGACGAATAACAAAATTCTCAGGTGCTGAGATTTGGCCTAGAGTAGAAAGCTTCTGAAGGGCTTGAGCTACCTTATCTTTATCCGTGTATGAAAATTGATTGTGTTTTTCACCTTCCAACTCCTTCTGAACCAACTGTAAAAGACGTTTCTGTTCATGGTTGACCTTATAAAAGACGTTCTTGTAATACAGGAGCGAACCGCTATAAAAAGAACTGAACGCATGATCTTCAATCTTTAATTCAATAAAGTCTCTTTGGCTCATAACACTGAACTTGAAAATTTCCGAGTCTTTGTCTAAAGAAGCAAACGTAAAATAGTTAAGCAAACTTCCAAATATTCTTAGGCTAAAGCGTGACAGATTTGAGGCCAAGTCCATAGCTTCCTCAATAAAAAGATAAGGAAAATTAAGATAGCGTCCGTTTTTGATATAGAGCTGATTAGCTATTTGTGTATCTAACTTGCCATGAATCTTTAACAGAAAGTTTAAAAAATCCTGACTGGCCTCATCAAAGTTGTCAAAAAAGAGATCAACATAATGAAGGGCGCCCAATGAATACTGCCCAAAATTTTGTAAAGTTCTCAAAAAATAAGGGATATCTTTGATGACATAGGCTCTTCCTAGACGTTCACTGTATAGGCGCAAGTCAAAATACATGAAATAATCCATAGAGAAAACATCATAAAGTTGCGCACTATCTTCAACATATACCTCAAGCGAAAACTGATCTGCTCCAAAACTTACCTGTGTTTCACCATTCAAAGCATCCAAAAAAGAGACATTGGCAGCCAAGTCATCATTTGCAACCAACTCTATCTTTTCCAGATTTTTCTTATCCACTTTGTTCTCTTTAGCTTCGTTCTTGAGATATTCTTCAACTGCAGCGATATGCTTACAATACCGATGATTACGCTGAAAATCAGGACAGGAACAATAATCCTGTGCGCCATCCATATCATAAATCACCTGCTCTCCATCAACATCAACGGAAAGCTTAAAATCTTCTATTGACGGATCCATCAAAAGCCCCTGATCGTATAGGGCGATTCCCTCACTGCGCACGCGCGCCGGCATCATTCTGCTCATCTTATTTTTATCCTATTTTGATGCCTTCTTGCATCAACTCTCCGTCTTTTTTCTTACTCATCCTATTAAAATGTGCATATATTATACCATATCTCAAAGCTTTTTTCACGACAGTCTCCAGAAAAAGAAGCTTTGCTTTTGACCATAAAAACTCTTTTTATAAGCGGTGTTCATCTTTCAGTAAGTCATTACTTGATGCTGTCAGTAACTCCAAAAATGTTTTCGAAAAAGCTTCTGGTGGTTCAGGAAAATCTTGGTTCAGCCAAGCTGTAACAATGCTGATAATATTTTTAGAGATAATCCTTACTTTGAACTCTTCTGACACATGCATTTTCTTCCGTGAATCATTTTCATCTAAAAATGGCAAAAAGTATGTACTTAGCCTCGTTTCAACTATTCTTCCATAATAAGAATCCATAGAAGTGGTCGTTAAGACCCTAAACCAAATCCTATACTTATAGACAATGGGTAAAATTTCCTTCGCAAAAAATGTAAATGGTGATTCCTCTTCCTTCATAACTGCGCTGTCCAAGCGCTTAAATATTTCCAAATTCATTTTGTTTCTGATGTCTTCCAGTATCTCCTCTGTATTTTTATAATGCTTTTTATAAATAGCCTGTCTGCTTACATTCGCTTCTCTCGCGATTTCACTTAGCGTAAAATGCTGTTTATTTGGCTCTTGTAATGCTAAACGGAAAAAGGAATTGATTATATTTTCACGTGTTCCTAACCCCATCTCTCGTCCACCTTCTCTTTAATTTTTTAATTATTAATTTTTATTAAAAGACTTCAGGGATAATTTTAATAAAAAAGTTGACACTTTGCAACTAGAAACTCATTTAAAGATAATAAACAACTTGTGTTATTGCATTTTTCGATGCTTGAAAACCGCGCAACTCATACAGAGTGTCAACTTTTAACAGATTTACACTTCATGAGAATTGTGTTAATTTTAATATAAAGAAATACACATTCTATATATTCACATTAAATTTATAATGAAAGGATTTTTATGCTTAAATCTCAAAAAATATTAAAGACCTTCCCCTATGTAAGCTGCATACTGCTTCTTATCAGTGGAACATTTTCTGGAATTCCTGCAAGTCCTGCAAGAGCCAATACGCTGCAGGCCCAAGAAAATCCCTCTGGAATTACTGGACTAACCGATGGTATCATACATAAGGGGCAGCCGAAAAAACAGATTCCTGGAAATGGGCAGCCCTATCAGATTGCCCAAGGAATAACAGTATCTGGCAACCAAGGCTCTGCCGAGTGGATATTCACTGCCGATGAAACTGCAATACCTCATACCAGCCTCACTGTCTACGTTTGTGGTGTTGGTAACAGCTATGTTACTTATACAATCACGATATACGGTGCCGGAACATACGTTCTCAATGCAAGCCAATACGGTGCATTTAATCAAGGTTTAGCCCTTGAAGCACCTGAACAGCCCATCGCATTAAGCGGTTCTGTACGCGTCCATTATGTTGATGAGTCTGGTCACTCTATTGCAGCAGTTGAAAACCTAAAAACACTGTCATGGCTTGAAGGGGATCCCGTACCACAGTATCAAACCCTCAATACGCCTCTGTATCGTGAAAGCATAACTTACAATGGGGAAATGTATAAACTTGATACAAATCTCATCCCGAGCAATGCCAACGGCTTTTATCTTCCCGGTCAAACTATTGACATTACTTACTTCTACAAGCTCTCTGCTCCATTAGAAGTGAGTGGTGATGTGGTTGTACGTTATGTTGATGAAGGGGGAAAAAGTATCGCAAACGATAAAAAGCTTTCAACCTTGTCCTGGTTTGTCGATGAAACAGCTCCTGCCTATCAAACCTTAGATACTCCCCTATATCAGGAAAGAATTAACTCTAAGGGAAAGGTTTATGAGCTAGATGTAAACAAGATTCCTGATAACGCGAACGGCTTTTATATGGCCAACCAAACACTCTCTGTAACCTATATTTATAAGTTAAGAGAAATTCCAGAAAAACCAGAAGAAATTTCTGATATTCCAAAGACAAGGGATGACTTCACCCTTGAAACAAAAGCTGTTTCGCCCAAGCCTCTAGACAAATCATATGCAAAAGAGAAGCTCCCAAAAACCGGTGAAAGGCCTACCTCGAGCATCGTAAGCATTGCAGGTAGCGGAATATTGCTCGCCCTGTATTACATTATACGAAGAAACTAAATAGAAGATGTGAGATAATTCCGACAAAAAAGCTTCACACAAGGTATTCTGCCCCTTGTGTGAAGCTTTTTTTAAACTTTTTATCGTCTCCTTCTTCCATTAGTCGTTTCAACAAAAGCCAAGTGCTACAAAGAGCTGTTTTTCTCTACCAGCTCCAGCTTACAAACACAGCTTATTTCCTGTCCTCACAGTTAAAGTAAAAAGCCGACTCAACAGTCAGCTTAAATTTTGAATCAATGTTTCGATGAGTACATCCCTATCCACAATCCATTGCGCTCGATTGTCTGCCAGATGCACCCGATTGGACAGGAAAATCACTGCTTTTTTCATTTCTAAATTCATCAAGATAAACGTTCCTGTATAACCGGTGTGCAACAGCCATTGATTCTGAATGAAATCCCAAGCCAAACTCCTTGGACGTTGACCAAAAGCAAAATTCTTTTGAAGCATCAGATACTTTTCATCTGCAAAATAAGCCTGTACAAACTTCACCAAGTCACCCATTGGCGCAAAAAGCCCTGCGGAGCCACAATGTCTACCAAGCACTTGCGCCTTAGGGTCGTGAACGCTACCTACTTTTACATCTTGACTTGTAGGAACAGCATTTAAGACAGGACCAAATGATGTATCATACATCTCCCATTTCTCAAATACCTGCGCTTTCAAAATTTCATCTAGAGGTCGATCATAAACTTTTTCAAGCATAAAGCCCAGTAAGATGAAGTTAATATCCGTATAGTGGCAACTCTTGTCCGCTGTCACTTCAATGTTATCAATGGCAGCCTTCAAACCAAAAAAATCCAACTCATCACGATTCTTTATAAAAGGATTAATTCCTGTTGTATGTGTCAGAAGCTGCCGTAACGTTAGCGTATCATCATGAAAGTCAGGATAATACTGTGTGAAAGGAGCATCAATGTCCAACTTGCCAGACAAAACTAGATTAATCACGGCTGTGCCCGTGCCCACAACCTTAGATACAGAAGCCAAATCCCATTTTTTGCCCGAAACCAATAGTTTTTCTTCTGGTACAATTTCCTGATTCCCGCGAATAAACTCTCGGACATGCTGTCCTTCCAAAAGAGCAAACTGACAGCCAGGAAAAACGCCTTGATTGACGTAGTCATCAATCTTCTCTAAAAACTCTTTTTCTTTTTTCATAAGCCTTGCTTTGTGAACCAAAGTTCCATATGCTGCGGAATATCAACCGCAAGTGTCTTCGCTTTTCTATCCAAATACAGTTTGTCTGTGGATAAACTCTCTGCAAAGCGCACGAGGTCAAAGTCTTGAGACACCTGAAAACGCAAAAGCATCAAGTCTAACTTTTCATCCACAGATGCTGACAGATCAGGGCCCTCATCTTCATAAAAGACAAGGCGTAAGTTAGGGAGCTCAATGTTATTCCCCACCGCTTTTACCCCAAGTATGTGTTCGTACGCTGTAACAATAGCTTTGTCCTCTATATTAATCTGAACTTCTTTGACAGAAAAATCTGACAAGCCCAAAAACTCCCCCTCATCAAAGTCCACATCAGACTTATCCACCTCAACTAAATCTGACCAATCCTCTACAGAAACCATTAAAAAAACATCATTTTCTGGAGACACAGCTTCAAAAGCCCAGCTGTCTTTTACTTGATAAAGATGAGAAACTTTGTCTATATTACGAGCGAGAAGCTGCTCAATCTCATCTCCATCTGCCTGAATAACTGTACGGCCGTGTTTTTTTACGCCTTGAACAGAAGCCAAACCTGGAGATTCTTCCAGTATTATTTTTGGATCTTTTACTGTATAACCCGCCAAAAAAACTTCAGCATTTTCTTCATGAAGAACTTTCAAACCTAAAACTTCACGGTAAAAATTTAAATTTTCTTCGCGGTCTAACACGCGATAGCCAGGCAAGCAAACTTCTAAGTTATCTATAAATTCTTTCATTTTATTTCTCCATTAATCTTCTTACATTTTATTAAAAATTATTCAAAGTATCAACGATTATATGTTAGAATTATTTTATGAACAGATTTAAAGACATCATAAAAAAACCTTGGACTTGGACGATACTCCCTGCTCTTCTCTTTGCCCTTCCCTTTTCTTTAGGGAAAGGCTGGCTTCAGTGGTTATGCCTCAGCCTCATTCTTTACCTTATTAGTTTGATTTTTACCTATAAAAAAGCGATATGGTTCGTGTTATTTGTGCTTTCTTTATTACCGAGTTTTACTACGGTACTTATAAGCCAACTGCACTCAGAAAAAGCTTTTTCTTCACTCGAACAAGTCGTCTTCTTTTTTATTTTCTTTCTCTCTTTAGGCTTATCTTATTTTCTAGCGCGGCGCCGAAAGATTATCCCTCCCATTGCACTTAAGGAATTTTCTCTGGGGAAAATTTTTCTAGGTTTTGGTGCTCTTTTCCTCACTTCTCTCTTCGTGAACCTACTTGCCCAAGCTCTTGGACTACATACCAGTACGGAAAACCAAGAGGCCTTAGATAAACTTGCTCAGATAATTCCCCTAGGCATCTTTGCCACTCAAACCATCTTTGCTGGTTTTTTTGAAGAGCTGACTTATCGTGTCGGTCCTTTTGAGATTCTCTTTGAAAAAAACAAAATTTTAGCCTTTCTTACAGCCAGCTTACTTTTTGCTGCTGTGCATAGCCCAACAGACCTTTACAGCTGGCTTCTCTACGGTTCCATGAGCTTAGTCCTAACAAGCTTCTATTTTAAATATCGAAACTTCTACCTCAACATGACTATCCATATGCTCTGGAACTTCCTTGGCATAAGTGCGACATTTTTGATAAACTAAAGCCATTATGATATAGTTAATACTGTAAAATTTAAAAAATTTGCACAATGGGTGCTCTTAGAATCTCTAAGAGCTGAGAAACACCATCTGACCTGATCTGGTTAGTACCAGCGTAGGAATGTGTCTGTATAGGAGGTCTTTATCCTCCTTCTCTTTGACCCTCCTTTGTGCCTACAAAAGGAGATTTTTTTATGTCTAATTCTAAAGCTATAGAGCTTACTGAAACGGCTATCGCAGCTGCCTTAGCACTTATCTTGAGCTTTATTTCTGTCAACTATGCTCAGGTGTTCTACCTTGAACTTGCAGTCATCCCACTGCTTGTTTTAGCCTTGCGCCGAGGGGCGGTTTGGGGAATGGCTGGTGGTCTTATCTTTGGCTTACTCTTGATTGTTTTAGGGCAAGCGACAGTGCTTACACCTGTCCAAGTTATTTTAGAGTATATCGTTGCGCCGGTTTCTCTTGGAGTAGCCGGAACTTTACGGCGAAAAGACTCAAGTAAGCCTGAAACAATCTTAGCCCTTGTCTTTTTCGGTGTCCTCAGCAAATATTTTTGGCACTTTATCGCAGGTGTTATCTTTTGGGGACAGTATGCTTGGAAGGGTTGGGGAGCTATTCCCTACTCACTGGTTGCTAATGGCATCAGCGGGCTCGCAACGGCTACGCTTGCCTCTCTTGTTTTACTCCTTATATCAAAGGGAGCACCTCAAATTTTTCAGAGGAAAAAGTGATATGATATAATGAAAATATGAGCAAGAAAAGAAAACTAAAGAAAACACTGGTTGAACAAATCTTGGACAAGCATCACATTAGTCACGAAGCTCTTGCCATAAATGCCTTGGAAGATAAGCTGCTGCCTAGTGATATTGAGCGCAGTGACATTTACAAAACACTTGCACTTAGAGGTGATAAGAGCGGACCTATCATTGGTATCCTCCCCTTAACAGAACATCTTTCGGAGAAAAAGTTAGCCAAAGTTTCAGGCAATAAAAAAGTCCACATGATTCCACAAAAAGATTTGCAAAAGACTACGGGGTATATCCATGGTGCGAACAATCCTGTAGGGATTTGGCAAACTAAAAAATTCCCTATCTATATCGATACTCTCGCACTTGAAGCAGATAAGATTATCGTATCAGCAGGAGAAGTCGGGCGTTCCATCCGTCTCAAGCCTAGGGATTTGGCAGCTTTTGTCCATGCAGAATTTGCTGACATCCGTGAATTTTAGAGAAAAGGGAAAAACTAGTTTCGCCCAATGATAGCTTTCTCTTTTTTCGCCTTCTCAACCTCCTACTCTATAAAATAACACTTTACAAAACTGGCTAAAACAGCTAAAATTAAGCTATGTTACCTAAGATTATTGCCACTTTGTATCCTCTTATCACATGGCTTATACTTGTTTTTGCTTTTAAATTTTTGCGTATCCGTCAGTTGACACGTCGTAAACTCCTTATTGCCGATGTGTATGTTCTGTTCTTGATTTATGGACTTCAACTTTTTTCAGAGCAACTCACTGCTGTAAACATTTTACCCTACTATCTTTTAATCTTATCAATCTTGGCTCTAATCTTGCTGTTGCTTGATTTATTCTACTATAAAGCTTTCAGCTACAAACGCTTCTTTAAGCTTTTTTGGCGTATCACCTTTATAGTAACGCTGGCTCTCTATATCGCCATGATTGTGATGATTTATTTACATTAGGAAACAAAACATTTTTTCAATGCTTCTTAAGTTAGGAAGATAAGGATAAAATCCCAAAACAAAAAACGCTTAACTCTGTGCACAAGGATGCCGCAGTTGAGCGTTTTTTCTTCTCGTTTCAAGCGCTTCTACTCTTTTTGTTTCTGAAAAAGCTGTCTTATTGGCGAACGATTAGGGCTGGGCGTGTACCTCTAAGTCCCCACATGTTATCTCTGGCGCCACCATCGCTGAGCCCTCCACTACCAGGGAATACATTCCAAGCATGTATGTCTGTTGCAGGTGTACGAAGCCACCATCCAGAATCTCCTGTTGCCAGTCTTTCTGAATTACTAGGAAAAGCACGGTCTGAACCTGATAAACGTGCCACATCAGCTAAAGAAAGGGAAAAAGCACGCGGCGTTCCACTTAAATCAACTTGGGTTTCATCGGCCACCACCTCTGGGAATTCATGCAGATTTTCAGGAAGAAAGCCAGCATCTATAATGACGCTCCCCAAACCCGTTTCTCCTGTGGTAAAACTATCCGACACAGGTCGCACCATGGCTTGGACATCTAAGCTAAGTTGACTATACCATTGATTATTACGGTCATTTTGACTATTGAAGCTTGCACCTAGCACTCCATTCCGAATAATCAAATGATTCCCACCCCCTTGATTCTCCAAATAACGGTACTGTTCCCCAGCCATAGTAAAGATGGTCCCCGGTGCCATAATGCTAAAGTTGATTTGGTCGGGTTGGACATTCTCCTCAGGGCCCGGGTTCCCCCAGTTGTTATCAATGGAACCCGTCTGTACAGCTGTCAAGAAGTCTGACAAGTCATCATGATGGGTAAAGTTTGCATCTGCAGCCAAGAAGTCATTGATACGATCAGGACTGATCAGTTGCCCGTCCACATGGATACCGTAGTAATATTCTCCCGGGATAGCGTTCGCTGCTGCGGTCATCTCTGCTGCATCCAAGAGGTAAGAGGTGGTCTCTCCTGCTTGGAGTTGATTCGCCCAGTAAGCCCAGCCTGTTTGGTGGTCGATGACCCAGAAGTTCCCGACTTTCAGGTTATTAGGTAAGGCTGCCCACTGGCTGATGGTCATCGGGGCACGGTCTTGTTGCAGGTTTTGGGCTGCATCATGGGTGACTTCTTCTCCCGGCCAAACTGGTCCGCTGTTATCAAAGCTGTCGCCAGAAGACCAGTAGGCATCTGTGCCGTCTCCGGGGTGAGTGGCGCCGTCTGTTACCCCATCTGTGGCTGTGCTTGTGACCCAGTCACGGGCATGTCCTGCAGAGGCGGTCATCAGGTCTTGGTTGTCCCGGTTGAAGGTCGGCATGAACCATGGGGCATCTTGACCTGAGCGGTTCCAACCAAAGGTCAGGTTGGAGTAGGTGTTGAAGGCTGCCGAGTCTCCTACACGGGTGTTCAAGTTGTTCTCTGAGGGACGCATGACCGTCCAAGTGTCCACTTGCTCACGGATGGTGCCGTTCACTATAGGGGTGAAGTCTGTATCTCCTACTGAACGTTTCTCCATGAACTCGGAGAGGCGGATACGGGCCATGAGCGGCACATTGCCATAGTTCTCCACGAAGACGTCCTTATTTTCCGTGTCACGGTTGTAGTAGTCGTGGACACGGCCTCCGGGGATGTTTTCTCGGATACGGTCATTGATGGCCCGCTGGTTGAAGGCTTGGAAGGCAAAGGTGCCGCCTACCAAGAGCAATAAGAGGGACAGGAGCGCGAGGTTGCGCAGCCGCCGCTGGTTTTTCTTTTCTGGTGTCATAAACTCCTCCTTTGACGTAACGTGTGGTTTAGATTTTTCATTACATTTGTATTTCTAATGTTACGTTTACTTTCTGAGTCTATAGTATAAAAAAAAAAAAGGTCAAATGAAATGAGTGTTTGATGAGAAAAGGGCTGCTTTTTGAATCTATAAAAAACTGCTCAGTCGGTTTCCATAACCAACTGAGCAGGTCTTATTCAATAAATCTAAACATTCATTTTCCTTTTAAGCGAAGTTTTATATAGAATTTCACTAAAAAGAAGTTGACGAGTAGCACGAGTAAAATATAAAGTTTGACATGCAAAAAAATTAAGCCAAACACAAGCTCTACAGCTGTGACAAAGAGCATTATACGCGACAGAACGCATTTAATAGCCGCAAACTTTGAGGAGCGACGCAGTGGGTAAATACGTGTCAAAAGTTGATAATCAAAGGATTCTTGCAAAGCAAACAATTGAAAAAGCAACAGATAGTTAAACACAGCCACCAAAATCACCGCAACAACAGGATTCCCAATAAAAATTAAGGATAAAATCGCCAGGAACAGTAAGCGCAAAGTCAGTGATAAATAATCCCCAGAACGTAAAAAGGCACGGCTAAAGAGATATTCATAGGTACGAAGTGTTTTCGGTAATAGAAAGTCCAGATATCTCCGGCGACGACTTTGTGTTTTTAAGCCCTTGACATTGGTAAAGAGCGCAAAAAATCTCAAAGTATTCGTCTTACGGTTTTCTTCATAGGAAATTAATGCCTCCCAAGCAATAATCCCTTTTGGAAGCATCTGGCTTAGGCGAAAAGCCAAAGTAGCTGCTTTCAAGAGGAACAATAGAGCAAACCACAGCCCAAGAGAAAGCAGGGACCAGTTTAAAAGAGGCGCAGAAAGCCCAATCAGGCTAAAGCTAATAAAGGCTGGTAAGATTAAGGAACGTAACCAGGAAACATATAGATGTTTACGAACTGCTCTCTCTTGTGGCAGAAGGAAAACCTTATCAGCAGACTCAACAAAGCTCGCCAGTCTTCCAAAAGCTTGACTCAGAGCTGATATTAAAACGATCAAGACCACTTTGCCAGCCGTATTTAAACTATGCGCTTGTAAAAATTGAGCATACTGCACAGCCAGTGCACCCAACAAAATCATCAAGAAAAGCACAAAATGATCATTAAAAACATAGCGCAAGTATTTGAGGTTTTGCCGGTAGTATGCTTTGCGGCGTTCTTCAAACAAGCTATTCATGAGCATTTACACCTTTCGTCAGTTCTAAATAAATTTCATCAAGGCTGGCATTTTCCTTGCCGAACTTTGCGCGTAATTCATCAATAGTACCAGCAACCAGCACTTGTCCTTCATGTAGGATAACAAACTTATCACAGAACTTTTCTGCTGTCGAAAGTATATGTGTACTCATCAAAATGGAAGCTCCAGCATCACGCATAGAAAGCATCAACGTAATCAAGTCTTGAATGGCTAAAGGATCCAATCCTAAAAATGGTTCATCAATAATATATAGGCTTGGGTCTGTCAAAAAAGCGCAAATAATCATCACTTTTTGCTTCATCCCTTTAGAAAAGTTAACTGGGAACCAGTCCAACTTATCTTCCAGACGAAAGGTTTTCAAGAGCTTCTCTGCACGAGGCATAGCCTCCTCCACAGGTACTCCATAAGCCAAAGCTGTTACTTCAATGTGTTCACGTAGCGTCAACTCTTCATAAAGACTTGGGGTTTCAGGTATGAAACCGATCTTCCGACGATAGCCTTCCAAATCTTCCTGCAAGGTAATACCGTCTAACTCAATTTGACCAGAATAAGGCGTTAAAAGTCCGATGACTTCCTGAATTGTTGTTGATTTTCCCGCACCATTAAGACCGATAAGACCAACCAACTCCCCATCTGCTATATCGAAACTCACGTCATTAAGGACTGGATGGCCAAAATATCCTCCAGTCAGATTACTTATTTTAAGAGCCACATTAATATCTCCACTTCTTTTCAAATTTGTTATACGTTAATTTTATCATATCCCCCCTTCTTTTGCTCCCCTCTACTGCATAAGGCCTTTAGTCCAGCTTTTAATTAGCTAACTCATATTTCCCTTCATTATCGCGCCCATAAAATGTAATAAAGCTGGGACAAAAGTCGAAAGCGATTGCTTCTAGGCAAAATCACAAGATGAAAAACGCTCAACCACGGCATTCTTGTTTGTCATGATGGAGCGTTTTTTCATTATTTCGGACTTTTGTCCCGGTCTCTATTTTTCATGTACAGCCCTCTTGGACTTCAATCCTGTTTAGCTTCGCTTACGCCTTATTAATGCCAGTAACACTTAGAACGATCAATAATGCTCCAAATGGGCTGGCGTTTATCTTCTTTTCATCCTTTAAAACAAGAAAACACGGAAAAGGAGAATATCTTAATGGATACTCCTCTTTCATCTTTTTAAATATGGACAGCAGCCCTCACTAATCTGTTTAAAAATTCCCCTTAATTCTAAGGCACTTATTTCCGATAATATTTTTAGAGAACGGCTAACAAGTTTTTTCCTGCAATTTTATTGTCAAATGGATAAAACCAGCATCCCTTTACAAAAAGTAAAGCAAAATCTAACTTATCAAATGAAATAAGCGTCTTACCATTTTCAAAGAGGACAAGATTGATTTTGACAAACAAAAACAGATTGTTCGAATCTAAAAGCATGAGGCATTCTAACTTAAAACCTATAGCTTCAGCAAATCTTCTACATGATTAATCAAAAAATTCGGCGCTTCATTATCTAAATCCTCAAAACTATGTGCTCCCCATGACACAGCACAGGTCTTAATCCCTGCTGCTTTTCCCATTTGGATATCAAAGGATGCATCACCTATCATAATCGAATCTTCCGGATCAATCCTATAAGTTTTTAAGATATATAAGACCCCGTCAGGCGCTGGCTTGTAATGTTCAACTTGGTCAGAACCAACAACACCTTCAAAATATACAGCAATATCCAGATATTCTAAATTTCTTTTTAAGGCGACTGAATGTTTACTAGACACAACATATAATCTTTTCCCCAAGCTCTTTAGTTTCTGAAGTACTTCTTTAATGTGAGGAAACAGTGTCAGATTTTCTTGCTCATATTCCTTGTAGTATTGTCGAAAAGCAGAGAGCAAAGCTTGAAACTCTGTTTCCCTGAAAGCATAATCTGGAAGCATTTTTTTAAAGGACTTTTCAATTGGGATACCTGTATAATAATTAATCATTTTTTCTGAAGGAACCTTTAAATTAAATTCTTGAAACGCAGATTGGGTTGCCAATATCCCCGTCTTTCCTGAGTTAGCCAAAGTACCATCAAAATCAAAAATATATGCTTCCATTGTCAACCTTCTCCTTTGTAACGGATATAATTTATTAGAAATTATTATAACACAAATGTAATTGATTTTGTTTTTTGCTTAGCCCTCACACAAGATGAAGCGCAAGCACAGCTGTTCTCTGCTTTGCTCTACAAGCAGCGGGCGAACTCTTATAAATTTTATTTGTCTCTTTTTATTTCCTTATTAATTTTGGCCAGTTTATTTGAAACAACATTCTTTGACCAGTTAGACTAAGCAAAATTAAAAGATTTTGTTATAATTTACTTATAACAATGCAATAAGCCACCGCTGGCTTCTGCTACTAAACAGGGAGATTTCTTATGGATAATTGTATTTTTTGTAAAATCATTGCGGGCGAAATCCCAAGCACTAAAGTTTACGAAGATGAGCATTTAATCGCTTTTCTAGACATTACACAAACCACAAAAGGTCATACGCTTGTTGTGCCTAAAAAACATACACGAAACTTGCTGGCTATGGCCCCTGAGGAAGCTTCACAACTTTTTGCCAAAATTCCGGAAATTGGCAATAAACTTGTGAACTCTTTTGGCGCAAAAGGCATGAACATCTTACAAAATAATGAAGAAACAGCTGGTCAAACCGTCTTCCACACTCATGTACATTTGATTCCTCGCTATGCTGAAGATGACGGTTTCCACGCTAAATTTACAGCACATACTTATGATTTACGTGCCATTGCGGAGGAAATCCAATGAAAGAGTTCATCCATGATATCTCAGAAATCTTTTCAAAGCTCGGTAAAGAAATAGATGACGTCAAAGTTAACTTGGAAAAAGTAAAACTTGAAGCAAAAAAAGCTGAACTCACAGGTCAAGAAATTCAAAGAAAAATAAATGAATTTCAAGCTGTCGCTCAGCCTAAAGTTGATAAAATCAACGAAATCTTAGAAAAACTTGCAGAAAAAAGCAGCGAAAAATAAGAATCTATTGTAACTGGGCAAGCGCTATAATCAAAAAACGTTCAGCTTTGGTACATTTTGTATCAAAATTGAACGTTTTCTATTGTTAAAAATTATGTTCCCTCTTTAATTTTCTCAATTTTATTGATACTTTTCAGCAAATTAAAAAATAAGTACTACTTTTTATGATTATCCATATAAAACTGCCTGCCCCAGAAAATGCCTACACATTGGGAAATAACAAAAAATCCCGCAACTACTAAAATTTCGGTCAATGCACCATTGTAGCGAAAATATGTAAAAAAATAACGTGACGTATAAAGGACAAAAAGCAGAATAAACAACATCACATCTATTACAATTAGGTGAGTCCAAGCTTGTCGTCCGTCTTTTTTTATAAGCCAAAAACTCGCAAAAAGTAATAAAATTGAAATCAATTGTAAACTCAGCATCGGAAATCCAAGTATTGTTCCCATAATTATGATTGTCCAAATCATTACTGTAAAGGTTAGCAGGAAGATAATTCGTTTCATATTATCATTGTATCATGAAAGTGTCATTTTCTCTAATATAAATTACTAAACATTTCCTTTATGTTTCTAAAAGAAGACTGTCCAGTCTTTCCAAAGATTATAATAGCAACAAAAAAAGAGAAAAAGACTGCAGTCAAAAGTCACAAATAAAAAAGGGCCTAACCTCAGCATTGCTATGCACAGGTCAAGCACTTTTTTCATGTTTGGGACTTTTTTCAGTCACTTGTATTTATCGACTTAGAAGCTTGTTGTGTCAACTTTAACACCAGCACCCATAGTTGTAGTCACTGAAAGGTTTGTGATGTAAGTACCTTTAGCTGTAGCTGGCTTAGCAGCCATGATAACAGCATTAAGAGCTTTAAAGTTTTCAACAAGTTTTTCGTTGTCGAATGAAACTTTACCGATTGGTACGTGGATGTTACCAGCCTTATCAGCACGGTAGTTCACTTTACCAGCTTTTGATTCTTCAACAGCTTTAGTTACGTCCATTGTTACAGTACCAGTTTTAGGGTTTGGCATGAGGTTACGTGGACCAAGGACACGACCAAGACGACCTACAACGGCCATCATGTCAGGTGTTGCGATAACAACGTCAAAGTCCAACCAACCACCGTTGATTTTAGTCACGAGTTCATCAGCACCTACGAAGTCTGCACCAGCTGCTTCTGCTTCTTTAGCTTTTTCGCCACGAGCGAAAACAAGAACACGAGCAGTTTTACCAGTACCATTTGGCAATACCATTGCACCACGGATTTGTTGGTCAGATTTTTTAGTATCGATGTTGAGGTTGTATGCAACTTCTACAGATGCATCAAATTTTGCGATTGAAGTTTCTTTAGCAAGTGCTACTGCTTCTTCAACGCTGTAAAGTTTAGTTGCGTCTACTTTTTCAAGAGCAGCGCGCATTGATTTGCTTTTTTTAGCCATTTCTATATTTCTCCTTGTGGTAATATCGGTTGTCTGTTATTATAACAGCCTTCCACTTGTGTGGAATATGAGCGATGATTAATTAAGAATTAACCTTCTACTACAAATCCCATAGATTTTGCAGTACCTTCGATCATTGACATTGCTGCTTCAAGTGAACCAGCGTTAAGGTCAGCCATCTTAGTTTTTGCAATTTCTTCAACTTGTGCTTTTGTTACAGTTGCAACTTTAACTTTGTTAGGTTCACCTGAACCTTTTTCAACCTTAGCTGCTTTTTTCAAAAGAACTGCTGCTGGAGGAGTTTTTGTAATGAATGTAAATGATTTGTCTTCATATACTGAGATTACAACTGGGATGAGCATACCCGCTTGGTCAGCTGTACGCGCGTTAAATTCTTTAGTGAATCCCATGATGTTGATACCTGCTTGACCCAAAGCTGGACCAACTGGTGGAGCTGGTGTTGCTTTACCGGCAGGAATTTGCAATTTAACGAGTTTTTCTACTTGTTTAGCCACGATAAATTTCTCCTTATTATATTGTTTTCGTGATGTGGTATGATGATAGACCTTTCTATCTTCCACGCCTGTATGCTAAAGACATACCTAAGTAGTCTATCAAATATGGACACTTTTGTCAAGTTTCTATATTTCAATGAATTCGTCACATGCCGCAACAACAGCTGGATCATGTGTGACGATGATGACTGTTTTCCCTTTGTCTACCTCTTGCCGAAGCAAGCTTAATATCAGGCCTCTATTTTCTCCATCTAAGGAGCCTGTCGGCTCATCAGCCAAGATAATCTTACTGCGTTTCAGCAAAGCACGCGCCAATGCCACACGCTGTTTTTCGCCACCAGACAGGGCATACACTTTTTCACTCAACTTATGAGTAATTCCGACCTGATTTAAAGCTTCTCTCATCCTGCGACGCTTTTCTTTTCCATTTGTTTTTTCGTAGACCAGAGAAATATTTAAATTTCGCTCAATACTATCGTCTTCAATCAAGGCGAAATTTTGAAAAAGAAAAGAAATAAAGTTACGTCGCATGAGAAGAGCCGCTTTGCTATTTATCTTAGGGACTTGCTGTCCAGCTACATAAATCCTTCCCGCGTCTGCTTCTTCGATCAGTCCAATCAGATTAAGCAGCGTTGACTTTCCGGCACCACTTTTCCCGAGTATCGCTGTCATTTTCTCAGCTGGGATACTTAAGGAATAGTTATCAAAAATCTGATGTTTTCCAAACTTTTTACTCACTTCTTGCAGTTCTATCATGTGTTTTTATGCTCCTTTCAAGGTGGTGACCAGTTCTTTCTTTTCGAGACGGGTGAGGAGGTGGAAGACTAAAGCAAGCTCGATGATTGTAAACAACACATAGGCTTGGATAACCTCTGTATCATAGCCAATAGACCTTGAGTGAAGGGCAAATGCAAGATTTTGAATGAAAATCATCGCAAGTAAGCTACTGTAAGTTCTTATAAATGAGAAACCCTGTACACGATAAAGTACTAACTTTTTTCTGTTACTTTTGAAATAAATTATCGTTGTAGAAAAAATCATCAAAAGGAAAAGAATAAAAACCAAGAGATTTCTAAATACCCAACTCCAAGGCTCTCCTATAGTATGCTTCACATCTGTTTCAGCTATTTTTCTCACAGGAACAAAAGACGTGAAGATACTAGCAATCTTGTCTTTTTTTAAAGCTGGCAAAAGCTCCAGATAAGTTTTCTCCGCATTTTCTTTAATGGGGACCAATACACCCAGAGGGTTAGCCCCTTGAAACATATTAATATAGGTATTATAGCCTGCATTTTTTACTGTATGCACTTCAACCAAATCCGGTTGAATTTTTTCTTGCCTTGCCTCATAGAATCCCGTCTCGTCCATTTCAAAAACAGGAATTTTTTGATTGCCTTTGATCAAGAGGTAACGTATTTCTTTTCCCTGAAACCAAACATCTGGTAATTCTTGTAGCTCTTTATACCCCTTTTTAATTTCAGATATCTTATTTTTCAAATGCTCATTCACCAGAACAATTCCTTCACTACTATGTTTGTCTATATTTACAGGTTTTCCTTCTGTATCTCTAATGGTATATTTTTGTAAATAAGCAGAGTTGATTTCCACAGCCTGATATTTTTCTAAATTTTTCTGAGGTAGATATTTCTTTACTGCATGTAACCCTCCATTATTTTCCAAATAAGTAAAAAGATTTTTACTTCTCACAGCTTGTCCATAACTTTCTGAATAGCCTAGACCACCTTTATAAAATATTCCATAGTCATCTATGGGAGACTTCTGAAATAAACCTAGACTACTGTTGAGCAAAAAGATAAGTCCCATGCAGGCATAAACACTGCCCACAAAAGCAGCTGTTTTTGCAATATAAACGACTATATTTGCCTTTTTCAAGAAAGACTTATCATTGGTTTGATTAACGAGAGAATTTCTAATCACAAGTCCGATAATCCCACTCATAAGAAGCAGACTTAGTATAAAAAGAAAGGCAAAGCGAGACAGGTAATGAATATCAAAGCGCCGTAAAATAAAAACACTGGCAAACAAGGTGATAAAAGTTTGTGTGACAAGAAAAGCTTTAAGATATATTCGCTTAACAATCTCCCAAGCTGAAAGACCGTTAAGAGAATAAATAGCCACTTCCTTACTCCTTAGTATCGTCCATACGAGCAAGAGGATGAAGTAAAAAACGAAAATGACTTTGATAAAAAACTCTAGTCTTTGATTATTTCCCAAAATCGGAGGCATCTCCACATACCACTTGGGTTGCGTAACCAAACTTGTGGGTGTCGTTCTCAAGGAAAATCTTTGATTTAATTTTTGACTGAGTGACTGTAAAACATCTTCTTTTACTTTTGATTTAAAAAGGATAGCTGCGCCTTGGTATTGTTCATCCGTCAGTTTATTTATCGGTGCATTTTCAATACTTACCTGCTCTCCATGGTCTTCAAAAAACTTTTCATCAGAGGACTGAAAGTCTGTTTTGAAAAAAGTAATCTTTGAGAGGGGCTGAGCAAAATTAACCCTGCCTTTTCCATTATCTTCTGCACCAATAAAGCGGGAACGAACGATAAAAGGAGTATTGAACTCCTTTGAGACTTCTTCCATCACTTGAATAAAATCTTTACGCTCCAGAAATTCATGCTCTGAACCTTCCGAGAAGTTTTCTATATGTTTTTCAGGTTGATAGATTTGGGTATATTCTGGGAGCGAAACAGCTTCGATAAGCTTCTTTGCTTCTTTATCATTGTTGCGTATATAGGCAAGCATCAGAGACAAGATTGAAAAAAGGAGCAATAGCGAAATTTTTAAAACTTTATTCATAGATTACCAGCGATTTCCTTGAGCGTAAAAGCCCCAATCATAGGGATCATAATGATCCCCACGAGAAGATGTCCAAACCTTATAACCTGCTGGATACCAGCCACTATAGGTACGTCCTCCTCTTCGAACATAGGCCATACTTTGATGTGGTACAGCCCAGTTATAATACTCCGCTGTCAAGGTCTTCTTCCCCCAGAATGCATCTGGACAGGTCCTAGAGTGTGCCACCTGCCGTCCATGGCGTGTAAAATTATTCTGTAAGATGCGGACTGCGCGCTCTAGCTTTTCCACGCTATCCCCAAAAACACCATCGGCAGAGGCTTTTTCAGCAGTCACTAACTGGCTTGACCCAAACAGAGCAAGTCCTAAAACTGATATAGCAACAAGTTTTTTGATTTTCATAGAAATTCTTCCCTTCAAAGATAAATCTTTTTTAACCGAACCGTACTTGTTAATCTCCTCCCTGTGTCTTCTATTTCCTTTTATCAGTCTAACATAATAAGTTTCTTCTATTTTTTTCAATTCCATGAAAAAGCAGAAATACTTTAAGCTTAAAAAATGCTGCTGCTATATTCCGATGGAAATTAAAAAAAGACCGAAATAATTCTATTTCTTTACTTGTAAATTAAAGTTCGTCTTATCAAGTTCAAAAGAAAAACTGCTCATTTTCTAAACGGTTTAACTTTCAAAAGCTTTATATTTTTTGGTTCTGAACCAAATTCTCCATACATTCTTCTACTTGCCGAACTTATTAAGCTCCTTTCAGAGTCGTGACGAGTTCTTTCTTTTCGAGACGGGTGAGGAGGTGGAAGACTAAAAATAGTTCAATCAAGGCATAAAGTATATAGGCTTCAATAATCGCTAATTCATGTCCCCGCAACATGGAGTGAACTAAGAAAATAAAATTTTGAATAACAATGAGTATAAAAAGTGTTTTATATGTTCTAAAATAGGAAATACCTTGTACTCGACTAAGTACTAACTTTTTCTTATTCACCTTGAAATAGATTACCGTTGTTGATAATATCATCAGGATAAAAAGAACAAAAGCTAAGATATTCATAAAAACCCATGTTATCGGTTCACCAATAAAGCGTTTCACCTCAATTTCTGCGATTTTTGATGTAGGCACGAAAGAAACAAAATTTGAGGATAGCTTATCTTTCTTTAGGCTTGGAAGTATCTCTAAATAGGTTTTTTCTGCACTCTCTTTTATAGGAATCAAAACGCCTAGGGTATTACTACCGTAAAACATATTGCTATAAGTATTAACTCCAGCGTTATTTACCGTATGCACCTCGATTATATCTGCTACAAGCTCTTGTTTTTTACCATTAGAATAAACACCGCCTGCTTCCCCTTCAAATATTGGGATACTTTGTTTATCTTTCATTAAGAACAACTTGATTTCTGTTGCTCGAAACCATGCGCCCTGCATCTCTAGCAAGTCATTATAAGCTTTTTTTATCTCCTCTACTTTACTTTTATAGCGTTCGTTGACAAGTATAACAGCTTCTTTAGTGCTTTTATCTATGTGAATTGGGTTGTTTTCTCTATCTCTAACAGAATATTTATCGAGATAGGCAGAGTTAATCTCTACCCCTTGATAGTCTTTAAGCTTATCATGCCCCAATAATTTCTTGGCAGCGTGTAAACCACCGTTATTTTCGATATATTTAAATATCTCTATGTGTATCGAGTTATCCTTAGCTTCAGAATAACCTAAATTCCAGCCTGCAAAAACACCATAGTCGTCCAAGGGTGTCTTATGCATCAAACCTAGACTGCTATTTAACAAAAGAATAATCCCCATACTTGTAGAGACACTAGCAGCAAAGATATAAACTTTAACCAGATAAACCGAGACGTGGACGCGCTTTAAGAAAGATTTATTATTGGTTTGGGCTACTAAAGATGCTCGACTTACAATACCAATAACAAGTATTACCAGAAGCAGACTTAGTCCCATCAACAGACCGTGACTTATCAAATATTGAAAATCGAAAGTTTTCAGAAGAAATATGCTGTTCAATAACCCTACAAAAAGCTGCACAAACAGAAAACTCCTCATATAAATCCGCAGAAGAATTTCCCAGTTTCCCATTCCATTAAGAGCATAGATAGCAATCTCCTTACTTCGCAAGACCATCCAAACAAGGAGGAAAATAAAATAGAAAAAAAGAATCATCTTGATAAGAAAACGGTACATGTCATTCCCTCGGGTGATTAAAGGCAGAGGATTGTACCATTCAGGTTGAGAGGTTAAGCTGCTTGAACTTGTTGCCAGATTAAATCTTTGGTTTATTTTTTCACTTAAAGCATCTAATATTTTCTCTTTAACATCGGACTCAAAAAATATTGCTGCCCCTTGGTACTGTTCATCGGTCAAGTTTTTTAGCGGTTCATTGCTTACCATTACTTTAGCACCATAATCTGTAAATTCTCTTTGATTTTGCTTTTTATAAGCAGTCTGAAAGTATGTGATATTGGCCATTGGTCGACTAAAGTAGATATTTCCCTTACCATCATAGTCGGCACCAATAAAGCGGGAACGAACAGTAAAAGGAGTATTGAACGCCCTTGATACTTCCTCTATAACTGAGATAAAATCTTTTCGTTCAAGTATTTTTACATCATTTGTCTCATATCGTTCACCCTCGCTTACCTCAGGTGGGTACACTTGTGTATAAGTCGGCTTACTTACATAACGCATCAGCCGATCTGCCTCAATGTCATTAAATCTCATATAGGCAAGCATCACACTCACTAAAGAGAATAAAAGCAACAATGTAATCTTTAAGACTTTATTCATTATTACTTACCACTTATTACCTCTTGCTTCATACCTCCACTCCATTTTCCCATAATAATCACCTGTAGAGGAAGTCCAAACTTTCCAACCAGGTCCATACCAGCCACTCTCCCCTCTCCTGCCTCCAGATACATAGGCACGACTTTGATGAGACACCGCCCAGTTATAATACTCCGCTGTCAAGGTCTTCTTCCCCCAAGAGGCATCTGGCCAGGTCCTAGAGTAGGCTATCTGCCGTCCATGACGTGTAAAATTATTCTGTAAGATACGGACTGCGCGCTCTAGCTTTTCCACGCTATCCCCAAAAACACCATCGGCAGAGGCTTTTTCAGCAGTGGCTAACTGGCTTGCTCCAAACAGAGCGAGTCCTAAAGCTGATACAGCAACAAATTTTTTGATTTTCATAGCAATTCTTCCTTTCAAAGATGAATCTTTTTCTAAAGCAACAGTACTTCTTTTTCCTCTTTTTATCTTAGTATATTCAGTCTAACATAAGAAGACCCTTGTATTTTTTCACTCATATTGGGTTTTTATGAAAAAAACAAAATACTTTAAGCTTAAAAAATACTCCTGCTATATTCAGACGGAAATTAAAAAAAGACCGAAACAGTTCAGTCTTTTTACGTTTTATTTCACTCCGCAATCACTTCAACCTTATAACCATCTGGGTCAATAATGAAGTAATAACGCGTGTCTGAGTTAGGAAGCCCCTTAAGCTCTGTAACTTCAAAGCCCGCTTGTTTTTGCTGTGTGTGCAGTTCTTCCAAGTTATCTACAGAAATAGCGATATGACCATAACCATTTCCCAAATCATAGGCTTCGTGATTATAGTTATAAGTTAGCTCTAACTCATAATCATCACCCGGCAAAGTCAGATAAACTAAAGTAAATTCATACTCCAAAAAGTCGCGGCGACGTTTTTCTTCAAAACCAAAAGCTTCTTGATAAAACTTGATTGAAGCTTCCAAGTCTCTTACGCGGTAACAAGTGTGTGCCATTTTCATTGTTTTTTCCTCCATTTTTAGGCTTCTAAATACATTGCCCAAATATCATCAAAAAGTCCCAGGTTAAAGTAAAAAGGGGCATAAGTTTCCAGATAGGTGGAAATTTCATCAAAGTCCTTTGATTGTTTGGGAAATTGTGTATCCGCAAAAGCCAGATTAGCCAAGCGTGTCACGTCATCCACCTCAACTGGTGCGCGATGGCGCATCAAATAAGTATAAAAGGGCTGTCTCATTTCCAGTTTTCCTCCAAAAACTCATGACGTAAACGGCTAGATAAAGCATAACGCTCTGGATTTTTCTTATAAAAGCCTTGATGATAATCTTCTGCTGGCCAGAACTTTTGCGCAGGTTCTATCGTTGTGACAATCGGGCGATCAAAACGTCCTGAGTTTTGAAGGGCTTCTTTTGACTTCTCCGCAGCTTTCCTTTGAGTTTCACTGGTATAAAAAATCACAGGACGGTAGTTATCCCCACGGTCCTCAAATTGCCCAAACATATCGGTTGGATCTGTCTGTTCCCAGTAAAGTTCTACCAAATCTTTATAAGAAATTTTTTCCTTGTCAAAGATAATCTCCACCGCTTCAGTATGCCCTGTCTGATGGTTACAAACTTGCTCATAAGTAGGATTATCCACATGACCTCCTGTGTAGCCACTTGTCACAGCAAGAATCCCCTCCTGTTCCTCAAAGGGCTGTACCATGCACCAAAAACAGCCGCCGGCAAATATCGCTCTCTCTTTGCTCATCCTCTTCCCCCGTTCTTCTCCGTTGAAGATATTATAACAAAACTCCCTCTCTCATGCACTTATTTTTTTCTTTTATCAGAAACAGTGTTCCTCCTAAAACAAAAAAAGCTGGATCTTTCACCAACTTTTTAATGATGTTTTAGGAAAGAAGCTCTGTTCCTTCAGGACTTTGTTTGATTTTTTTATTCTTCATCAAACCACCAAGCGCTTTCTTAAATTGTCCCTTAGAGATACCAAATGTCGCTTTGATATCATCTGGCGCTGACTTGTCGTTAAAAGGCATTTTTCCGCCCATACTTTCAAGATAAGCAAGAATCATCTGTGCATCAGCATCTAACATTTCATAGGCGCGTGGTTTCGCACTAAGGTTTAAGCTACGGTCTTGATCACGAAAACCAATGACGCGCACTTGAAGTTCTTGCCCAATACGAAGTGTCCCAAAGGTTTCAGTAGGGTGGATAAAACCAAGCATGTTGTTATCTGGAAGATAAACAAAGGAACCTGTTTCTTTGTTACGGTAAACAATCCCTCGTAAGTCTTGGTTTTGCATATTGTTGTAGGCAGGGCCTGACATTTCCCAAAAATCTTGATGCCAAGCTAACTTGCCCCAAAGGCGATTTTTAGAGTCAACGACGATTTTGACAAAGAGCTTATCCCCTTTTTTAGGCCATTGCTCTTTATCTTCAGGTAAGGGAAGGTCATCGAGCGAAACTACGATATCTTTTCCAGCTAAACCGATATCGACAAAGGCGCCCAAGTCGCGACGGACATCTGTCACTGTACCCCAACCGAATTTTTCGCGCGTGGCAGCTGGTTCTTGCGTGGTTAAGCACATCTTATCAGATTTATCCATATAGGCAAAACCAGTGACGATATCCCCTATCTGATGTTCTCCTTCTGATTTTGCCAGACGGAGAATGTTATCATCTTTCTGTAAAAAATAAAATTGATCATTTTCTGCTGTAATAATCGCTGAAAATGTAGTTGCTAATAAATTATTCATTCTTTTTCCTTAAAAACGGCCCCACAGAGCCGTTTATTTTTGATTGTTTTTGTATGCGTACATCAATCATTCTATGTTCATGCTATACAAAATTAAACATCCAAAAGTTCTTTTTCTTTCTCTGCAGCCATTTTGTCTGCTTCTTTAACAGCATTATCTGTTACTGCTTGGATGTCTTTTTCAAGTACTTTCAAGTCGTCCTCTGTAATTTCTTTTGCCTTTTCTTGCTTTTTCGCAGTATCGATAGCATCACGGCGGATGTTACGAATCGCAACTTTTGCACCTTCGATGTATTTGCCCATCTCCTTAACCAGCTCTTTACGACGTTCTTCGGTCAACATCGGAATAACCAAGCGGATAACAGAACCATCATTAGCTGGTGTGATACCAATGTCACTGGCATTCAATGCTTGCTCAATATCTTTCAAGATTGTTTTGTCAAAAGGCGTAATCATCAAAACACGTGCTTCCGGGATTGTGATTGAAGCCAGCTGATTCAGCGGTGTAGGTGCACCATAATATTCTACAGAGATGCGGTCAAGCAAGCTCGCATTGGCACGTCCTGCACGGATGTGTCCCAGCTCACGTTGCAAGCTGTTCAATGAGTTATTCATACGTTCTTTTGCATTGTCAATAATTTCGTTTGCCATGATTTTTCCTTTTTATTTTATTATTATACTTATTCTACTGTAGTTCCGATGTCTTCACCCTGAACAACACGTTTGATATTTCCAGACTCGTTCATATTGAAGACAACGAGCGGAATGTGGTTATCCATTGACATTGTAGAGGCAGTAGAGTCCATAACATGAAGACCTTTTGTGATAACGTCCATGTGTGTCAAATTATCAAATTTAACTGCTGTTTCATCAAGTTTTGGATCGGCATTGTAGACACCATCTACACCATTTTTAGCCATTAAAATAACGTCTGCGTTAATTTCTGCTGCACGAAGTGCTGAGGTTGTATCTGTGGAGAAGTAAGGGGAGCCTGTTCCTCCTGCAAAGATAACAACGCGTCCCTTTTCAAGGTGACGCTCTGCACGACGACGAATATAAGGTTCTGCCACAGCCTTCATCTCGATAGCCGTTTGAACACGTGTTGGCACGCCAAGTGCTTCAAGTGTATCTTGAAGAGCCAAACCATTCATAATCGTAGCCAGCATCCCCATATAGTCTGCTTGCGCGCGCTCCATACCGATTTTTTCACCAGTTACACCACGCCAGATATTACCACCGCCACAAACAATGGCAATTTCTGCCCCCAGAGCATACACTTCCTTGAGCTCCTCAGCAACTTTTTTAACTGTCTCAGGATCAATTCCAAATCCCTTGTCACCTGCCAAAGCTTCTCCCGAAAGTTTTAACAGCACGCGTTTATATTTAATATCAGCCATAGTTACCTATCTCTTCTCTATTCTTTTTTATCCCTACTATTTTACCATAAATTCAATCTGAAAAAAAGACCGTGAGGTCTTTCTAAAAGATTATTTATTTTTTGCGGCTTCGACATCACGTGCAATAACTAATTCTTCGTCTGTCGGAATAACCAAAACTTTAACACGTGACTCTGGGGTAGAAATGATACCATTCGCACCACGCACATTCTTTTCTGGGTCAATTTCCATACCAAACCATGACAAGCCAGCGACGATATCACGACGGGCATCTGTATCATTTTCACCGATGCCAGCTGTAAAGATAAGCGCATCTGCACCATTGAGCACACCAAAATATTGAGCGATAAACTTCTTCAAGCGGTCAATAAACATTTCGTAAGCCAGCAAGGCTTTTTCATTGCCGGAGTTACGCGCTTCTTCTAAGTCACGCATGTCACTTGAAAACTCTGATACGCCGAGTAACCCGGATTTTTTATTGAGAACATCAATGACATCTTGCGCTGAACGTAGACTAGGGTCACTTTCAAGCATATAAGAAATCACAGAAGGGTCCATTTCGCCAGAACGTGTCCCCATCATGACACCCGCTAGCGGTGTGAAGCCCATTGAAGTATCTACTGACTTCCCACCTTCGATAGCTGTAATCGAAGCACCGTTACCAATATGCGCTGTGATAAGTTTTAAATCTTCAAGTGGTTTTCTTAAAGCTTTTGCTGCTTCACGAGACACATACATGTGTGATGTACCGTGTGCTCCATATTTTCGAATAGCATAATCTGTATAGTATTTTGTCGGAATAGGATAACGGTATGCTTTTTCTGGTAATGTTGTGTGAAAAGCCGTATCAAATACCGCCACAGCAAGCGCATCTGGCAGCAGACGTTGGAAAGCTTCTATTCCGAGAACATTTGCAGGGTTATGCAAAGGTGCCAAGGTCGAAAGGTTTTTTATTTCTTCCAAAACCTCGGGTGTAATAACAGTTGACGCCTTAAAAAACTCCCCCCCTGCTACGACACGATGACCAATAGCTGTGATTTCACGGAAGCTACCGATAAGCTTAAAATATATCAACTCGTCCATCAAGAGTAAGACTGCTTGACGATGATCAACTATGTCTTGCTCTCTCTTATGCACTTGATCATCAAACTTGGTTGTTGAAATAGAATCCTTCAAACCAATACGTTCAAAGATACCTTTAGCAATAACCTTTTCTTCAGGCATCTCATAAAGTTGCCATTTTAGAGAGGACGATCCAGCGTTAACAGCGAGTGTTTTTTCCATATTTTAAAAATCCCTTTCAACATGTAAGTGTTTTCTTTTGCTCTTACTAGTATAACATAAGTTTAGGCAATATCTCTATTGATATCTTGTAAGAAGAGGTAAAAATCACTTGTATCAGCGTGCAGAATGCTGTCTTGAGCATACTTTCTGTTTTATAAACTTGTTCTTTAGTTGGAAGAGTTGATGATGAGGGCGGGGCGGGCGCCGCCATTATCTGGGCTAACTATCATATTGCCATTACCGTTTCCTAATTCACCATTTTCTTCCGCATCACGGAAAGCTCCTACGTGCCATGCCTGTGTTGAAGATCTAGGGGTGCGTAACCACCACCATGCCGGTCCAGGATGGGTATTATTCTGAAAAGCGGCAAGACGCCCTAAACGATTAGGAAAAGCACGTCCTGGGCCTGATAAACGTGTAACATCTGCTAAAGATAGTGCAAAAGCACGTGGAGTACCATCTGTATCCACTTGAGTTAAATCTTCCGCAACCGTTGGGAAATCACTTAAGTTTATTGGTAACCATTGACCGGGGCCCTCAAACACAATATCTTCAGAAGCTACAGTCCCCGTCACAAAAGTATCTGCCACCGGTCTTACCATCGCTTGAACTGTTGGTTCAAGGTTATCATACCATTCATTCATACGGATATCCTGATTATTCCAAGAAACACTTGTAATAGCAGCATTCCGGATAATCATGTGGTTTCCGTTATCCATATCTTCAAGGTAGCGATACTGCTCCCCAGCCATGGTAAAGATACGCCCCGGACGCATGGTCGAAAAGTCAAAAGCATCTGGTTGACTGTCTTCGTTAGGCAATGGGTTCGGTCCGTCATCATACATCACCCCGTTCTGGATACCACGGAGGAATTCTTCTAACTCCGGATGGTGTTGCTCCCCGTCATTAAGGAACTCCTCATGCTGGTCAGGACTCACTAAGCCACTCTCGACATGAATCCCATAGTAGTAAAAGCCGTTAAAGACCTTGTCCTCAATGGCAGCTGTCATCTCCGCTGCATCAAGCAGGTAAGAGCTGGCTTGCTCACTGTCCAGCCTGTTGGCCCAGTAAGCCCAACCTGTGTTGTGGTCAACCACCCAGAAGTTGCCTATCTTGTCTTCGTTAGGCAAGTTGCTCCACTGGTTCATGGTCATTGGGGCACGGTCTTGTTGTAAGTTTTGAGCGGTTTGGTTGGTCACTTCTTCTCCCGGCCAGATTGGACCACTGTTGTCAAAGCTGCCGCCTGCTGACCAGTAAGCATCGATACCGTCC